>JABIHN010000041.1 GCA_018649625.1 Fidelibacterota bacterium | reverse complement strand
CACTCTCTATTACCACACCGCCTTGCGCATTTTCCATGGCAAAGATGCCGAAATCTGTTTCGCCAGATTCCACACCGGACAACACCTGTTCCGATGAAATTTGGTAAATAATTTCCGCTCCTTCTATCCCATGATTATGGGAAAATTCGTGGGCGGCTTGTTCGGAAAAGCTGCCTTTCCCGCCTTGAATTCCTATTTTATTCATACAGTTCCTTTTAATTTTTGAATGAAAGTTTTTACTGGTTGAACAGGATTACTATCACTGCTCATATTCTTAATAATGGCTGAACCAACGACTGCGCCATCTGAATGTTCATTGAACCAAATCACATCTTCACGGGAGCCTATTCCAAAGCCAACTACAAAGGGCGTAATACTATTTTCCCGAACACGATTCAAATATTCTGACAAGGCATCCTTGGAAGCCAAATCGTTTCCGGTGATACCTAAAATACTTACGGCATAAATGAGATCTCCCGCCAATTTTGATATATTTTTTATTCGATTGTCAGGTGTATTGGGTGCCACCAATAAAATAGGTGAAATGCCTTTTTCTTTTGCCAATTCGCAAAATGGAACGGCTTCTTCCAAAGGTAAATCTGGGAGAATTAATCCATCAACTCCTGATGAAACACAATTATTCAGAAATGTTTCATGTCCCATTTTCAGAATCGGATTATAGTAACCCATGAGCGCAATGGGGACATCAGTTTTTTTTCTAATTTCTATTATCTGTTCAAAAATTATGTTTAGTGTCATGCCATTATCCAATGCCTGTTGGCTGGATGCTTGAATCACTGGGCCGTCTGCTTGTGGATCGGAAAATGGAATGCCAATTTCGACCATATCTGCTCCAGCGTCTGCAGCTGCACAGACTAATTTAATAGTAGAATCTAATTTTGGGTAGCCGGCTGTAAAAAATGGAATAAGTTTTTCTTTTGGTTCACAGAATAGTTTTTTAATGCGATTCATAATTTGATTCCAAGTGCTTCCGCAACAGTATGGACATCCTTATCCCCACGGCCCGAAAGACAAACAATTACATTTTCATCGGATTCAATCCCATTATTATTTTGGCGTAAATATGCCAGCGCATGAGCAGATTCAAGGGCAGGTAAAATCCCTTCTTTTTCTGAAAGCCATTGAAATGCATCTAATGCTTCTTGATCTGTAGCCGAAAAATATTGAACGCGCCCAGATTCGTTAAGGTAACTGTGTTCTGGGCCAATTCCTGGATAATCCAGCCCCGCAGAAATGGAATGTGGAAGCGTAACTTGCCCATCATCATTTTGAAGTAATGTGCTGGCAGCACCGTGTAGGACACCAAAGCTTCCTTTGGTTAGTGTTGCGGCATGCTCTCCGCTTTCTAATCCTTTTCCAGCAGCTTCTACACCTACAATTTTTACATCATTATTAATAAAAGGGTAAAACAAACCCATAGCGTTTGATCCTCCACCAATACATGCGACCAATCGATCGGGTAAATTGTGTCCAGATTGATTTGTAAATTGTGTTTTTGCTTCTGCACCAATCACAGATTGAAAATCCCGCACCAACATAGGGTATGGATGGGGACCAACTGTAGATCCGATAAGGTAATATGTAGATTCCACATTCGTAACCCAATCTCGGATTGCTTCATTGGTTGCATCTTTTAATGTCATACTTCCAGATGAAACAGGGCGAACTTCTGCACCCAATAAATTCATGCGAAACACGTTTAATTTTTGTCTGCGAATGTCTTCTTCGCCCATATAAACGATACATTCCAAACCAAACAGTGCGGCCACGGTTGCAGTTGCAACACCATGTTGCCCGGCACCCGTTTCGGCAATTATTCTCTTTTTACCCATGCGTCTCGCTAACAAAATTTGGCCTAGCGCATTATTGATTTTATGAGCCCCGGTATGATTCAAATCTTCTCGTTTGAGCCAAATGTTGAAACCTAATTCTTCGGAAATTTGTGATGCAAAATAAAGAGCTGTTTCCCGTCCAGAATAATGCTTCAGAAGATAATTCAATTTATCTTGAAATGATTCATCCTGTTTTGCTTCTGTATAATACTGCTCCAATTCTTCCAAGGCAGGAATAAGTGATTCGGGAACAAATTTCCCACCAAATTTCTCAAAATGACCCCGTTCATCAGGTAAATTGTAATTTTTAAATTGATTACCCAAAATTGAATCCAGTTGATTTAGTTTTTTTAAGATTTTTAAAAAGTAATTCAATTTTTTCGTGGTCTTTTACTCCAGGGGATAATTCAACGCCACTATTAATATCAATTGCAGAAGGGTTTACGGCGGTAATGGCATTTAAAATATTATTGGAGTTGAGCCCACCAGAAAGAATAATGGAAGCTTTAGACTCTCCATTTAATAAGGACCAATCAAATATTTTACCCGTGCCACCGTATTGATCATTTGAAAATGTGTCTAATAGAAAGCCTGCCACATTAAAATTATTCATTATTGATAGGCTATCTTGATTTTTAATTCGTAAGGCTTTTAAAACGGGCAGGCTAAATTGATTACAAAATTTAGGCGTTTCATCCCCATGAAGCTGAATCATATTCAGTGGGACGGATTGAATACATTTATCTATAAATACCTTATCGTGGTTCACAAATACACCAATTCGAGAAATTGATTCTGATAATTGTTCCGAAATGGATTTGGCTTTTTGGATAGAAATAGCGCGTGGGCTTTCTTCATAAAAAATAAACCCAATGGCAGAAGCACCATTTTCTACAGCCACTATTGCATCTTCTAAATTGGTGATTCCACAAATTTTTGTCGGAATCATGATATTCCTTTAAACAATGTTTCCAACGCTTTTCCCGGATTACCTGTCTTCATAAGTGAAGTGCCCACAAGTGCTGCATCATAGCCTAAACCAGTTACATATTTTAAATCATCGGAAGTATGAATTCCACTCTCGGCGACTTTGATAGAAGAAGATGGAAGGGAAGAAATCATTTTTTCAAAGTAGGATAAATCCGTTGTCATGGTTTTTAGATTCCGACAGTTGATACCCACAATTTTCGGGTTTAAAACAAAAACAAACTCAGCATGCTCTTCATCATGATATTCAACAAGAAACTCTAAACCAGCTGTTTTACCATCATTCATTAATTGTTGTAATGTATCTTGATCTATTGCGTCTGCGATAAGTAGAAATGCATCTGCTTGATAATGAACAGTTTCTGCAATTTGTTTTTTATCTATAATAAAATCTTTTCGTATGACAGGAATTGAAACAGTATCTCGAACCGATTTCAAAATCTCTAAACTTCCTCCGAAAAACTGTTCATCAGTTAAAACAGAAATGGCAGCAGCCCCTGCTGATTCATAATCTTTGGCGATTTGAATCGGGTCAACATTTGGCATGATTTCACCTTCGCTGGGTGATTTCATTTTTATTTCCGCAATGACAGAAATTCCGGGCGCAGAAAGGGCACCCTTTAGACTGCGTTTTGGACGAACTAAATCTCCAAATTCTGTATCTTGAATTTGTTCAACTTCCCGACGTTTTACATCTAATATTTGTTCAAGAATATTCATTTTACCAATTGGTTTAATATATTTAAGGCAGCTCCAGAATCCACCGATTCAGTTGCTATTTCTAACCCATCTTTTAAATTTTGAGCATTTCCACTAACCACAATTCCAGCAGAAGCATTAAGTAAAACAATATTTCGTTTTGACCCCTTTTCGCCATTCAAAATTTCCCGAATGATTTCTGCATTTTCTGCCGGTTCGCCACCTTTTAAGTCATCCAGAGAAACTCGCCCCAATCCCAATTCTGTTGAATCAAATTCAAATGTATTTACATTACCGCCCCCTTGCATTTGGCTGATCTTAGTAGTGGTAGTGGTAGAAATTTCATCCAATCCGTCTCTGCCGTGGAATACCATTACATCGGTGGAGCCCAAGGCTTTTAATACATTGGCTTGAACTTCAGTTAAATCCTGGTGAAAAATGCCCATGGCTTGAGCTTTTACATCGGCTGGATTACAAAGTGGTCCTAAAATATTAAACACCGTTCGAGTTCCCAGAGCTTTTCTAGCGCCTATGGCATGCTTCATGGAAGGGTGGTAAGCAGGGGCAAACATGAATCCCAAACCAATATTTTCTATATCATCAATTGATTCTTCAACCGATTTATCAATTGAAATTCCCAATGCTTGAAGCACATCGGCAGATCCAGATTTAGATGTCATGGAACGATTGCCATGTTTTGCCACATGAATACCAGCGCCGGCAACAACAAATGTAGCTGTCGTAGAAATATTAAATGTGCCAAGCGCATCGCCACCTGTCCCACACATATCAATGGCCGGAGTATTAAGTGAAACGGTTACCATTTTTTCACGCATAGCTTGGGCGAATCCAGTAATCTCATTTACCGTTTCACCTTTCGCGCGAAGTGCAATAAGAAATCCAGCTATTTGAATATCATCGTATTTTCCTGATATAATGGAATGCATGATATCAAATGCTTCAGGTCTAGATAGGTTTTGTTTATCAAGTAATTGTTCTAATATTTGTTTCATGATTTGATCTTTAAAAAATTACTTATTATTTGAATCCCATTTTCTGTTGCAATGGATTCAGGATGAAACTGGACTCCAAAAACTGGATGAGTTTCATGCTCAATTCCCATAATGAGCCCATTCTCTAATTCAGCTGTTATTTTTAATTCATTTGGAAAGTTTGCTCGATCCGCAACCAAGGAATGATATCGGGTTGCTGTAAAAGAACGATCTAATCCATTAAATATAGTCGATTCGTTATGTTGAATGGTTGCTGTTTTTCCATGAACAATTTCTGATGAATGAATTACTTTCCCACCATAAGCAATGGTAATGGCTTGATGACCAAGACAAACACCCAAGATTGGAATGTGTGATCCATATTTTTTAATCACTTCGATAGAATTTCCCGCATTCTCAGGACGCCCTGGCCCAGGCGAAACCACTATATGGGTTGGTTTCCATTTTTTAATATTATCCAGTTCGAATTTGTCATTCCGAACTACTTTTACATCGGGGTTAAATGCACCAATGTATTGCACCAAATTATAAGTAAATGAATCGTAATTGTCGATAACTAAAATCATTATTTATGACCCCTTTGTATTTCCCCTATTACAGGGGAAAACTTTTAGGTATAAATCCTTCCAGTCCCCGCCTGTTATAGCCGGGGATTTAGGGGCGGTCATAATAATAAATAGACTCACGCCACCAAACCCTTTTCAGCGAAATCAATTGCAGCCATAATGGCTTTTGCCTTATTCACAGTTTCATCAAATTCTTTAGTGGAGTCAGAATCATGCACAATGCCTGCGCCGGATTGAAAATGGACTGTGCCATTTTTCATTATCATGGTTCTGATTGTAATGCATGTATTTATATTCCCAGTAAAATCAAAAAACCCTACAGCCCCTGAATAAATATCACGTCGATCTGGTTCTAATTCATGAATAATTTCCATGGCTCGGATTTTTGGTGCACCGGTTACAGTTCCGGCGGGGAATCCACTCATGAGCGCATCGAAGGAATCTTTATCTTTCGCCAATTTTCCTTTTACATCAGAAACGATATGCATCACGTGGGAATAATTTTCAATTACCATATTTTCAGGAATGGTAATTGATCCATATTCAGATACGCGTCCTACATCATTTCGCCCCAAGTCTAGGAGCATCAAATGTTCAGCACATTCTTTTTCATCATTAATTAAATCTTGTGCCAGTGCTTGATCTTCTGTTTTCGTTTTTCCTCGTAGGCGTGTACCTGCGATTGGTCGAATTTCAATGATATCATCTTCAACTTTGACTAATAATTCCGGTGATGCTCCAATTATATCAAAATCTTTAATTTTTAAATGAAACATATACGGTGATGGATTTATAGTTCGTAATGCACGGTAAAGTGTTGTGGGCTCAACCGATGTTTTTCGTTCAAAACGTTGACTCAAAACCAATTGAAAAATATCTCCATCTACAATGTATTCTTTCGCTTTGAGAACTGCCGATTCAAACGAATTTTGATCAAAATTGGATGATACTTTACTTTGCTCAACGCGGACAGGTGTTCGATAATCTACATCAGAATGTAGCGCTTCGCCGATTATATCAATACGTTTATGGGCACAATCAAACTGTTCTTTTAAATCGCGATTTGAATCTACAGTTACATTGGAAATCACCAGTGCTGATCCTTTCAAATGGTCAAATGCAATCATATCTTCAAAAAGCATGAATACTGAATCGGGTACATCTAATTGGGATTCATCATGAGTAGGAATATCTTCTACCCAAGTGATTGTTTCGTAACCAAGGTAGCCTACCAATCCACCGGTAAAAGATGGAATTTCTGGCAATTTTACCATATTATATTGGGATTGAGTTTCCCGCAATAAATCGAGAAAATGTGTATTTACGTTAATGGATTCTCCATTTTCTGTAATAGTAGTTTTTCCATCTTTGTGCATCAAAATCTTTTGTGGATTAATTCCTACATAAGAATACCGTGAATATTGATTTCCTTTTTCTACAGACTCAAGTAAAAATGCATAGTTTGCTTTCTTTGAAAGATGGACCCAAGCTGCTACTGGTGTAAGTAGATCTGCAAGGAAGCGTTTATACACAGGGATGGTTTGGTGTCCCTGGGAAACCAAGTTTTGAAATTCGTCGTATGTGAGTTGTGTTTTATCCATTTTGAGTAAAAAAAAACCCCGATCATGTCGGGGTTTTAGAGCAGTCAATTTATACAGGTATTCCCTGGGACTACAAAACCCCTTTGCGGCTAAAAAACCAATACCAACTGTAATAATTATTTGTTTTCATGTTATTCATGGGCAGGAATATTATAACCTAGTTTTTATAGATACCAAGTTTATTTTCACTTTCTTTGTATTTTTTTTGAGATAAAATATATAGGTCCAAAAATTGCTGCAATATCTTCACGGTCTAATTTATCAGATAATTTTTCACTTAATCGATCAATGATATCTTGTTCGCGGTTAGGATCTCCAACTTCAAGATTGTTGGATGATTTTATGTAACCGATTTCTTTAGACACAGCGAATCGCTTTACAAGCAGATCCAACATTTGGTCATCATAATTATCAATCTTTTTGCGTAATTCTTTAATTTTATTTTTCGATTTCATATGGGAATATACAATTTTGAATTAGTTATACTTGATTTAATGCCTGTTCCAAATCCGCAATTATATCATCAGCATTTTCAATGCCTACGGATAGTCTCACCAGTCCATCAGTGAGTCCTCGGGCTTCACGTTCTTCTTGCGGAACATCCGCATGGGTCATGGTGGCGGGGTGGGTAATCATTGTTTCTACGGACCCAAGGCTTTCCGCTAATTTTGCGAGTTTTACAGAATTCATAACTGTTTCTCCCGCTAGGATGCCATTCGTCAATTCGAAGGAAATCATGCCACTAAACCCCGACATTTGCTTTTTTGCAATTTTATGAGATGGGTGGGATGGGAGACCCGGATAAGTAACTGAAGAAACTTTTGGATGGGCTTCTAAATATTCCGCAACAATTTGGGCGTTGGCATCATGTTTTTTCATTCGTAGATCCAGCGTTTTTATCCCTAAAAGCGTGAGCCAGCAATCGAAGGGTCCCGGCACAGCACCGATGGTTTTTTGGACGAATTTTAATTGGTTAAATAGATCTTCCCGATTGGTAATAACTATTCCACCTATCAACTGGTTATGTCCGCTCAAATATTTGGTCGTGCTATGCATGACAAGGTCAGCCCCAAATTCCAGCGGTCGTAAAAAAACCGGCGTGGCAAAGGTGGAATCCACTCCAAACAGAATATTATGTTTTTTTGCAATATTTCCCACTGCTTCTAGATCAGTAATTTTCAAAAGTGGATTCGTGGGGGTTTCCACCCAAATTAATTTTGTATTGGCTTGAATCGCATTTTCAATATTAGTGGGATTAGAAGAATCAACATAAGTGAAATGAAGATTATAATTGACCAATATCTGGTTAAAATGCCGAGATACGCCGCCGTAAACATCATCGGAACAAACCACATGATCGCCAGCTTTCAATAGTTTCATTACACTATCCACAGCGGACATTCCGCTGGCAAAAGCTACACCGAATTTTCCACCATCGAGATCGGCTAATACTTCTTCCATAATCTGTCTCGTGGGATTGGACGAACGCGTATAGTCAAATCCTTTATCCTTGCCAACTTCATCCAAAACATAGGTAGCTGTTTGGTAAATGGGTGGGACAATGGCACCGGTGGTTGGGTCCGGAGTCATTCCCGATTGGACAACTTTTGTATCAAATTTCATAAAGTTTTCTCAGGGTTAGGTATTCATGTCGAAAGCAAATAATCTTTTAATTCAGAAAAATGTTTGGACATTTTAATAGAATTTTTTTCTTTTTTCATAGCAATTTTTAAAGACAGTGGTAATGGTATTTTATTTTTTATGATAGGCTCAATTACATCTGAAAATTTCCCTGGGTGTGCTGTAGATAATGTAATGCCTTTTGCTTTTGAATTTGTTTTTTCTCGATACTGGTTTAATCCTAAAATCCCAATTGCAGTATGTGGGTCAATTAAATATTCAAACTCATTTCGGATATTTTGAATACAGTCTTTTGTGGCTTTATCTGAAAAGCTCCAACTAGAAATATCGGTCTTTACTTGATTTACATCATTATAATACAAATTTTGAATTCGATCTAAGTTACTGGGGATACCAACATCCATAGCATTGGATATTGTTTGAATTGCATCTTGGTTCTGAATTATTCCATTGTTTAAAAAATTCGAGAAAGTATCATTAGCGTTCGTGGCAGCAATAAATTTCTCAACAGGAATTCCCATGCGATTTGCCAATAATCCAGCGGTCAAATTTCCGAAATTTCCACTGGGAACACTGAAAATGACAGGAATGTCTTTACCATATTGTTTCCATGCCCAGGCATAATAAACAGTTTGGGGAAGAAGGCGAGCCACATTAATAGAATTGGCTGAACTTAATGATAAACGGCTTCGCAGATCAGTGTCTTGAAAAGCAGTTTTAACCATGCGCTGGCAATCATCAAAGGAGCCGTCAATTTCTAAAGCGGTAATATTTCCACCCAAGGTGGTGAGTTGTTTTTCCTGAATTGTACTGACACGATTGGATGGATAAAGAATAATAACTTTAATACCATCAATGTTAAAAAAACCATTTGCCACCGCACTACCCGTATCACCGGATGTTGCGACAAGAATTGTTAATTCTTTATTTTCATTTTCAAGAAAATGTGACATAGTATGGGCCATGAATCGAGCGGCAAAATCTTTGAATGCTAATGTGGGTCCGTGAAATAATTCAAGTACAGAATCGGTATCATTTAATTCTTTAATTGGGATTGGAAAATCAAAGGCTGATTCACAAATATCCGTTAATTGAGAATGCGTTAAATCATCTTTTGTGAATGGATGAATCATGCCAACAGCACATTCGGAATAGTTTAATTTTGAATTGAAAAAGTCGGTTCCTAAATGAGGGATGGTCTCGGGCATAAAAAGGCCACCATCCGAGGATAAACCTTGAAATAGTGCATCCTTGAATCCCACAGAAACGACTTTGTTTTTTGTGCTAAAAAAACGCAAGATTCAATCCAATATTTTCGGTGGATTTGTATGAATGGGTGAATTGTAGGCGGTGCTTTTCAGCCCCACAATTTTAAATGCATTCACCATGGCTTTTCCAATTTCTTCTGCTTTTTCTAAAGAGTTCGATAAGGCGAAAACCGAGGGGCCGGAACCTGAAATTCCACAGCCAATTGCACCAAAATCCAAAGCGGATTGCCGTACTTTATTATATCCGGGAATGAGCTTGGCTCGATGGGGTTCTGCGAAATGATCGATCATAGAACGCCCTAATAATTCAAAATTTGATTCATGAAGTCCCAGCGTAAATCCCGCCAAGTTTCCTGCTTGTTCAACTGCATTTTTTAACGGAACATTTTTAGGAAGAATTTCTCGCGCTTCTTTTGTGTTAATTGTCATATTAGGTAAAACTGCTGTGCTAAATAAATTATCAGGAACGGGTAATTTCAAAATATCCAAAGGGTCATAACTTCTTACTAGTATAATTCCCCCAAATAATGCTGGAGCTATATTGTCCGCATGGAATCCGCCCGATGCTACCGCTTCTCCTGCCATTCCATGAATTAATAGTTCATCTAAAGATAAAGGATTTCCCAATAATTCATTTGCGCCAAGCACTGCTGCTGCCGCGCTTGCTGAACTGGAACCAATTCCGCTCCCAGGCGGAATCCCTTTTTCAATATGGAGTTTAAATCCTTGTTGGCTATCTATTGCATCAAGCAACGAAAGAACTGCTTTGCCACCTGTATTTTTTTCTGGATTGGAAGAAATGGAATCAAATCCAAATCCTGACATAGAAATATCGATGCCAGACATGTCTTTTTTGGAGAGTGTAATAATATCTCCCGGGTCAGAAATTGAATAACCTATACAATCAAATCCACAGGAAACATTGGCAACGGATGCATTTCCTTTTATTTTGATTGAATTATTTCCCATGGATATATCCTTGGTTTACTAATAATTCACCCAGGAGTATTGCTCCACCTGCAGCGCCACGAACTGTATTGTGGGAAAGCGACACATATCGAATATCAAAAAATTTAGCGTCAGCCAAACGTCCCGCGCTCACAGCCATTCCTTTTTCTAAATCACAATCCCTTTTAGGTTGCGGTCGATTTTCTTCTTCAAAATAAATGATGGGTCGTTTCGGTGCCATGGGCAAATTTTGATGCTGGGGAATTCCCTTAAAATCAGTCCAAATTGATTTTATTTGTTCTAGTGATGGGATATTTTCTTTAAATGTAACATGCACCACAGCTGTATGACCGTCAACCACTGGTACACGAGTACAGAGAGCGGAAATTTCAATTTGATTATAGTTCTGAATTCCATTTTCCGTGACTTTACCCAAAATTTTCAAAGGTTCTTTTTCAGTTTTTTCTTCTTCGCCACCTATGAATGGGACTACATTTTCTCTCATTTCTTCTGAAGTTAACCCTGCTTGTCCTGCGCCGGATATAGCTTGTAGAGTGGTGACCTGAACATGCTTTATAGGGAATCCAGCTTTTTCCAATGCATAAAGTGTTACCAAATATGATTGGATCGAACAATTGGGTTTTGCCGCAATAAACCCATTTTCTGGTAAATTTCGGTTGGACCGTTGAATCGGGATGATACCAGTATGTTCAGGATTTATCTCAGGGATAATCATAGGCACATCGTTTGTAAAACGGTTGGCTGAACTATTACTAATTAAAGCATAATCTGCTTTTGCATATTTAAATTCCAAATTACGTGTATCTTCTTTTTCAGAAAGTTCTATCGCAGAAAAAACACAGGATACATTTTTGGGGATTTTCTCAAAATCATTTACATCTCTCACAATTAATTCTTTTATTTTATTTGGTATATCACTTTTCATGAACCAGTTCTTTCCAACGGCTTTAGCATATGTTTTTCCGGCCGACCTTGGAGATGCTGCTACATCTACAACTTGAAACCAGGGATGATTTTCTAGGAGCCGAAGATAATTTTGGCCCACCATTCCTGTGGCACCTAATACACTAACTGCTATTTTATTCTTTAATTGGTGCATTTTAAAATATCTCCTAATACGCCAGCGGCTGTGACTTCAGCACCTGCACCATGACCTTTAATGACTAAGGGTGCATCTTTATATCTTCTAGTTGTAAAAACAATAAAATTTTCACGTCCATTTTGATGGTAAAATGGATTGGACTTCCCTACTGCATTTAATCCGACGATTGCTTTTTCGCCATTCCAAGTTGCGATATATCGTAAAACCTTATCCTCTTTTTTTGCCGATTCATATTGTTTCAGAAAATTAGAATCAAATTTAGAGAATTGATCTAAAAATTTGTCCACAGATAAATCCGGATCCATTTCCGATGGAATAAGATTTTCTACAGATATATCTGATAATTCAAGTTGTACACCGGTTTCTCTTGCCAGTATGAGAATTTTTCGGGCAACATCCATTCCATTTAAATCATCTCTTGGGTCAGGCTCTGTAAATCCATTTTCCTGAGCTTGTTTAACCAAATCACTAAAAGAAGTTGAGCCGTCAAATTGACTGAATAAATAGCTTAATGTTCCGGACATAACTCCTTCAATTTTTTCTATAGAATCACCAGTAGCCAAAAGTGTTTGCAATGTTTCAATAATTGGGAGCCCTGCACCTACATTGGTTTCGTATTTAAAATGGGCACCACTAATAATCGAATTAGCACGAATTGAATCATAAAAATCCTGATTCATGGTATTAGCGAGTTTACTAGCAGTTACAACCGAAACACCATTTTTGATTAATAACGAAGTTTTTTCAGCTATAATAGGTGATGATGTTACATCAATAAAAATAGCATTAGGTGTTTCTATTGCCATAGAAATATAAGAATCCAAGTTTGATGGTACACCTTTGCTTATTTCTGTTGAAATTGTTTTTAATTTAATTCCAGTTAGATCTATTCGCATTTTTTTACTATTCATAATTCCACAAACATTTAAAGTCTTATTTTGACTTATAAGTTTAATTAAGTCTTTACCCACCAATCCAATACCAGCAATAAAAAGATTTTTTTTATTTAAATCAGAAAATAAATAATGGTGTAATGAGCGAATAGCTCGCTTGACATCTTTATTATTTATAATAAATGATATATTTCTCTCAGATGAACCTTGCGCAATTGCAATAATATTAATTTTTTCAATGCCTAATCGACCAAAAACTTTACCGGAAATTCCAGGTGTATGTCTCATTCCCTCTCCAACTACCGCTACCATAGATAGTTCATCTTCACATCTGATATGATCGATATAATGGTTTTTCATTTCCATTTCAAATTCAGATTCAAGAACTAAAATAGCTTTCTCAACCAAATTGGGATTAACAGCAAAACATGTCGCATGTTCGCTGAATGCCTGTGAAACAAGTAAGACGCTTATTTTTTCTTTTGCTAAGGTTGAAAAAATTCGAGCATTGATCCCATGAATTCCTACCATCCCAGCACCTTGAAGACGTAAAAGGCTAATTCCCGATAATGAAGATATCCCAACTTCATTTTTATTATTTAATTCGCGAGACTGAGAAATACGAGATCCAGGATGATTTGGATTAAAAGTATTTTTAATAATAATAGGAATATTTTTATATTTAGCTGGAATCATTGTAGGTGGAAATATAACGCGTGCTCCAGCATGTGCTAATTCCATTGCTTCTTCATAAGTAAGTTCAGATATAGTTTTTGCATCCTTTACAATATTAGGGTCTGCTGATAAAATACCATTGACATCTGTCCAAATTTCAATTGAAGAAGCAATAAGTGCAGCACCAAAAATGGATGCTGAATAATCAGAACCACTACGCCCGAGTGTGGTAGTCTCACCTCGTTCAGTTGCTCCCAAAAACCCTGTAATAATTTGCATTTTATTCCGGTTTTTACAATAAGCCCGTATTCGATTATAAGTCCGCTGGTAGTGGACATAAGCATTATTAAAATGATTATCTGTTAAAACGACGTGTCTTGCATCTAATTGTTCTGCAGGAATGTTTTTTTGAGTCAAATAATAAGAAATTATTGTGGATGAAATCAGTTCTCCATAAGAGAGAATTTTATCCGTGGCTTGAGGTGTGAGTTTATTATCATTGGTAATTATATCTAAATCAGTTTTCAATTTTTTCAGGTAAACCCCAAACAGTTTTTTAATCTCTGTGCTATTTTCTTCAAAAAGAGTATTGATAATTTGAAGATGATGATTTGATAATATTTGTAATGAGTATTCAATTGGTTTAGCATTGAATGCTGAGTTTGCTAATGCTAATAATTGATCCGTTACGCCACCAAAAGCCGAAACAACCACCGCTATTTCAGAATGACTGCGTTGAGTCTGAATTATATCAGCAACATTTTCGATTCTGGCAGCACTTGAAATTGAAGATCCGCCAAATTTTAGTATTTTTAGTTTCATGTTATATCAAATTGTAATTAAACAGGATTAATAGATGGTGGAAATATTAAGAATCATTTGGGGTAGGAATCGATTGATTATTTTATTTTTTTAATTATCAAAGAATTTATTTGCATTTAAATATTAAAAATCGATAGCTTCATGACTGAATTATGAACATGCGACGACGCCATAACCATCATCATCATCCCTTTACTTTAATAGGAAGGCCTGGCCGAGCTATATAATTTTTTAATAAAAATATAAAATTTAAAAGCCTTCCAGATACTTGGAAGGCTTTTTTTTTACCCAAAAGGAACAAAATGAATAATAATTTGAAAATAGGATTGCCGAAGGGCAGTCTTCAAGACACAACCTTAAAACTATTAAAAAAAGCTGGATGGAATTTTACTTTATCCAGCCGGGCATATAAGCCCTATTGCGATGACGCTGAGATAGAAGCTTGGCTCATTCGAGCTCAAGAAATGTCTGTATATGTAGAGCAGGGCGTTTTTGATATGGGAATTACCGGGAAAGATTGGATTGATGAAAATGAGTCAGATGTAGTAGAAGTTTGTGAACTTATTTATGCAAAATCATATATGCGACCTGTTCGGTGGGTTTTAGCTGTACCAGAAAATTGTGATATTCGGTCTGTAAAAGATTTAGAAGGGAAACGAATTAGTACAGAAGTTGTCAATATAACTAAAAAATATTTGAAACAAAACAATGTGAATGCTCATGTCGAATTTTCGTGGGGAGCAACGGAAGTAAAACCTGGAATTCTTGTAGATGCAATTGTTGAAGTGACAGAAACAGGATCATCTCTACGAGCAAATAATCTACGAATAGCTGATACTATCATGGAATCCAGTACACGTTTAATTGCAAATAAAGATGCCTATAACAATCCATGGAAAAAGAAGAAAATTGATAACATTTCTCGGTTACTCCAAAGTAGCATAAATGCAACATCACGTGTTGGATTAAAAATGAATGTAAATAATGAAAACCTAGATTCACTCATTTCTATTTTACCTTCATTGAAAAAACCAACGATAAGTCAACTTACTAACGATTCAGGATCTGCAGTAGAAATTATTGTAGAAGAAAAAATAGTACGTGATTTTATACCACTTCTTATAGATAATGGCGCAACAGATATAATTGAATACCCATTAAATAAAGTTATTATTTAATGCTATCTCAAGTACTAAAAAAGACTCAGTTATTAGAGAAAATCGCCAAACAGCGTCGTGCTTTTGATGGGGATTCACTTATCGTGCGAAAAATTATTGCAGAAGTTCGAAGTGGCGGTGATGAAAAAATCAAAGACCTTACTTTACAATTTGATCATGTTAGATTAAAAGAATTACGTGTCTCAATTGACGATTGTGTTATTTCTAATAAATTATTATTAAATGCAATCAGTCAAGCTTCAAAAAATATACGATCATTTCACTTAAAGCAATTGCCCAAAAGCTTTGATCATAAGCAAAATGATGGTACGAAAGTTTCCTTAAAATGGAGAACCATTAGTAAAGTTGGTGTATATGTTCCTGGTGGTAATTATCCGTTATTATCCACGATATTGATGAATGTGATTCCGGCCCAAATCGCTGGTGTGAATAATATTATTGTTTGTACACCTCCGCAATCCAATGGATTGCCAGACCCAACGGTATTAGCTGTTTGTAATTTTCTGGGAGTTTCTGATGTTTACCAAATTGGTGGCGCCCAAGCTATTGCAGCAATGGCTTTTGGGACTGAAACTATTCCAAAGGTAAATAAAATTGTAGGTCCAGGAAATAGATATGTAGCCGCAGCAAAGCAATATGTTTCAAATAGAGTGGGAATTGATATGGTTGCTGGCCCTACAGAGCTTGTCATTATTGCGGATAAAACTGCTAACCCTACACTTATTGCATCAGATCTTATTTCTCAAGCCGAGCATGATAAAGATGCTTTTACATTATTATTAAGTACAAATAAAAATATTATTGAAAATACAAAGAATGAAATAGAGCGTTTACTTCAAAAAATCAGCACGAAGAACACAGCGACCGAATCTTTAAAAAATAACGGAGTCTCATTTTTTGCTGAATCACTTGATGAATGTATTGAAATATCAAATCAAATTGCGCCAGAGCATCTTTCAATTCAAACAAATAATATGGAAACGCTATATGATAAGTGTATTGCGGGAGCAATTTTTATCGGTCAAGAAACGCCAGTTGCTTGGGGAGATTATTGGGCTGGCCCTAATCATACATTACCAACATCTGGAACAGCAAAATATCGTGGATTATTAAATGTGTTAGATTTTCTTGTCCCATACTCTGTGACCAAAGCCGGCGCAAATCAAAAAAGTGTTCATGCAATAAGTTTGTTGGCAGAAGCTGAAGGATTAATGGGGCATGCACTTTCTGTAAATCTCCGAAATGGAGATGAATCATGATCAGTAATTGGGTTCAAAAAGATGTGCTAAACCAGCCTGCTTACAAAGTGAAAACATTACCATTTCAAATTAAGCTAAACCAAAATGAATCTCCTTGGGATTGGCCAATCGAAATTAAAAGCCGTATTAGTGAATCTATTTTATCAAGTAATTGGAATCGATACCCTGATTTAATTTCAACAGATTTGAAATTGAAAATTGCTAAAAACAATCATATTGATGAAAATGGAATCGTCATCGGCAAAGGGTCAAATGAAATATTGCAAGCTCTTTTTACAGCGAGTATTCGCTCAAACGATACGATTGTTTCGATATCTCCAACTTTTGCAGTTTATAAAATACTGGCAGAACAAAAAGGAGCAACAATTATTGAATCAAAATTGGATTCTAACTTTGATGTTGACCTACCGGATTTGCTATCTAAATCAAAACATGCAAAGTTAACAATTATTTGTAATCCAAATTCTCCAACTGGTTCATTGATTCCCATAAACATAATTGAAAAAATAGTTAAAAACACTTCCGGATTGATTGTGGTTGATGAAGCTTACGTAGACTTTTCAAATGTTTCTGCCATTGGGTTGTTACCCACCTACAAAAACTTGATTGTAACACGAACTTTCTCCAAGGCATTCGCTATGGCTGGGTTTAGAATTGGATATGGGTTAATGCATAATGAATTGGCATCTGAAATCCAAAAGTGCCTGCTACCCTTTAATTTAGATATGCCATCAATTATTGCATTAAACACCCTTTTAGATTATTCAAATATTGTAGGTGATCGAGCAGAAATGATATGTAACGAAAGAGACCGCATCATTAGTGAATTGAATACTTTTCCGGGATTTAAAGCTATCCAATCCCATTCAAATTTTTTCTTGGTTTCAACTGATAAAACACCTGAATACGTATTCAACTATTGCGCCAATAAAGGTATCCTTATTCGAAATATATCATCGTATGAAGATCTTGAAAGGTATAATCGAATCACTGTGGGTACCACTGACGAAAATAATACTCTCATCCAAATATTGAAGGAAATGACTTGAATTTTGATGCATACATATTTGATGTAGATGGTGTATTGATTGATACAAGTCAATCTTTTAGTTCAGCTGTACTATATGCAGTCGAAAAAGCAACAGCATCGTCCCGATTTCAATTATCCCATTATAATTCATTGAAAGAAATTTCGGGTTTTAATAATGATTGGGATGTTGCAATTGCAGGTGCAGCTTGGATTGCATTTTATCCATCAACTTCATTTGAATCATTTCTTGAAGTGGTCATCAATAAAAATAGTGAGCCTAAACTATTTATAGAAGCTATTCCGGATATGACTGATTCATTTTTAGAAAATGTATCTCAATTAGCAATGGAAGCTTATGGTGGGACCACGGCTTGCAAACAACTATATGGATTTAACCCAACATCCATTAAAATAGATGGAATGTGGAAAAATGAAACACCGTTCATCACAAAAAATAATATTAAAAACATATTACCAATTTCTGGAATTGTAACTGGCCGGAATAAAACTGAAATGGAATTAGGGTTCAGTATTCTTGGCTGGGAATTACCGGATTCTCGTGTTGCGGTTTCTGACAATCCAACATTAGATAAACCGAATCCTGAAAATCTTATGAATATTATTAATGAGTTAGCCTGCCACTCTCCTATATATTTTGGGGATTCAATTGATGATTATTTATTGGTGAAAAACTTTAATGAGCAATCGAAAATGCAAATGAAGTTTTGCTGTGTTGGTAATAATAATGATATTCCAGAATCTGATTATAATGTGAATGATATCATGGAATATTTCAAGAAATATGGAGCCAAATCATGACAAATGTTTCTCGAAAGACGAAAGAAACAGATATCCAACTGTCCCTAAATATTCGGGGAAGTAAAAATATCAACATTGCTACAGGGATAGGGTTTTTCGACCATATGCTCACATCTTTAGCTTTTTGGGGAAATTGGGATTTAGATCTAAAATGCAAAGGAGATCTTTATATTGATACTCACCACACCATTGAAGATGTTGGACTTTCTTTAGGAAAAGCCTTTTATAAAGAATGGTCACAAAACAAAAACATAACAAGAATTGCTTACGCTTTTTGTCCGTTAGATGAAGCGTTAACGAGGGTTGTGGTGGATGTTTGTAATCGTCCAAACAATACATTTAATGCTGATTTTAATGTCGAAAAAGTAGGCGAATTTGAAACATCTATGACGGAGCATTTTTTCTATTCTTTTGCGCAGGAATCACGAATTACCCAGCATATTCATGTTCTTCACGGAAAGAATGCACATCATATTATTGAAACCATGTTTAAAGGATTGGGTCTCGCATTAAATCGCGCTTGTGAAATCACGGGCGATGAAACTCAATCTACAAAAGGATCTTTATGATTGGTGTAATTCAATATGGTATTGGAAATATTGGTTCAGTAAAAAATGCTTTCAAGTTTTTGAAATTCCCATGTGTTGCCACAGGGTCAATAAGTGAACTATCCAAATGTGACCGGTTAATACTTCCCGGCGTGGGGGCCTTTCAACCTGCCATGGAAATTCTAAAAAAAATTGGGATGGATGTTTTTTTAGATAAATGGGCAAAGGAAGGAAAACCTATTTTGGGAATTTGTCTCGGTATGCAACTTCTACTCTCAGGAAGTGAGGAAAATGGGTTTTGTAAAGGATTAGGGATTATTCCCGGTAATGTTCTGCCTTTTCAAAAAAGTAAGCGTAAAGTTCACATGGGTTGGAATAAAGTTGAACCAGTTAATAACAATTTTCTTATTTCAAGTTCGGCTTATGCTTATTTTGTCCATTCTTATGTTTGCCAACCCGAAGATGAAACACATATTATTGCGAAAACTGAGTATGGAGATTCATTTGCTTCTGCAATTCAAAATCAAAATATAATGGGTGTCCAGTTTCATCCGGAAAAATCCCAAGATTATGGCTTAAATATTTTAAGGAATTTTGCAAATGCCTCCATTTAAAATAATTCCAGCCATCGACTTAATTGATGGGAAATGTGTACGGCTCATTCAAGGTGATTATTCACAAAAGACAATTTACAATGCTGATCCAGGAGCTACGGCGAAACAATTTTTGGACGCAGGATTTGATTTGGTCCATGTCGTGGATTTAGATGGTGCAAAAGATGGTGAACCTAAAAATTTAAAATCTATTGAAGAGATTGCTTCCTGTGGAATTACCATAGAATTGGGGGGGGGGCTTCGAACTATGAACCACCTTACGTCCGCAATTAATGCGGGCGCGCAAGATTTAATTCTTGGAACAAAATTATTAAATATTGGACCGGTTATGGATGAATGGGTGACCAAATTTCCAGATAGATTAGTTGCAGGAATTGATGCCAAAAACGGATGGGTTGCTGTGGAAGGTTGGGAAGAAACATCTACTGTATCTGCTGTTGACCTAATAAAGCAACTTGGTAAAAAAGGATTCAAACGAACCATTTATACTGATATCCAAAGAGACGGAATGTTAACAGGTCCAAACATAGACCAATTAAAAACATTCGCTGAACATTCTTCAATTTCAACCATAGCATCCGGTGGTATTGGGTCGATTAAGGATATTCATAATATTAAATCATTAGCTATGAACAATATTAATGGCGTTATTTTGGGTAAAGCTATTTATGATGGAAAAATCACATTAAAGGAATTAATCCAATGTTAGCCAAACGGATAATTCCATGTTTAGATGTGAAAGATGGTGAAGTCGTTAAGGGCGTTAATTTCGTGAATTTAACTTCTGAAGGTGACCCTGTTGAACTTGCACAAAAATATAGCAATGAAGGTGCTGACGAATTGGTGTTTTTAGATATTACAGCTACGTTAGAATCCAGAAACAATGTTGTTGATTTGGTTAAAAAAGTTGCAAAAAAAGTATTTATTCCTTTTACTGTTGGTGGTGGTGTTCGATCTATAAAAGATATTTCTGAATTATTAATTGCAGGCGCAGATAAAGTCTCCATTAATTCTGCTGCATTAAAAAACCCTAATTTGCTTAATGATGCTTCAAACCGATTTGGGTCTCAATGCATTGTGTTGGCCGTAGATGTGAAACGAACTGGGGATTCGTGGAATGTTTATTCTCATGGTGGAAGTAGGTCGCTTAATATTAATGCTATTGAATGGATCAAAAAGGCAGAAAACCGAGGCGTCGGTGAAATATTACTTACAAGTATGGATGCGGATGGAACACAAGCTGGTGTTGATTTAGAGATAACAAAAATAATTAGTGACATGGTTTCAATCCCGGTTATTGCATCGGGTGGTATTGGAACTCTTGAACACTTTAAGGATGCATTTAATATCGGAAAAGCAGATGCAGTTTTAGCAGCATCAGTTTTTCACCGAGACATTTTGCCAATAGATAGAGTAAAGAATTATTTAATACAGAAAAATATTCAAGTCAGATAAAAGGAAAAAAATGAAAGAAAAAGAAGAAAGTTTAACACTAGAGTTAGACTTTACAAAATTAAAACAAATTGCGGGTATTGAAGAAAATGTTGTTCCAGTAGCAGTACAGAATGCCGAAACAGGGGAAGTCATTATTATTGCCTATGTAAACCAGCTCGCATTGGATTATACATTGAAAAATAATATGGCCGCATTTTGGAGTACATCTAGAAATGAATTATGGGTAAAAGGTGCAACATCTGGTGATGTGCTCGAACTGGTGGATGTTCGTGTAAACTGTGATCAAAATTCATTGGTTTACCGAGTAATCCCTAAAAAAGAAAATGCATGTCATACTAATCGGACCACTTGTTATTATAGAAAAATAATATCAAATAAAATGGAGTTTATTAATGAATAAGAAAGTAGTGCTAGCTTATAGCGGTGGTTTAGATACATCAATCATTTTAAAATGGTTGGCAAATCAAGAATATGAAGTCATTTGTTTTGTTGGAAACGTGGGTCAAAAAGAAGACTTTGAAGCTGTAGAAAAAAAGGCCTTTGCCACAGGTGCATCAAAGGTATATACAGAAGATTTGCGAAAAGAATTTGTGACCGATTATATATTCCCAGCATTAAAAGGAAATGCGCTGTACGAGGGACAATATTTATTGGGTACATCCTTGGCGCGCCCAATCCTTGCAAAAAAACAAATTGAAATAGCAAGAATTGAAGGTGCTGAATATGTGTCCCACGGTTCAACAGGAAAGGGGAATGATCAAGTACGTTTTGAATTGGGATATTATGCGTTAAATCCAGATATAAAGGTCATTGCTCCCTGGAAAGACCCTGTTTTCTTAGAAGAATTTAAGGGACGTACGGATATGATTAATTATGCGAAAAAGTATGATATTGAAATTACCGCATCTAAAAAACGCCCTTACAGCGAAGATGAAAACCTAATGCATATTAGCCATGAAGCCGGCATCCTTGAAGATCCATCAAAGCGTCCGAATGATGATGTTTTTACAATTTCAAATACAGTAAAAAATGCTCCGGATTCAGAAACGTTAATCGAAATTACATTCGAAAATGGCACGCCACTTTGTGTGAAGAATCTAGATGATGGTACTGAAAAAACAGACCCGTTAGAATTGTTCAATTATTTAAATGAAATTGGCGGTGAAAATGGAATCGGTCAATTAGATATGGTGGAAAATAGATTTATAGGGATTAAATCTCGAGGTATTTATGAGACACCCGGTGGAGCAATTTTATGGTTGGCGCATCGTGATTTGGAAGGAATAGCTATGGACAAGGAAGTAATGCACCTAAGAGATATGCTGATACCAAAGTTCTCAGAATTGATTTATAATGGTTTTTGGTTTTCACCTGAAATGGATTTCATTATGGCTGCTTTTAATAAAAGCCAGGAAGCAATAAATGGAACCGTAAGACTTGCGCTATATAAGGGGAATATTATTCCCGCAGGCAGAGAATCAGAATCATCATTGTATAATCAAGATTTATCCAGCATGGAGATTGAAGGAGGATTTAATGCCATAGATTCACAAGGGTTTATCAACATTAATGCCATTCGACTTAAGGCTCACCACTTGGTACTTCATAAAAATAAACCTTACCGATGGCGGAAGGAATCATCGTGAAAAAATTGTGGGATAAAGGTTATGATTTGAATAAAACGATCGAATCTTTTACCGTAGGGAATGATCCTATTTTAGATAAGCAACTTGTAAAATACGATTGTATTGCATCCATTGCTCATGCAAAAATGTTGGGTAAAATAAACTTGTTATCCAAGGATGAAGTCAATGAACTAGTGCATGAATTAAATAATATAATAGACTTAGATAAAACAGGGGAATTTAATATTACTCAAGAGCAGGAAGATTGTCATACAGCTATTGAAATGTTCCTTACAAGTAAACTTGGAGATATCGGAAAAAAAATCCATACAGCTCGCTCCCGCAATGACCAAGTTTTAACTGCTTTAAGGCTCTATTACATAGATCATATTGCTATTGTTGAACAAAGCATCAATCGTTTAACCACTTCGATTTCCAATATGTCAAATAAGTATGGGAAAATACAGTTCCCCGGATACACCCATATGCAAAAAGCAATGCCTTCTTCTTTTGAATTATGGTGTAATAGTTTTTCTGATTCAATGATGGATAATCTAATATTATTAAAAACCGCTACGAAATTAGTGGATCAATCCCCGTTGGGCACTGCTGCAGGATATGGTGTGCCGTTAAATATTGATCGGAAATTCACAGCAGAAGAATTGCAATTTTCTAGAGTACAAGAAAATCCTATTTATACCCAATATAGTCGTGGAAAATTTGAAATTACTATCCTACACATCTTATCTCAAATCATGTTGGATTTAAATAAAATCGCATCAGATTTAATCTTATTCAGCATGCCAGAATTTGGATATGTAAAACTCCCTGATGAATTTTGTACGGGAAGTTCTATCATGCCCCAAAAGAAAAACCCAGATGTCTTGGAGCTACTTCGTGCAAAATATCATATTGTATCTTCTTATGAATTTCAAGTTTCTCGATTAACATCAAATCTTATATCTGGTTATAATCGAGATATGCAATTGACCAAAGAACCTATTATGAATGGGTTCTCCGTTACATTAGAAAGTCTACAAATAGCAGATTTGCTTTTTTCAAACCTAAAAGTAAATAAACAAAAATGTCATGATGCTCTAACTGATGAGCTTTTTGCGACAGAAAAAGTCTATGATTTGGTGAAACAGGGTGTCCCGTTTCGAGATGCATATTTAAAGGTAGCAAAAATAATAAATAAAATATGAAACGGACGCTCCCCAAATTAAAACGAATTGTTGTCAAAATCGGCAGTTCTAGTTTATGTCATGAAAATGGAAAAATAAACCCAAACCGAATTGAATCTTTGGTGGATGATATCTCCCAACTGATTCAACAAGGAATTCAAGTTGTCCTTGTTTCCAGTGGAGCTGTAGCTGCCGGACGCCACTTATTAAATGAGCAAGGCACATCTATCGAAAATAAGCAAGCGGCAGCAGCCATTGGCCAGCCAATTCTTCTTGGAACATTCCAACGTTTTTTTATAAAACACAATTTGACCATCGCTCAAGTGCTTTTAACTCATGACGATTTGCACGATAGGCAACGATATTTAAGTGCTCGAAATACGCTGGAAAATTTGTTAGACCATGGTTTGGTTCCTATCATCAACGAGAATGATACGATAAGCACAGAAGAAATTCAATTTAGCGATAATGATTTTCTGGCAGCACTCTGTACCAACCTTGTGAGTGCAGATTTATTTATTATTTTATCTAATATTGATGGAATTGGAGAAAAGGATCCGAAGACGCATCCTGAAACAGATATTTATGAAACATTAAGTATTGAAAAACTTGAACAACTAAAAATGAATATTCCAAAAACAAAGTTAGGGACAATCAGTCGGGGCGGAATTTTCACCAAATTAGAAGCACCTATCATGGCGGCACAATATGGTATCCCCACCATTATTGCCAATAGTCAAAATGATTTCATTTTGAAAAAACTTTTAGAATTTGAGCCAATCGGGACATTTATTCAACCAACTAAATCAAAATTGAATTCTAAAAAAGCATTCATTGCTCACGCCTTGAAGCCAAAAGCAAAATTGATTATTGATCAAGGAGCTGCACAGGCCATCTGCAGAAAAAAAGCCAGTTTACTTCCATCTGGAATTATAAAAACGGAAGGAGCATTTTCCCGAGGAGATGGTGTAATGTGTCTTTCGCCCGAATCGGAAGTAATTGCTAGGGGAATCGTAGAATATGACCAAGAAGAAATTAATCTAATTCTGGGAAAACAATCTTCGGAAATTGAATCTATACTTGGTTTTAAGCATCACCGGGGAATCATTCATCGGGACAATATGGTGATTATAAAGGAAAAATAAAAAATGAGTTTAAAAGAAATTGGTGCAAGAATTAAAAAAGAAAGTTTAGTTCTACCCACAATATCGACAAGTCAAAAACAAACTATTTTAAGAGAAATGGCAGATGCAATCAATGGCAATATTGATATAATTATATCTGCAAACCTACTTGACCTAGAAGAAGGGAAAAGGAATGGGCTTTCTTCTGCTATGATTGATAGATTACGATTGAATAAAAATAGAATTGAATCAATGTCTGATAGTGTTAAAGAAGTTGCAACTCTCCAAGACCCGGTTGGCGAAATCACTGAAGATTATTCAAGGCCAAATGGGCTACAAGTTCAACGTCGAAGAATACCGCTAGGTGTCATTGGGGTCATATATGAATCAAGACCAAATGTAACAGTTGAAGCTGCATCTCTCTGTTTTTATGCAGGGAATGGACTATTACTCCGCGGTGGGTCTGAAGCTTTTCATTCGAATACTATTTTAGTTAAAATATTAAAAAGTGTATTAAAAAATCATAACCTTGAACATGCAATAGATATTGCCCCAAATACAGACCGTGCAAATGTTGATGAAATGGCAAAAATGAATGATGTATTGGATGTAATTATTCCCAGAGGTGGAGAAGGTCTTATTCGACATATTTATTCTATAGCTACAGTACCAGTTATTGCACACTACAAAGGGAATTGTCATGTGTTTGTCGATGAATCTGCAGATATTGACAAAGCGATTGCTATCGTGATGAATGGAAAAGTACAGCGACCCGGTGTTTGCAATGCATTAGAAACATTATTGGTACATCATAATATCGCTGATTCATTTTTACCAATAATGATTGATAGTTTAAATAATGAAAATGTGGAAATTCGCGGGTGTGAGATTACCCAATCATATTCTGATAATGTTAAGCCCGCAACTAATATTGATTATGACACAGAATTCCTTAACTTAATTTTAGCTATTAAAGTAGTTGATGACTTAGACCATGCCATTAGTCACATTCAGCAATTTACAAGCCAACATACAGAAGGGATTGTTAGTCAGGATGAAAAATCCATTGATACATTCATTCAGGCGTTGGATAGTTCTGCAATCATTGTAAATGCGTCTACTCGTTTTAACGATGGTGGCGAATTGGGTTTAGGTGCTGAAATAGGAATTAGTACTACAAAATTACATTCATTCGGACCTATGGGTTTGCGAGAATTAACTACAACAAAATTTGTCGTAATTGGGAATGGACAAATAAGAGTTTGATATAATAAATGTAATTAACAACTATTATTTAGGAACATAAATATGAAAACTAAAATATCAATTATTGGCGCAGGAAATCTTGGGAAAGCGATTGCTCATGGCTTAGTGAAGTCTGATTCTTTTTCTTCAGAGAATCTGGTATTAACTCGTCGAAATCTTTCAGAAATAAATGCATTTAAAACTCTGGGAATTCAAGTAACTGATAATAATTCGTTTGCTGTAAAAATGAGTGATTTGGTTATTGTATGTGTAGGACCACAAGATGCTGAGCAAGTGCTTACATCTTTTAAGGAAGAGTTGGATTCCAAAAAACATATCTTAATCTCGACAATGACAGGGATTTCAATCAATAAAATTAAATCTATTGTTGGTCAACAAATACCAATTGTTAGAGTTATGCCTAATATAGCAGTAGCTATTTGTGAATCCATGACATGTATAGCATCCTTAGATAAAGATACTCATTCCTTAGAAGCAGTAAAAAAAATATTTGATCAATTAGGGCAAACGCTAATTGTAAAAGAGGATTTAATTGCTCCTGCCACAGCATTATGTGGGTCTGGGTTAGCATTCTTTCTTAGGGCAGTCCGTGCAGCATCTCAAGGTGGAACAGAAATTGGGTTCCATGCTGAAGAAGCAATCTTACTTGCGGCTCAAACAGCTCGAGGAGCTGCATCTTTAACAATAAATTCTAAAATGCATCCTGAATCAGAGATTGATAAGGTGACAACTCCAAAAGGCATAACTATTTCAGGATTAAATGAAATGGAACATCAAGGTTTCAGCTCTGCTATGATTCGAGCAATTGTTCGTTCTGCAAATAAGATTGAAGATATAATTAAGAAATCATAAAAAAAGGGTAATGATGGGTATTGGTATCCATAAGATTTATCCATAAGATTAGCCATGGAATTACAAAATATTTTATGGCGAAAGCAATCCAATAATTTGGATCAATTTAACACTTTATTTAATAATAATAATAATAATATAAGTGGGGGTAAAGCTTTGTAACCATAAGGTTAAGCTTTTAAAAAAACCCCCAAGAATTTAATTCTTGGGGGTTTTTTTTTATCAATTAAAAAGGAAACGATATGTGTGGTATTTATTTTTATAAAGGGACAAAACATTCACAGGAAGCACTGGAAGATGATATAGGCTTAATTTCTTATCGTGGACCAGATAATACACAACATGAAAAACTTGCGGATAATATTTTATTTGGGTTTCACCGGTTAGCTATTATGGGAATGTCTGTTACTGGTAATCAGCCTATGAGACATCCTAAAAATGATTCATTAACAATGATTTGTAACGGTGAAATTTATAACTATCTAAAATTAGCCAAAAAATATAAATTAGATTTGGTTACGGGATCAGATTGTGAAATAATTTTACTGATGTTTGAAAAATTCGGAATTGAAAAAACAATCGCTGAACTCGATGGTGTATTTATGTTTGTGATTTATGATTCAAGTAAATGCGAAATAACTGCAGGTAGGGATCCTATGGGAGTTCGTCCCGGATTTATTGGCTACGATGGAGAAGAAATCATGATAGCTTCAGAAGCAAAGCCATTAATAAAGTATTGCAAGGACATTTCGCCATTTCCACCTGGAGCTTGGTGGCATTCCAAGTCGCCAAATAAGTTCAATTCCTATTTTCACTATAATGGAATGCGAAATCAGGAAAAAACCGAAGAAGATATTTGCAATAAAATTCAATTATTATTAACAGATGCTGTTCAAAAACGATTAATGGCAGAACGTGAAATTGGATGTCTATTGTCTGGAGGGTTGGATTCAAGCTTGATTTCTGCCCTTGTAAATAAATATTATGACGGTCCAAAACTTAATACATTTTCTATTGGGCTTCCGGGAAGTATAGATCTTAAATATGCTCAAACAGTAGCTGATCACTTAGGAACTAAACATCATCAAATTGAAGTGTCAGAAGATGACTTTTTGAATGCGATAGATAAAGTTATTTACGCTATTGAATCTTATGATACAACGACCGTGAGAGCCAGTGTTGGAAATTATCTTGTTTCAAAATACATTTCAGAAAATTCGGATTGTAAAGTTATTTTTAACGGAGACGGTGCAGATGAAGCATGTTGTGGTTATGTTTATTTAAAAAACGCACCAAATTCATTGGCATTGCAAAGTGAAAGTGAACGGCTTTTAAAAGAAATTCATTATTTTGATGTTTTAAGATCGGATCGAAGTATTAGTTCAAATGGTTTAGAAGCTAGGACGCCATTTCTAGATAAAGCGTTTGTGAAATACTATCTCTCTATCCCGGCTGAGTTAAAACAGTTTGACGGTATTAATCGATTAGAAAAATATTTATTACGAAAATCATTTGATAATCAAGGACTCCTGCCTAATGATGTCCTTTGGCGTCGTAAATGTGCATTTTCTGATGGTGTCAGTGCAAAAAAGAAATCGTGGCATCATATTATACAAGGTTTTGTTGATGCTAAAATCTCAAATTATGAATTTTATAAGGAGAGTTCAAATATGAACCATTGTGTCCCTCTTCTAAAAGAGAGCTATTATTACCGTAAGGTATTTGAATCTTATTTTGGAGGTCATGAAAAATTAATTCCACATTTTTGGATGCCAAAATGGACTGATGCAATTGATCCATCCGCACGAGAATTAGATAATTATCAAGAATAATATTAATTGATAAATATATTGGAACTATCTTAATTTTCGGGTAAAATTTCGACCAAGTTTTCCAATAATGGAGAACAAGGTTAGCTAAAATGATAAATCAATACAGAAAAATGAATCAAGAAGTACACGGCCAAATAGGTGCGCGTACATTTGATATTAATATTGATCTCCTGCAGATTAACAATCTGATTATTGATTTACTGATTCTAGTGATTATTGGACTCGCTGTCCAAATCGTCTGACAGATTATTTAAATAATACAGTAGGCGAAGATGACAGCGGAGAAACTTCCTCCCGAAAAATCCCCTTATCCTACCTATTTTTACAATTTGTTTGATTTGGCCTTTGTGTTTTTATGAAATATGGACGAATAAGAAAATAGATGAGATCAGATACTATAAAAAAAGGTTTTGAACATGCTCCACATCGTAGTTTGCTACGGGCAACTGGCGTTATACAGGACGAATCAGATTTTGAACGTCCGTTCATTGGAATTGCAAATTCCTATATTGACCTAATCCCAGGTCATGTCCATCTTCAAGAATTTGGTAAAGTTGCTAAAAAAGCTATTCGTGAAGCTGGGGGAGTCCCTTTTGAATTCAATACTATTGGCGTAGATGATGGTATTGCAATGGGACATATTGGTATGCGATATTCTTTGCCAAGTCGTGAATTAATTGCTGATTCTATAGAAACAGTAGTTGAAGCCCATCGATTAGACGGCCTTTTATGTATTACTAATTGTGATAAAATTGTTCCGGGTATGCTGATGGCTGCTGTTCGAATAAATATCCCAACTGTTTTTGTTTCTGGTGGCCCTATGAAAGCGGGAATTGTTAATGGTAAAAAAGTAGATTTGATTTCAGTATTTGAAGGTGTTGGACAGGTTAAAGTAGGTACGTTATCTGAAGATGAATTAATGGAGTTAGAGAAAGAAGGTTGCCCTACTTGTGGCTCTTGTTCTGGAATGTTTACCGCAAACTCTATGAATTGTTTAATGGAAGCCTTGGGAATTGCTTTGCCCGGAAATGGCTCAGTCTTAGCTGTAGATGAAGGTCGATTGGAGTTAGTTAAACAAGCAGGGGAAAAAATACTAAATATGGTAAATAATGCCATCAATCCAAGAGATATCATTACAAAAGATTCTATTAGAAATGCATTTGCTTTAGATATGGCAATGGGTGGAAGTACAAATACTGTTCTACATACATTAGCAATCGCCCATGAAGCTGGTATTGATTTTGATCTTTCAGAGTTAAATGATATTTCAAAAAATACACCTTATATATGTAAGGTGAGTCCAGCGACTCCCGATGTTCATATGGAAGATGTGGACCGCGCTGGGGGTATTTCAGCAATATTAAGAGAGTTATCTAAAAAGAAAGGTATATTGCAATTAAATCTTCCAACTATTACAGGAAAAACCTTAGGTGAAAATATTTCAAATGCACAAATCAAGGATAAATCAGTAATTCGAACAGTTCAATCTCCATATTCAAAAGAAGGTGGCTTAGCGGTATTGTTTGGAAATATAGCACCAAATGGTTCCATTGTAAAAACGGGAGCGGTTGATTCTAAAATGTTAGTTCATTCAGGTCCAGCACGTATTTATGAATCTCAAGAAGAAGCTCTTTCAGGTATAATGAATCAAGAAGTGCAAGTCGGGGATGTAGTGGTTATTCGATATGAAGGACCGAAGGGCGGTCCTGGTATGCCCGAAATGTTATCTCCTACGAGTGCAATAATGGGTATGGGGCTTGGAGATAAAGTAGCACTCATAACTGATGGAAGGTTTTCAGGTGGAACGCGTGGAGCCTGTATTGGGCATATTTCCCCAGAAGCAGCTGAAAAAGGGCCAATCGCAGCAATAGAAAATGGGGATATTATTCATGTTGATATCTCTAAAAAAATATTAATGGTAGAATTATCGGATGAAATAATTCAATCTAGGTTAGATAACCTTCCGAAATTTGAACCAAAAATTACAAATGGATATTTAGGGCGATATGCTCGAATGGTTACATCTGCAAATACAGGTGCAATTTTAAAATAAAAGGAATTCTTATGAATCAATCAACAAAATTATTAACAGGTGCAGAAATTGTTTGGGAGTCACTTATTAAAGAAGGAGTCGAAGTTGTATTTGGTTATCCTGGTGGAGCCATTTTGCCTACGTATGATGCTTTAAATAAATACCGAGATAAAGTTCATCATGTATTGGTTCGGCATGAACAAGGCGCAACTCATATGGCTGATGGATATGCAAGGTCTAGTGGAAAAGTCGGGGTGGCAATAGCAACTTCTGGACCCGGAGCTACCAATATGATTACTGGTATGGCTACAGCGATTTTAGATTCTTCTCCAATGGTTTGTATTACCGGGCAAGTATCATCAAGTGTAATTGGATCAGATGCATTTCAGGAAGTTGATATCACCGGCGCGTCAATACCTGTGACAAAACATAGTTACCTTGTTACAGACATAAAAAAGTTAGCAAGTACGATTCGAGAAGCCTTTTTTGTTGCAAGAACTGGACGTCCAGGACCGGTCCTTGTTGATATCCCTAAAGACATTCAAAATGAAACTACGGAATTTATTTATCCAACAGATCCGGTAAGTCTTCCAGGGTATCATCCACCAACAGAAACAAATGAGTCACATTTGCAAGAATTTGCAGACATGGTTAATGCTGCTAAAAAACCAGTTATTCTTGCCGGTCATGGTGTATTATTATCTGGAGCTTGTAAAGAAGTTATGGAATTAGCTGAAAAAGCATCTATTCCCATTGCCACAACTTTACTTGGGATTGGTGGTGTACCTGATAGTCACCCACTGGTTTTGGGTATGATGGGAATGCACGGTGAATCTTGGGTGAATCATGCGATTCAAGACGCGGATTTATTGATTGCATGTGGTATGCGTTTTGATGACCGAGTAACAGGCACGCTTAAGACTTATTCTCCTAACTCAAAAAAGATTCATATTGAAATAGATGCATCAGAAATTAATAAAAATGTATTAGTTGATTTAGCGGTTCATGCAGATTTAGGGACAGTATTACGTCAAGTAAATCCATTAATTCAACCTTCCAAAAAATTAGATTGGGTGGAAACAATATCAAGTTGGAATAAAGATTCCCAAGTAAGGGACATTTTAAATATTAAGTCTGAACGGTTGATGGCCGCTCAGGTTATTAGAGAAATATGGGAAGGCACGGATGGTAAAGCACTTATTGTGACTGATGTTGGACAGCACCAAATGCTTGAAGCTCAATATTACCAGCATGATGAGCCTCGAACGTTACTTACGTCGGGAGGCCTAGGAACAATGGGCTTTAGTTTGCCTGCGGCTATTGGAGCAAGCTTCCATGAAAAAGAAAGAGAAATTTGGGTTATTGTTGGAGATGGAAGTTTTCAAATGATGCTCATGGAATTAGCCACTGCAATGCAGGAAAATGTGAATATCAATATTGCAATTATCAATAATGGATATCTTGGAATGGTTCGCCAATGGCAAGAGCTCTTTTATGATGCACGATATGCAGAAACACCAATTTCCAGCCCCGACTTTGTGAAGTTAGCTGAAGCATATGGTCTTCCAGCCTATCGAGTTGATTCGTTAGATAATATTATTCCGACTATGAAACTGTCTCAAAAAACAAAAGGGCCAAGTTTGATTGAATTTATTGTAGAGGAACATGATATGGTTTATCCCATGGTTCCTGCAGGTGTTGGTTTACATGAAATGATTCAACGCCCTCATCCCAAAAATGGACAAACAAAGAATCAGGAGAAATCAGTATTATGAAACAAACACTAATTGCATTAGTCGAAGATAAACCGGGCGTTTTAAATCGAGTCGCAAGTTTATTTAGGCGTAGAAATTTTAATATTGAAAGTTTATCAGTAGGGAAAAGTGAAATGCCTGGTGTGAGTCGGATGACAATTGTAGCCAATGAACCAGATTCCCATAAACGAGGAAATCTTTATTTTAATTTGCTTAAACTTGTCAATGTAATCGCAGTAAAAGATGTTTCATCCTTACCGTGTATTTCAAGAGAAACTATTTTGGTAAAAATGGAATCAGGGCCTAGCCAATTAAATGAATTAAATGAAGTCATTAAAAAATTTGGTGCACGTATTGTAGATATGGGCACAGAATCAACGATTGTTGAAGCCATGGATGAAGAATCTGCAATTAATGATTTGATTGAATCTTTAAAGCACTTCAAGATTACGGAAATTATGCGAACAGGAAAAATCGCCATGAGGAAAGGAAAAACACACCAAGTTTCCTCAAGTAAAATAAATTCGGAACCAGATGATTTATCATGGACTCCGGACCATATTACTGCTTATCAAAATTAAATATTTGTAACGGGGGATAATAATCATGAAACAAACATTAATTGTTTTTGTGCAAGATGAACCAGGTGTTCTAAACCGGATTTCAAGCCATATTCGTAAACGAAATTTTAATATAGAAAGTTTGGTTGCTGGTAAAACAGAAAAGAAAGGTATAACGAGAATGACTGTTGTATTGAATGAACCAGATAAAACAAAACAAAAAATAGTTGTAAGTAGTTTAAGTCAACTAGATGATGTTTATGATGTCATTGATGCTACTAAAACAGATTGTCATATTCGAGAATACGCATTATTGAAAATTTCGGTACATAAAAACGATTTAGACAAAATTAGAAAGAGTGTTGAATCATTACATAATCAAATTATAGATGAAAAGGATAATGCAGTTATTATTGAATTGACTGGATCTGAAAAAGATGTTGAATCGGCGATTCAATCCTTTGATGCATATGATATACTAGAAATTGTTCGATCAGGTAAAGTCGCAATGGTTTCAGGTAATTTTTTTGAAAATAAACCATCACTAACAAAAAAAGAACCAAATTGGGCAACAGGTCAAATTTTAGATTCTTTTTAACAGTGTTAAAAAAAAACAGGTATAAAAATAAAATGAAAGAATTAAATATTAACGGACATTCTGAAACGATTATTGAACGGTCAGATTATCCGCAAGAAAAATGTAAAGCCATATTAAATAATGAAGTAACGGCGATTCTCGGATATGGACCTCAAGGTTATGGACAAGGCATGAACATGCGTGATCAAGGATTTAATGTTATACTCGGTTTACGCCGTGGATCCAGCTGGGAAAAAGCAGAGAAAGATGGATGGGTTGATGGTGAAAATTTATTTGAAATTGCAGAAGCTGTTCAACGTGGGACAATCATTCAATTTCTCCTATCAGATGCGGGACAAATTCAAGCTTGGCCAACGGTAAAGGAAAATTTGAGTGAAGGGGATGCTCTTTATTTTTCACATGGATTCGGAATCGTTTTTCATGAAGACACAGGTATAATTCCACCAGAGAATGTTGATGTTATTCTTGTCGCACCTAAGGGGAGTGGACTTACGGTTCGTACACATTTCCAAGCAGGACGTGGAATTAATTCTTCATTCGCAATTCATCAAGATTTTACAGGAAGAGCGAAAGAGCGATGTGTCTCAACAGCATTTGCTATTGGTTCTGGACATTTATTTGAAACAACATTTTCTAAAGAAGTCCATAGTGATTTAACCGGTGAACGGTGTGTGTTAATGGGACTTTTACAAGGAGCATTTTTAGCGCAATATGAAGTCTTGCGAGAGCATGGACACTCTCCATCTGAAGCCTATAATGAAACCATTGAAGAAGCATTGCAGAGTCTATACCCATTGGTAGCAGAAAATGGTATGGATTGGATGTATGCAAATTGTTCTACAACAGCACAGCGTGGTGCGTTGGATTGGGCTCCGAAATTCAAAGATACACTAAAACCTGTTATTGAAGAGTGTTATCAAAAAGTATTAAGTGGTGAAGAAGCAAGGCGCTCTATTGAATCTAATTCAAAATCTGATTACCGTGTAGAGTTGGAAAAGGAATTAGATGAAATTAATAAACAAGAAATGTGGATTGCGGGAAAACAGCTTCGTCAACTTCGTCCTGAAAATCTATAAAAAACTGGAATTTTTTAAATGAAATCATTCAAAATAACCACTCTTCCAGGAGATGGAATTGGTCCAGAAGTCATGGATGCTGCTTTAGCGATCTTAGGTTTGGTTGGCAGTGAATATGAGTTGAATTTTGAAATCATCACAGAGTTAGCTGGTGGTGCATCATTTGATAAATTTAATGAACCGATTACAGAATCAGCGCTCCAATCATGTCTGGAATCGGATGCAGTACTTTTGGGTGCTGTAGGTGGCCCAAAGTGGGATAACCTTCCCCAAAATAAAAAACCTGAAAAAGGTTTGTTAAAACTTCGTGAGGTTTTGGGCCTTTTTTCAAATCTTCGCCCTGCAAAAATATTTGCACCTCTTGCAGATGCATCATCGTTAAAAAAAGATGTCATTGTTGGTTCGGATGTAATGGTAGTTCGGGAATTAACGGGTGGAATCTATTTCGGTGAGCCTCGGGGACATAATAAACAGGAAGGGTTTAATACATTACGATATAAAAAATACGAAGTTGAGCGTATTGCCAAAGTTGCGTTTGAATTGGCGAAAAAAAGGAATGGACATGTTACATCTGTGGATAAAGCGAATGTTTTAGATAGTTCTCAATTCTGGCGAGATGTTGTTCATGAAGTTCACCAAGATTATAAAGATGTTCCATTATCAGATATGTATGTGGATAATGCTGCGATGCAGTTGGTTAGAGATCCCAAGCAATTTGATGTGATTCTTACCCAAAATTTATTTGGAGATATTTTAAGTGATATAACAGCCATGATTACTGGAAGTATGGGTATGTTGCCATCGGCCAGTATTGGTGAAAATCACGCTATGTATGAACCTGTCCATGGTACGGCTCCTGAAATTGTCGGTTTAAATAAAGCAAATCCAATCGCCATGATTGGGTCCGTAGCAATGATGTTGGAAATAACATTGAATCAGCCTGAAGCTGCACATAGAATTAATATGGCCATTGAAACTGTTCTTGAAAAAGGAATAAGAACGATTGATATTGCTTCACCGAATTCAACAATTGTATCAACTGATGGAATGAGGAATGAAATTATTCATGCCTTCCAAGATTCCGATCAATCTATTAAATCATCTCGTGAACTTGTAAAGGAATAAAGTATGAGTGAAAAAGTAATTATTTTTGACACAACATTACGTGATGGAGAACAAGCACCGGGCGCATCGTTGAATGTATTTGAAAAAGTTGAAATTGCAAAACTGCTTGAACGATTAAATGTCGATGTGATTGAAGCTGGTTTTCCAGTCTCATCTCAAGGTCAATTTGAAGCGGTTCAACGAATTGCAGATTCGGTGAATACAGTTATTACCGGTTTAGCCCGGACAATTAATGGTGATATTGATGCATGCTATCAATCATTAAAAGGTGCTGATCGATTTAGAATCCATACATTTATTGGAACATCTGATATTCATATTAATGGAAAATTCGGATCGGATCGTTACGGAAAATCCTTACCTGAAAAACAAGCGACTATTTTAAAAATGGCAAGTGAAGCGGTTCAATATGCAAAGACATTTACAAATGATGTTGAATTTTCAGCAGAGGACGCAGGTCGGACAGATATTGGTTATTTATGCGAAATAATAGAAGCAGTGATTGCTGCCGGTGCAACCACAGTTAATATTCCTGATACGACTGGATATACCATGCCGGCAGAATATGGACAAAAAATTGCTGACCTTAAAAAACGTGTTAGCAATATTGATCAAGCTATTATTAGTGTTCATTGTCATAATGATTTGGGATTAGCAGTTGCTAATTCACTTTATGCTGTTGCAAATGGTGCTCGCCAAGTGGAATGTACTGTTAATGGAATTGGTGAACGAGCGGGTAATGCTAGTATGGAAGAATTTGTCATGGCATTAAATGTACGCTCAAATTTTTGGGATTTTCATACAGATATAAATACAGAAGAAATTTATAATGCTAGTCGAATGGTTTCGGGTTTTACCGGAATGTTGGTACAACCGAATAAGGCGATTGTGGGTGAAAATGCATTTGCACATGAGTCTGGGATTCATCAAGATGGGATGTTGAAAAATAGAGATACCTATGAAATTATGACGCCGGAATCTGTGGGGATTGTGAATAATAAAATTGTTCTTGGTCGTCATTCTGGCCGCCATGGTTTGTCATCTAGGTTGAAAATATTGGGATATGAAATTTCGGATAAACTCATGGGCAATATCTATGAACGCTTTGTCATTTTAGCCGATAAGAAAAAAGAAATTTTCGATGAAGATTTACGCGTGTTAATGGGAGATGAAGCAGAAAGTGAAATTGGATTTTATATATTAGATTATCTTCATGTGAATTTAGGTACGACGACCATTGCAACGGCAACTGTTCGAATTAAAACAAGTGAAAAAACGTATGAAGAATCAGCTACAGGTGATGGACCGGTAGATGCCTGTTTCCGTGCTATTAATCGAGCTATTAACTTTCAGGATAAAGCAAAATTGGAGCATTATCAAGTTCGCTCGGTTACGGCAGGAAAAGGTGCACAAGGTGAAGTTACAGTAAGGGTTAAAATTCAAGAGTGTGCTTATTCCGGAAAAGGCGTTTCAACTGATACAATTCGTGCTAGTGCAAAAGCATATTTGCAAGCTCTGAATCATTATGAATCCTTGAAAAATATGGAAGGTGTTTTTGAAGAAATCACTGAAACCGTGTAATGATCGGAAAAACATTATTTGATAAACTTTGGGATAGTCATCTTGTTCGTGAGAATGAAGATGGAACAAGTCTATTATATATTGATCGACATCTAATTCATGAAGTGACATCACCCCAAGCATTTGAAGGGATGCGTTTAGCAAATCGCTCTCTATGGAGAACGGAAGCAAATGTAGCAGTTCCAGATCATAATATTCCAACAAAAGATCGAGAAAAAGGTATTGAAGATCCCATATCCAAATTACAAGTGGATACATTAGATGCGAATTGTGATTCCTTTAAAATCAAAGAATTTAAAATGTCCAATCCAAATCAAGGCATTGTACATGTTATAGGTCCCGAGCAGGGTTTAACTCTCCCTGGTATGACAATTGTTTGCGGAGATTCTCATACATCTACTCATGGTGCTTTGGGAGCATTGGCATTTGGAATTGGTACTTCAGAAGTTGAGCATGTGTTATCGACTCAATGTCTGATTCAGCAAAAAACAAAAAATATGTTGATAAAAGTGAATGGTGAATTGAAACAAGGCATCACTGCAAAAGATTTAATTTTATATATAATCGGTAAAATTGGTACAGCTGGTGGCACTGGATATGCCATCGAATTTGGTGGTGATGCGATTAAATCATTATCCATGGAAGGGCGAATGACCGTTTGCAATATGACGATAGAAGCTGGTGCTCGAGCTGGATTAATTGCTGTGGATCAAAAAACATTGGACTATGTAAAAGATAAACCCTTTTCTCCGAAAGGTGCTTTGTGGACTGAAGCATGTGAGTATTGGGAAACATTACAAAGCGATGAAAATGCTGTATTTGATAAAATAATAGAATTTAATGCGGATAAAATAAATCCAATGGTTACTTGGGGAACATCGCCTGAATTAGTTACGGATGTTGAAAATGAAATTCCTTTTTCGTCTAATGATAAATTTCAGCTTGCATTGAATTATATGGGTTTAGAAATGGGAATGCCTATAAAGAATATTTTATTGGATAAGATTTTCATTGGATCTTGTACAAATTCCAGGATTGAAGATTTACGAGAAGCTGCAAAAATTGTTGATGGGAAAAAAGTGTCTGATTCAATCAAGTTAGCCATGGTTGTTCCTGGCTCTGGGCCTGTAAAATTACAAGCGGAACAAGAAGGGTTGGATAAAATATTTATAAATGCAGGATTTGAGTGGCGAGATCCAGGATGTTCCATGTGTTTAGCGATGAATGCAGATCGTTTAGAAGCTGGAGAACGGTGTGCGTCTACATCAAATAGAAATTTTGAAGGTCGTCAAGGTCAAGGTGGACGAACACATTTAGTAAGCCCTGCTATGGCGGCAGCCGCAGCAATAAAAGGCTATTTTGTGAATGTGACTAATGCAGATTGGGGAAATTAGAATGGATAAATTTCAAACATTTACTGGAATTGTTGCACCATTAGATCGTGCCAATATTGATACCGATGCCATTATCCCTAAACAGTTTTTAAAGTCGATTCATCGGACTGGATTCGGACCATATCTATTTGATGAATGGCGATATTTAGACCATGGAGAGCCAGGGCAAGATTGTTCTGATCGTCCCTTAAATCAAGATTTTGTTTTAAATCAAGAACGATATAGAAATGCATCTATTTTATTAACACGTGAAAATTTTGGATGTGGATCCAGTAGAGAACATGCACCTTGGGCCTTGTTAGACTTTGGTATTAAAACAATTATTGCAGAAAGCTTTGCTGATATTTTTTATAATAATTGTTTCAAAAATGGGATTCTCCCTATCGCATTACCTTCAGAAAAAGTTGAATCTCTAATTGAAAAAACCAAACTCAATATAGGGTTTAGTTTAAAAGTTGAATTGGATAAGCAAATATTAATTGATTCAAATGAGACTGTGATTCCTTTTGATATTGAATCATTTCGGAAAGATGCTTTATTAAATGGGTTAGATGAAATAGGTCTAACTTTATCTCGTGTTGAAGAAATTAAGAGTTTTGAAATTGATCATTTAAAAAAATACCCGTGGATATTTAAATCATAATGAGTGGTTATTTGAAAAAGATTGAATTATTTGATACAACCCTTCGTGATGGAACTCAGGGAGAAGGTGTTAATTTATCGGTTGATGATAAACTTCGAATTGCAGAAAAATTAGACGACTTCGGAATTAATATTTTGGAAGGTGGTTGGCCCGGAAGTAATCCTAGAGATCAAGAGTTTTTTAAAAGATGTAAAGAAATTAATTTGCAACAAGCGAAAATATGTTCATTTGGTTCTACAGCACGTTGGCCAAATAAAATTGAATCAGATGCCAATTTAAATGCCCTACTTAAAGCTGAAACGTCTGTTATAACAATATTTGGTAAGACGTGGCAACTTCATTCTGAAAGGGGGCTTGGTTTAGAAGAAGATGAAAATGCTGAGCTTATAGAAAAATCGGTTGCCTTTTTAGTTAAAGAAGGGAAGCGCGTTATTTTTGATGCAGAACATTTTTATGATGGGTATAAAACTTCACCATCTTTTGCATTAAATATGTTGGCAGCAGCTGAAAAAGGTGGAGCAGATACTCTCGTATTATGTGATACGAATGGAGGTTCAATGCCAGAATTTATTCAAGAAGCGACACATGCAGTCGTTCAAAAGTTTGAGTCAAGGATTGGAGTTCATGTTCATAATGACGGTGGTCTTGCAACCGCCAATACATTATCGGCAGTCATGGCTGGAGCAACCCATGTGCAAGGTACGATAAATGGAGTAGGAGAGCGGTGTGGAAATGCTAACCTTGGGACGATTATTCCGAATTTAATTTTAAAAATGAATCGACAAATGCAGTCAAAAATAGACTTGGAAAAATTAACGCCATTAACACACTTTGTTTATGAACTTATGAATTTGCATCCTGATGATCAGGCGCCTTATGTAGGAAAATCTGCTTTTGCTCATAAAGGTGGAATTCATGTCAGCGCTGTTATGAAAGACAGTCGAATGTATGAACATATTGACCCCAAAATAGTTGGGAGTCATCAACGTGTTTTAGTTTCAGATCTTTCAGGCCAAAGTAACATAAGGTTTAAAGCAGATGAGCTCAATGTTGAATTAAACGGAGATAAAAAATTAGCGAAAGATTTAGTAAACCAAATTAAATCTTTAGAACATGAAGGGTATCAATTTGAAAGTGCGGAAGCATCTTTTGAACTTATACTCCAGAAAAGAAAAGGTGTTTACAAACCATTTTTTGAAGTATTGGAATCCCGAGTCAATGTGCATTATGATAAGCAAGGCCATAACAATGCAGATGCAATGTTAAAAGTAAAAGTGGGTGGTGAAATTGAACATACTGCAGCTGATGGTAATGGTCCAGTTAATGCATTAAATAATGCAATCAAAAAAGCATTGGTTCGATTTTTCCCAGAACTTGAACAAGTAAAACTCACCGATTATAAAGTTCGTGTTTTAAATGAACAAGATGGAACTAGTGCAAAAGTTAGGGTTTTAATAGAAAGTTCAGATGGGACGGAAAGTTGGTCAACCATTGGTGTGTCTGAAAATATCATTGAAGCAAGTTGGGAAGCATTAAGAGATAGTTTTAACTACCGTTTATTTAAAATTCAAAACTCTGAAAATGAATTAATGAGTTAATAAATGGTTTTTTTATTTTAATCTAGTTTTAATATTAGGTATTAGGAGTTAATAATGAATAAAGTACATATTTCATTAAATGTGGCAAACGTAGATGAATCTCAAAAGTTTTATGAATCATTTTTAAATGAAGCTGTTAATAAAGTCCGCCCAGGTTATGCTAATTTTGAATTGAATGATCCACCATTAAAGTTGGCTCTTCAGTCAGGTAAAACAAACTTAAAAGAAGAAAGTAAAGTAAGTCATTTGGGCATTCAAGTACCATCTTCTGAAGAAGTAAATTCAACGGTTAAACGGTTACGTGCAGCAGGGTTCCATCTAAAAGAAGAAATGGGTGAAGTCTGCTGTTATGCTAAAGCAGATAAAGTATGGGTACAAGACCCAGATGGAAATCGTTGGGAAGTTTATACTGTTACGGATGAATTGGAAGATTTGGAAGAAAATTCATGTTCAACAACCCAGAATCAAACATCCTGTTGTTGAGTCTATTTCGCTTTTATTCCTTTTATAAGTCTTAATTTCTCGTTCGAATTTTCTATGTGTTAAAGTAAAAACATGATCGTTTTTAAATGATACATAAACACATGATCATTTAATAAAATGAGTACACCAACCAAACGCGTGGCATTTCATACATTGGGATGCAAATTAAATTTTTCAGAGACAGCAACTATCTCCCGTGAATTTTTGCGTTATGGATTTGAAAAAGTAGATTACAAAGACAAAGCGGATATTTATGTTTTAAATACTTGTTCCGTGACCGAAAATGCTGACAAAGAAGCTCGGAGACTAATTCGTCAAGCTAAGCGACGCAATCCAGAATCAGCTATTGCAGTTATTGGCTGTTACGCCCAGCTCAAACCAAATGATATAGCTGCAATTGATGATGTAGATTTGGTTTTAGGTGCGGAAGAAAAATTTAATTTACTGAATCATTTAGATTCGATTGATTTGAATGGTAGGACAAAGGTGATACAGTCTGATATTGATCATATTCATACATTTATGCCATCTTATTCTTTCGGAGAACGAACCCGATCCTTTTTGAAAATTCAAGATGGTTGCAATTATACGTGTTCATTTTGTACCATTCCAATGGCTCGTGGTAAGAGTCGAAGTGATACAATTGTGAATACATTGAGAGTTGCAAAAGAAGTGTCAGAAACAGATTCACGAGAAATCGTTCTTACGGGGGTGAATATCGGTGATTTTGGCAAGGGGTCAAATGAAACGTTTTTTGATTTAATTCAACAATTAGAGCAGTTAGATGGAATTGACCGAATCAGGATTTCATCTATTGAACCAAATTTGCTTACTAATGATATTATTAACTTTTGTGCATTATCAGAAAAATTCATGCCGCATTTCCATATTCCTTTACAATCGGGTTCAGACAAAATATTAAGCGCAATGCGTCGAAGATATAAACGAGAATTGTATTCCGATCGAGTAATTCAAATTAAACAAATTAATCCAGATGCTTGTATTGGTGTAGATGTGATTGTGGGCTTTCCCGGTGAAACAGATGATGATTTTTTGGACACGTATAATTTTCTCAATGAGTTAGATATTTCTTATCTTCATGTATTTACTTATTCGGAACGTCCAAATACAGATGCTATTAAATTGAGAGAAGTCGTCTCAAAAGAAAAACGAACAGAACGAAGTAAAATGTTACATATTTTATCTGATAAAAAACGACGTTATTTTCAGGATCAATTCATTGGTAAGAATCGACCGGTACTTTTTGAAACGATGAAAAATGGAAAAATACGGGGACATACCGATAATTATATTCAAGTTCAGGTTGACGGAGATATAAATCTTATAAATACTATTCAGCCCGTTTCACTTTTAAAAAATCAGGGGACAGTTCTCGATGGAGAATTATAAATGTACATTAAAAACAAGGTTAATTTAGTTCAAATTAGTAAAATATGATTCGTCTTGAAAATTTATCAAAATCCTTCCCGGATGGTGACTTATTTAATAACGTAAATATATCTATTAAACGTGGAATGCGTATTGGACTTGTTGGTCCTAACGGGTCTGGGAAAACTACATTACTTCGAATTATGTTGGGAAAAGATTCGCCCGATTCTGGAAGTGTTCAAGTTGATAAAGCAACGTCTATTGGGTATCTTGCGCAAGATATTGTTGCTGGAACAGGCCGATCTATTTTAGAAGAAGTGTTGGTTAGTTACCCTGAAGTACGAGATTTGGAAGGGAAAATTCTTACCTTATCAGAAGCTATTTCCAAAGATCCTAATAATATGGATTTGGTGAATAAATTGGGCGATGCCCAACACCGGTTCGAAGCATTAGGCGGTTGGAATCTTGAAGATAAGGCAAAAAAGATTTTGAGCGGTCTTGGATTTTCAGATGAAAAATTTACCGAACCTATGGATGTATTTAGTGGGGGATGGCGAATGCGAGTCGCTTTAGCATCTATTCTATTACAGCAACCAGATATCTTATTTTTAGATGAGCCTACAAACCATTTAGATTTAGAAGCAACCATTTGGTTAGAATCATTTTTAGCCAATTGGAAAGGCGGGATGATTATGATTAGCCATGACCGAGCGTTTTTAGATCGATCCATAAATAATATTCTTGAAATTGACCTTAAGAAAATTACGCTATATCATGGTAATTATACAAAATACACTGAAGAAAAATCTTTACGTATTGAACAACATAGAAATGCCTTTCGGAATCAGCAAAAACAAATTAAAGATACAGAACGGTTTATAGAGCGGTTTCGGTCAAAGAATACCAAGGCAACTCAAGTACAAAGTCGGGTAAAAATGCTGGATAAATTGGAAAAGGTTGAAGCACCCACTGAGCAAAATCATAATATGAATTTGAGATTACCTCAGCCAAGCCGATCGCCATTGAATGTAGCATCTTGTCGGAATGTGGTTAAGCACTATGGTGATATAGAAGTTTTTAACAATTTAAATATGATAGTTGAGCGAGGGCAAAAAATTGGCTTGGTGGGCCATAATGGCGCTGGTAAATCAACGTTATTGAAAATGCTGGCGGGTGTGGAATCTGTAACATCTGGCGCTGTCCGTATTGGCTCCAGTGTGATTAGTGCATATTATGCCCAGCATCAATTGGAAATTCTAGATCCTAATGAAACAGTTTTTGAATCAATTCAGAAAGTGAGCCAAGGGTGGAGTGAGACAGAAATGAGAACTTATCTTGGCAGTTTTATGTTTACAGGAGATGAGATAGAGAAATATGTAAAGGTTCTTTCTGGTGGTGAAAAAGCACGAGTCGCCTTGGCAAGAATGTTGGTTCAGCCATCTCATTTACTTTTATTAGATGAACCTACAAACCATTTGGATATGATGACTCGAAATGTTGTAGAACGTGCATTGGCCCAATTCACTGGCTCTATTGTTTGTATTTCTCATGATAGACACTTTTTAAATAATGTAACCAATCTTACCTGCGAAGTTGGGGAAGGCGGTATCAAATTATTTGAAGGGAATTATGATTATTATGAGTGGAAAAAACAGGAAGAAAAACAAAGAAAATCTGAACGACCAAAAATTAAGGTTGAAACAAAAGGGAAGTTTGATTATAAAGAGCGAAAGAAAGTTCGAAATCGTTTATCTTGGATTGAAAAACGATTTAAAACTATCGAAAAAGAAATAGAAAATCAGCGGAAAATTTCCCAAGATCCAGCCAACGGGGACGATTATGAATTGCTGCAAAAAGCTATGGAATTCATGACAAATTTGGAATGTGAATATTTAGAATTGATGGAAGAGCAGGAAGGGCTATTGGCTAATTCCGCGTAAAGACCCAATCACACTCGGAAGAAAGATTTGAGTTGAATCTATACCTTTCTTCGGTGAACTTTTTCAATAATTGAGGAGCAATAATTTGATTTTTAACTATAAAATCAATCATCATTCCTCGTGCTTGTTTTGCATAGACTCCCACCACTTTAAACCCATTTACTTTTTTTTCTTTAAAATGAATTGTAAGAAATTTTGCATTTAAATCTTTTAGGTTGATAGAATGTATGTATTCTTTTGAAGCAAGATTAATGATGATTTCTTTTTCGATTTTAAGTATTTTAGTAATAGAATTCTTCCAAAATTCTACCAAGTTTTTTTTATCCTTGGTTATTATTTTTGTCGCCATTTCCAAACGGTAGGGCTGAATTAAATCTAACGGTTTTAACACACCATATAATCCCGAAAGAATTCGGATATGAGATTGGCAAAATGAAATTTGTTCAGATGAAAAAGATTTTGGATTTATTTTATTAAATACTTCACCTGTGTAAGCAAATAATGCCTGTTTATCAGCTTCACCATTGCTTGTCAGGTTAAATTCTTGAATTTGCATATGCGTAATATCACATAAACTTTCACTCAAAGACATGAATTTAGATAATTCCTGTTTATTTAGTTTCTTTAGTAAGGAGATTAAATAATTTGCTTTTTTAATGTGCTTAGGAATAGAAGATTCAAGATTTGAGATCGGAGAAAAGTCTTGTGTCTTTGATGGAGAAAGTAAAATTAGCATTTAATATGAAATGAATTCGTCTTTTAAGAAAGAATATTTATGTAAATAGGATTTGATTCTTAATTGAAAATATAATTATTTAAAGTTTTATACCAAACTTTCCCAAAATAACAATCATCAAATAATAACAAAGAACGGTGATAAATGATGCCAAGCTAAGACTTAGGTAAAACCCAAATCCTTTTTTTAAAAATATAGGTAAAGTGATAAACAGAGCCAGAGATGGAATGACTAACCAGAAAATGTTTGTAGAGAGATTGGTGATTTTTTCAATATCTTTTGTATCTAGATAGATCCAGACTAAACCTAAAACAGAAATCAGAGGAATTGAAGCCAATATCCCAGCCAGCATAGAACTTCTTTTGGCAATCTCTGAAATAGCGACTATGAGTCCAGATGTGATTAAAAATTTTAGAGTTGGATAAAGCACAATTTATTTTTCATAATCACCAATTGGCGGACATGAACATATTAGATTCCGATCACCATAGGCATTGTTCACTCTCCCAACCGTGGGCCAATATTTATGTTCTTTAAGCCATGGCGCCGGGAATGCTGCCAAATGTCGAGAATAAGAATGTGGCCAATTATTCGCTGTCACGATAAAAGCTGTATGGGGTGCATTTTTTAAAGGATTGTCATTTTGATCAATTTTACCATCAATTATATTTTGAATTTCTTGACGAATAAATATCATTGCTTCACAGAAACGATCCAATTCTTCTTTAGATTCACTTTCTGTTGGTTCAATCATAAGGGTTCCAGGCACAGGGAAAGACATTGTAGGTGCATGGTATCCATAATCCATAAGTCGTTTAGCTACGTCTTCTTCAGAAATTCCAGATTCTTTTTTCAACTCGCGTAAATCAATGATGAATTCGTGAGCGTTGAATCCACTCATTCCGCGGTAAAGAATTGGATAATGATTTTCCAATATATTTGCCATGTAATTTGCGTTAAGAATAGCAACTTGCGTAGATTTTTTGAGACCATCACTTCCCATAAGAGCCATATATGCCCAAGAAATAGGTAATATACTACTACTACCAAATGGTGCAGAAGACACGGCCGTAATTGCTTTATCTCCATTTATTTTAATTTCAGAATGGTTTGGGAGAAAAGGAGACAAATGTTTTTTACAAACAATGGGACCCATCCCTGGGCCACCACCGCCATGAGGAATGCTGAATGTCTTATGGAGATTTATATGCATCACATCACCACCAAATTCTCCAGGTTTGCACAAACCAAGCATGGCATTTAGATTGGCGCCATCAATATATATTTGACCACCATGAGTGTGAATGAGATTACAGATATTTTTGATTGAATGTTCAAAAACGCCATGTGTTGATGGATAAGTTATCATCATACATGCCAGGCGATTTGAATGAAGTTGAACTTTGATTTTTAAGTCATCTTCTGAAATATTGCCATATTTATCGCATTCAACTATAATCACTTCCATTCCAGCCATCACAGCAGATGCTGGGTTTGTTCCATGGGCCGATGCCGGAATTAAACAAATATTACGATGCCCATTTCCATTGTCTTTGTGAAATGCACGAATAACCATTAGTCCTGCGTATTCGCCCTGAGCCCCAGAATTAGGCATCAAAGAAATATCTTCAAACCCTGTTGATTCAGTTAACCATTGTTTCAATTCATGAATAAGTTTTTGATATCCAATTGTTTGATCTTTCGGCGCAAATGGATGAATATGTCCAAATTCTGGCCAAGTAATTGCTTCCATTTCTGTGGTTGCATTCAATTTCATTGTGCAAGAGCCCAGCGGAATCATGCTTGTATTCAATGATAAATCTTTAGTTTCAAGTCGATGTAAATAACGCAGCATTTCGGTTTCTGACCGATGGGAATGAAATACTGGATGATTCAGATAAGAAGAATTACGAATTAGTCCCAGTGGAATTGAATCATTACATTCATTTACAATTTTAGCATTAAAAATAGATAATAATTTTTGAATATGAGTTTTAGTGCATGTTTCATCTATTGATATTCCAATTGTTCCATCACCAAAGTCACGAATATTATATTCAAGTGACTTTGCTTTTTCTCTCCATCCATCCGCCTTAAAACGAATTGTATCAAAATAGAATTTGTTTTCTAGCTTATATCCAGAATTTTCCAAAGATTTTACCAGAATTGCAGTGAGTTCATTTACACGACGGGAAATACTGCTAATCCCTTTTGGCCCATGATATACAGCATACATTCCGGACATAATTGCAAGTAAAACTTGAGATGTACAAATGTTAGATGTGGCTTTTTCACGACGAATATGTTGCTCTCGTGTTTGGAGTGCCATTCTGAGTGCTAAGTTTCCATGAGCATCTTGAGAAACACCAATAATCCGTCCAGGGATTTTTCGTTTAAATTTTTCATTGGTTGCAAAAAAAGCGGCGTGAGGTCCACCATATCCCATAGGGACACCAAATCTTTGAGAGTTTCCAACTGCAACATCTGCACCCATTTCACCGGGTGGCTTTAAAAGGGCTAGTGCAAGCAAGTCCGTCGCTATACAAACATAGGATTTATTTTCATGTGCAGTATTGCACAAATCGGTAAAATCATTAATTGAGCCATTTGTATCAGGGTATTGAATTAATGAACCGAAAATAGAATCATTAAAAATAAAGGATGAATGATTTTGAATTATTAAATTAATTCCAATGGGCTCAGCTCGTGTTTTTAAAATTTCAATTGTTTGCGGGTGACATGTATCGGAAATTAAAAATGTATTTCTTTTTGTATCTCGGGTATGATTAAAGAACATAATCATTGCTTCAGCTGCTGCAGTTCCTTCATCTAGTAAAGATGCATTGGCTAGGGGAAGCCCCGTTAAATCAGATACCATTGTTTGAAAATTCAACAATGCTTCTAACCGCCCTTGAGATATTTCAGCTTGATAGGGAGTATAGGCAGTGTACCAACCGGGATTCTCTAAAATATTTCTTTTAATGACACCTGGAATAAAAGTCCCATAATATCCAATGCCTATAAAAGATCGATATACTAAATTTTTATTGGCCATTTCACGAAGGCGTTTGATGGTATCGGGTTCAGATAAACTTTTCGGGTCATTCGGTAACTGTTTAGATAAAATATTTTCAGGTACGATAGTCGTGGAAAGCTGATCTAAAGATGAAAATCCTAAAATAGATAACATTTCTTGGATATGAATATCTCTAGGACCTAGATGGCGATTGGCAAATGAATTAGACATAAATTAAAATAGTAGTATTAGGTTTAAAACAACGTAGTGAGATTAAAGAAATTTCGTCATTATTTCTAATTTGATTTTTATAGTCTTACTTGTTTTTTTAGATTAATTATAAGCAACTTCGGCTTATGATAGACATAACAAAATTCAGAGTTAAAAAAGATCGCTTAGTAAAAGTAGGTGATCGAGTTCAAATAGAAGATATAGAATGGAAAGTTGCTGAAATAGTGGATAATTCAATTACCCTTTATCGTGAAGGTATTGGCGGAACAAGCTACACCATTCAAAAGTCCGAAAAGGAAGTTGAAAATCTTCTTTCTCAACACGACTGAATAAAATATTGAATCTTATTATTAAACCATTCTACTTTTAGAAATATATCGGTAAATTTGGGTACTGTATATGAATAAAGATATGGAAATAAGGGTAACAATTATTGTTGCCGTGGGGAAAAAAACAAGATTTACAGAGAAATCTGAATCATAAGAAAACATTTAGAATGCACCGCCAACGGTGCATTTTTTTTATATTGAGGTAATAGATGTCTATGGAAAAATTAATTGAATTGCAAGAAATCGATACAAAATTGAAAGATTTAATCGATTTACTGGGTGATTTGCCGATTAAAGTAAATGAATTAAATAAGCAAGAAGAATCAATCAAGAGCACGCTAGAAGATAATAAAGCTCGATTAAAAGAAATTGAAGTTGAATCACATAAACGGGAAGTTTTAATCGCAGAGATTAATACCAAGGTTAACAAATTAAAAGACCAATTATTTCTCGTCACAAATAACAAACAGTATGATGCATTGATGCATGAAATGGATCATATGAAAGATGAGAGATCTACTTTTGAAAATGAGATTATTTCTTTATTAGAAGAGAAAGAAGAATTAACCAATTCTGTCGTATCAATGGAAGCTGATTTAGGATCATTATCGAGTGATTTATCTACTCGTAGAGAAAAATTGGAATCTGTTATTTCCGAATCTGCTGAAGAGAAAGAAATATTGGAGACAAAACGCTCGGAAAGAATTAAAGATATAGATGTTAAAACAATATCGATTTATAATCGTGTTTTTCAAGCTCGAGATGCTTTGGCTGTAGTAAATCTTTCTGGAAATGGTTGCGGTGGTTGTGGTGCACATGTGCCTTTACAAAAAGTAACAGAAGTTCGTGCCAATTCCAAAATACATCGTTGTGATGTTTGTGGGCGATTTCTATATAGTGAAAAAGTTTCTGAAAATTAAATTTTTAAAATTGAGTTGGTCGGATAGTTACTCTTGGCGAGCGTAAGCACTCCGAGAGAGGAAAGTCCGGGCACTGCAGAACAGGATGCCTCATAATGAGAGGAGATTCGCATTTGCGAACCATGGAAAGTGCAGCAGAAAGTAAACCGCCTTCGATGAGCATAAGGCTTGCCTTGTATTTGTCATAGGTAAGGGTGAAAGGGTGGTGTAAGAGACCACCAGATTCTGAATAAATTCAGTATGCTTGTAAACCCCATCCAGTGCAAGATCGAATAGGCTTCGAGATGTTGTTCGCATCGTTAAAGGAGCGGGTAGATTGCTTGATCACAATGGTAACGTTGTGGCTAGACGAATGACTATCCCTTTGTATTGGAATTATTAATCCAAAGGACAGAACTCGGCTTATAGACCAACTCAAATTTTTATATATTATGCAATGGATATTTCCAAACCTTCAGTCTGATCAAGTCAGAGACACGATGGAACATTATCAAGTTCCAGAATCAATTGCGAAAGTAATGGTTGCTCGTGGTTTAACTGAATTAGATAAGACAAAAGAATTTTTCACGCCAAATATTTCTCAACTTCATAATCCGTTTTTATTAAAAGACATGGATAAAGCAGTAAATCGTATCATCCAAAATATTGATTCAGACACTCCAATCTTTATTTTCGGTGATTATGATGTGGATGGGACAACTGCAGCATCTCTTCTCTTTATTGGGCTTCAAAACTTAGGCGCTACAGTTAAAACTTATATTCCCAATAGAGAAAAGGAAGGTTATGGCGTTTCAGAAATGGGAATTGATAAAGCAGCAAAATTTGGAGCAAACTTATTCATAACATGTGATTGCGGAATTAATGCAATTAATCGAGTGAATTACGCAAATGAAAAAGGGATTGATGTTATTATAACGGATCACCACATTCCGGGAGAAATTCTTCCCAATGCATTTGCTATTATAAATCCTAAACAAGTGGATTGTGAGTATCCATTTAAAGGATTATGTGGTGGAGGTGTTGCTTTAAAACTGTTATCGGGGCTAGTGAAAAGAATGGGCTATTCATTTGATTTAATTACAGATCTAATGGATTTAGCAGCGTTGGGAACTTCGGCAGATCTTGTACCGATGCGTGATGAAAATCGAGTTATTGTACATTATGGATTGCAAACATTACGATCCACACGTCGCCCTGGAATTAGAGAATTACTCAAAATCTCAAAAGTAGATTTAGAAAGAGATATTTCAGTAACACAAGTTGTATTTCATGTTGCCCCTAGAATAAATGCTGCAGGTAGATTGGGAGATGCTAATAGATCTGTTGAACTGCTAACCACTAGGGATACAGGAATAGCCATAGAATTGGCAAAAGAGCTAGATGAAGAAAATTTATCACGACGAGCCATTCAACAAGGTGTTGTAGATGAAGCATTATTTATGGTGAATTCTCAAGTGGAATTGGAGAAAGATAGAGCTATTGTATTGGGATCCCGTGGATGGCATCAAGGCGTAGTAGGTATAGCTGCATCCAAGATTAAAGAAGAGTTCAATCGTCCCACAATAATAATTTCATTTGATGAAGAAGGGAATGGGAAAGGCTCAGCACGAAGTATTAGGGGGCTTGATTTATATTCAGCTCTTTCAGCATCAAGTGAACATTTATTGAATTATGGTGGACATGCAATGGCTGCAGGATTGGCAATTCACGAGTCAAAATTAAATGAGTTTCGAAAGGTTTTTTTATCTTATGCTGAATCAACATTAAGCGAGAATGATCTTGAACCAAAATTATACCTAGATACAGAAATTAACATTTTAGATTTAAACAGTCGCTTTATGGATTTTATGAAAAAGCTAGGTCCATTTGGTCCTGGGAATATGCGCCCAAAATTTGCTGTAATGCGCGCAGATGTAGTTGGAAATCCCAAAATAATTGGGAATGGAGATCATATTCGATTCAGGATAAAACAAAAACATTCTGTCATAGATGTAATTGGGTTTGGTTTGGCCAATTATTATCAGGATCTTATTATGGGTGAACCGGTCGATATTGCATGTGTGGTAGAAACCAACGTTTGGAAAGGAAGAGAGTCAACTCAACTCAATGCTAGAGATATTCGACTGTCTTCATCTTCAAGAGTCTTGTTGTAAATTCAAACTTAATCAATTCAAGATAGAACGAAAATATAATGGATAATTTATTTTTTACAGATGAACATTTTATGATTCGCGATATGGTTCGCGAATTTGCTGATTCCGAAATTACACCTGTTGCTCATGAACTAGATCAACTCGGGAAATTCCCAAGTGACCTAGTAGAAAAAATGGGTGAATTGGGGCTAATGGGAATTTTAATTCCAGAAGAGTATGGAGGTGCTGGCTTAGATATGGTAGCCTTTGCAACGGCTATTATGGAATTGGGGCGAGCTGACGCTTCTGTGGCCATCACGATGGCCGCTCATACATCACTGGGCTCATTGCCAATTTTACTATTTGGTTCAGAAGAACAAAAAAAGACATATCTTCCTAAATTAGCAACAGGAGAAATGCTGGGCGCATTTGGTTTAACAGAACCCAATGCAGGTAGTGATGCCGGTGCAACACAAACAAAAGCAGTTCGTGATGGCAATGATTATATTGTAAATGGTGGTAAAATATTTATTACCAACGCAGGTGAAGCAGGTGTGCTTTCATTCACATCTAAAGTAGAAGATAATGGAGATGATCTTGGAATTGCAGCATTTTCAATTCCGACAAATACGTTAGGATTAGAAATTGGTCCAAAAGAAAAGAAAATGGGATGGCGTGCAAGTGATACTCGTCAACTTTTTTTCAAGAATATGAGAATTCCAGCTTCATCTATGCTAGGTACGCCTGGCGCTGGATTTAAGACATTTATGAAAACATTAACTTCAGGGCGAGTCTCTGTAGGGGCGTTATCAGTTGGAACAGCGGTAGGAGCATACGAACGAGCACTTGCTTATTCTGTTGAGCGAAAAGCCTTCGGTAAACCTATTAATAAATTTCAGTCGATTGGATTTAAACTAGCTGACATGGCCACGAAAATTGAAGCATCAAAGTTATTGGTATTTCATGCAGCTTGGATGAAAGACCAAGGTATGGATATTACAAAAGAAGCTGCAATGGCAAAACTTTTCGCGAGTGAAACGGCTATGGATGTGACCACTGAAGCTATCCAAGTTCATGGTGGATATGGTTATGTAAAAGAGTATGATGTAGAACGGTTTTTTCGAGATGCTAAAATTCTTGAAATCGGTGAAGGAACCAGTGAAATCCAACGTTTAATTATTTCTCGACAGATTATAAAAGATATAAAGATTTAATCTTGAACCAAAAAAATAATATACTGTTTAAATATTTTTTCTTAGATAAATACTGGATTCAATATTCGATTATTTTTGGTTTAGTATTATTGATTTCGATATTATTCCCACAGGGAAAGGCTTTGAAATATTCGTATCAAGTTAATGATATTACACGAGAGCCGATTATTGCGCCTTTTACTTTTTCGATTTTAAAAACGGAAGATCGTCTTAAAGGTGATTTAGATAAACGGAAAATTTCGGTACCTTTTATATTTAACCGGAATGACGAAATAGTTGCAAATCAAACAAGTAGTTTGGATGAATTCTTTGCTATGACAAATGAGCTGCGCCACGCCATTTGGCGATTGGAAGAATCTAAAAGATTAGTTTATGAGCGACGGTATAATAAACAATATGAAAAGGCGCGTTCTGAATTTATTTCTGACAGCACAAATCTTTCAATCCTAACAAGTGAATTCCATCGAATTTATTTATTTACAATCGATAAACCTGAGTGGTTCGCCTATATCACACCCACACAGGATCCAAAAAATATGAAAGATTTGGATCGAAATAGAGATTATGTGAAACAAATTTGCAAAAATAGATGGACTGAAGGTGTTTACGATATTCCCATAGGTGATATTGTTAGCCATCAAGTAATGATAAATCAAAGTGATGTTCCAGACCTCGCATCTCCCGAAAGTTTTAATGATCTTCAGATGGCTTGGACAAAGGCAAGAAAAGAACTATTAGCCATATTTTCTGATGGCGAAAGTTTTCGTGATTTGGGATATGACCTTATTGTTGAATTCATGAAACCAAATTTATTATTTGATCAAGTCGTTACCCATCGTAGACAATTAGAAAGTTTAAACAAAGTGCCTTTAAGCCAGGGTGTTGTTTTAGAGAATGAATTAATTGTTGATGCAAATATTCGAATCACAGAAGATGTTCTCCAAAAACTAAATTCACTATCAGTGGCAATTACAAAGCAGGAAATAAATTCAGGATGGATGAAAGTTTTTTGGAGTTTTATAGGAAGAATTATTCTTCTTTCAGTTGTTGTGTCTTTATTTTTTGCATTTCTTGTCGTTTATCGAATAGCCATTTTCAGAGATTGGAAAATGGTTTTATTGATTTCTATAGTATTTTTTTTACAAATAGGGTTAGCCTACATTTTTGTAATTCGATTAGAGTGGTCTGAATATTTAATTCCTGTCACTGTGGGTGCAATGACTCTCACTATTTTGTTTGATGCCCGGATTGGATTTATGGCTACTACATCTATGGCTATTCTCATGGGACTTATGATGGGGCAAAATATTGACCTTGTAATTGTATCGCTATTTACATCAACAATTGCAGTTTATAATATTAGAGAACTGAGAAAAAGAAGTCAGTTATTTACAACGATGTTTGCCCTAATTGCTGCGAGTATAATTGTTGTTTTAGGACTCGGATTATTTAAAGAGCATAATTGGATAACCATGTTAAGTGATATTCAATTATTAACAATTAATAGTATTTTGGCTCCAATTGTGACATATGGTTTAATCGGTCTTTTTGAAATATTGTTTGAAGTAACAACAGATTTAACCTTAATAGAATTATTGGATTATGATCACCCATTATTGAAACGTGCACAACAAGAAACGAATGGAACTTTTAATCATAGTATCGTTGTAGGAAATCTTGCGGAATCTTGTGCAAATGCGATTGGCGCTCATTCTTTGTTGTGTCGCGTAGGCGCTTATTATCATGATATAGGTAAAATGGCAAAATCAGAATATTTTATTGAGAATCAATATGGTGGAGAAAATAAGCACGATAATTTGACCCATACCATGAGCGCTCGCATAATTAAGGCGCATGTTAAGGAAGGATTAAATTTGGCCGATGAATACAATCTTCCAAAAGTGGTTTCTGATTTTATTCCAATGCATCATGGAACAATGCGCGTAGAATATTTTTATCGTATGGCCTTAAAAGATGCAGTGGAAACGGGTGATTTAGTCGATGAAAGCGCATTCCGATATCCAGGGCCAAAGCCCAATACAAAAGAGACGGGAATTCTTATGATTTGTGAAGCTGTCGAAGCAGCAGTTCGGTCTATAAAAAAACCCGATATTATAAAAATTGAAGCAATGATTGAAAAAATCATAAAAGGGAGAATAGAAGATGGCCAATTAAATAATTGTCCTCTCACCTTAGATGAATTAAATAAAATTAAAGGGACTGTAGATGGGAATACTGGAATGTTACCTGTTCTCAGAGGGATATACCATATTAGAGTTGAATACCCGGACGATCCAAGAAGCCAAAATTCTGCATGATTAATATTTCAATTGATTGTGATCCAAAATTTATTTCTCCCAATCATGATATTGTAAAACAAACAGCCAGTTTAGTTTTTAAAAAAAATCAAATTTTAGACGGGAATGTTTCATTTATTTTTGGGTCAGATAATTTAGTATCTGAGTTAAAAAAACAATTTTTCCAAAAAGATCAATGGACAGATGTAATTGCGTTTCGCTTGAATGAATATGATGAAAAAGACGTAGAAGGTGAAATATATATTAGCTTACCACGAGCTAAAGAGAATGCAGTGTCTTACCAGGAAGTTTTTGAAAAAGAAGTTGTACGACTTATTATTCATGGTTCTCTTCACTTGCTTGGGTTCAATGATGAATCCGATAATGAAAAAAAAGTTATGACCAAAATGGAAAATAACTTTATAAACCAAATTTCGTGGCAAACTTTATTTGAGATTTAAATGAAAAAACAAAAAATAGCAGAAAAATTTATAAAACTTCTTGAAATTGTTGAGACTCTTCGTGGTCCGGATGGCTGTCCTTGGGATAAGGAACAAACTCATGCGTCTTTACTTCCCTATTTTCTTGAAGAAGCTTATGAAGTTGTGGAAAGTGTAGATGAAGAGAATTGGGATACTGTGCAAGAAGAATTGGGTGATATTATGCTTCATGTTGCACTTCAAACACAAATTGCTTCTGAAGATTCAAAATTTACAATTGCAGATTCGTTGGATACCGTTAATGAAAAATTGGTTAGGAGGCATCCTCACGTTTTTGGTGATAAAAAAACAAATGAAGCTTTTGAAGCAAAACAGAATTGGGAAGAAACAAAACATATAGAAAAAAATCGAAAATCAAGATTAGATGGTGTTCCTCCGGCGCTTCCCGCACTTATTAGAGCACAGCGTCTACAGCAAAAAGCAGCCTATGCCGGATTTGATTGGGACAATGTGGATGATGTTTGGGCAAAGCTCCATGAGGAAATCGATGAATTAAAATCTGCACATGAAGCTGGAGATACTGAAAATATTAAAGAAGAAATTGGGGATGTGATTTTTTCTATGGTAAATCTATCGAGATATTATAATGTTCCAGCAGAAGATATGCTTCGTGCGACTAATCGAAAATTTATTTACCGATTCCAAAAGATTGAAGAAGAACTAGAAGCGAAAGGAAAAACGTTAGAAGAGTCCACTTTGGAAGAAATGGATGAAATTTGGGAACGAGCAAAAAATAAATAAATTATCGAGTATTGATCCATTTATTTCGATGCGTTGATACTATCCTATATAACCTATCCAAAATAAATAATGGAATTAGATTCAGCCCAAAACCTAATACCCACCATACGCCTTCCAATTCATTCACGATTTTCAATACTGCTTCTCCTTCAGAATAATAAATATCATTTAACTTTAAAATAATGCTATCAGGATATTTCGAATTTGTTTTATTTAATAAATGTGAAAATGGTAATAATCGGAAAACATTTTTTTTATCAATCTTGGAAATAATTATAATAGCATGATTGCATAAAGAGCAATCTCCGTCGTAGTAGATTACGGGTTTTTCCATTTTATGCTCATATTGCCTTTAATTTATTTACGTAACATTACTTTCGAAAATCGAGACTCTGGAATATCACTGTCAAACTCAATTTCATCAATGATCCATTCCGTTCCTTTGCTGGTTCGTTTCAATTCATCTTTAAAGAGATATCTGGATGGGAACCATCGGCCTTGCACTTTTTTAATACCATCCATTGTGGCTGTTTTTAGGAGTTTTCCGCTTTTGGCATAGAGTTCTTCTTTTGTAGGTAAAAAGTATTCTTTATCAATCCAGGCTCGCCGTTTGGGATATGATAATCCTTTTACTTTTGCATCCATGAAAATAATCCAATAATCTCGCCCATCTATAATGACCGAACCTTCAAGCGTTGTCGCATAGCGATCCATGAGTGGTTGATCTTCCATCATGTCGTTATATGACATATCCGATCCCATGACGGACTGACGGAGCATGTGTCCAGAGATTTGTATAACTCGATCCGTCTGTGGAGAATACGTCCAAAGTTTGTTCCCCACTTTTAACATTTTTGTTCCTGCTTCTCGTGGGGGTGATAAATATTCTGTGAAGGCCTGATCCGTTCCCACAACCCAGTTCTTTGATTCAATGGTTCGGCTTGTTCGCCGTCCATGAACAACCATTTTACTGGTAAGTACTCGGCTTTTGGCATTCAAATTATTATCCATTTCTTGAATAATCTCTTTGACTGATATCTCGTTTTGCCCGAAAACAAATGATAGTAAAAATAATAATATAATGCGTCTCATTTTTTGTTCCTTTTTAATATCAACAGAACACACAGGGTTTTAAGAGATAAAATGAATTTTTTTCTTTATGTGCTCTGTGGCTATAATTTTTCACGTTTCGAGTTCCTTAAACAACTGTGCCATTTCTCGTTTGTAAATAGCTCGTCCTGCTAACATAGTTCCAAAAACTGTTGCCAATACACCTGGAATAATACCGATATAATAAAGATCAGGCGTTACTTGTGTATAAAAAACGGATGACATAATCATTGTTGTAGAATTCAAGTTTTCAAACGCTGCGGAATAATCAATACCAACTGCCTGAACATAGTATGTTAAAGGTAAGCCAATACATGTTCCGATAATGGTGCCGATGGTTCCAATAATCGTTGATTCCAAAATGAGTGACCGATACACTTGTCCTTTGGTTTCTCCCATTGCAAGACGAACGCCAATTTCTCCATATCGTCGCAATCCACTCATGATGCCCATATTCCATAAAACTATCATGGCGATAAAGAGAAAAATACCAAGAATGATAAACACAGACCAATCCACCAAATCAATCATGGTGCCCATTTGATTTGCATCCCGGAGCGCAATCATGCTGGATCGAAATAAATCTGTCGTATCTGAATGGAATGTATTGAATTCATTTCGAATTTCAATTGAAGCATCATCATTATAATATAAATCGTGCATAAACCCAAGAATCTCTGATGCCGCATTATCCATATCCAATGCCATTCGTGCTCCTTCAATATCGACCAACATCATTTGTTTGTCTAAAGGTCCCATTCCAAGATTAAATGTGCCTACTACCGTAAAATTGAATGTGGTAAATGCATTATTCATTGTCGTGCCAATATAGGTTACTTGATCCCCCAGTGATAACCCAAGTTTGTCTGCTAATTTGTGTCCCACTAAAGCATCGGTAGGATCTTTTATCATACGTCCTAAAACGATTCGTTTTTCCAATTCCCATAATTCGAATTGACGTGAATTTGATGATAAAAAATCAACACCATACGCCATAACTGGACCTTGAGATTTTGTATCACCGTGTTCATCGGGAAGGTCTAATAATCCTGCAAAAGAAATTTTGGGTGACCAAAAATAGTTAGGATATTTTATCTCTAAATCTTTAAGGATTTCATCTACATCCATTAGCGCTAAATCGTTGGGCATTAATTGACTTTCTTTTTGATAGGCGTGTGTCATGACTTTTACATGGCCCGAAGAAATAACAGCCGTATCCTTAAACATCCCATTCATACTTCCCACAAGGAATCCACGGTTGAAAATCACAAGTGCAACAATGAGAGAAACCACTATAATGGGAAATAAACTGCGTGACCTATCTCGTAAAATGCCTTTTAGAACAAATCTAAACATTAATTGATTTTCCCCCGTAGAGCATCAGTGGGTTTCATTTTTGCAATACGTCGCGATGGTAGATAACTCAAAACCAGCACAACAAATGCAATAAATAATGTAGTAGAAACGAAAAGTCCCATAGTATAAACAGGAATGAGTCTCTTCGCCACAATCAACCCCATTTCTGAATAATCAATAGGCAGGGGAATTCCATAGAGTGCGAAATAGATAAAAACAGGTCCGCCTAGAATCAAGGTCATAATTAGAGCAAAAAAAGCATTCATTCCACCTTCTAATGTGAATAAAGTGACAACACGAGATCGAGTCATACCTAAAGCCATCAGTGTGCCAATTTCTTTCCGACGACGAAAAATAGACAATATTTGGGAATTGAAAATGCCCATCCCTGCTAATGCTAATAGAATCATATACATAATTTGTGCACCAGGTTCATCTGCTTTGATCATAGCTTCCATGTCTCGCATCAAATAATTTACATCGCGATAAATCCAATTTTCTTTATTTTGAATTGTGGCACTTTTTTTTGAGAATGTAATATATGTAGCTTCCTTTTCCATATCCAGCATGGTTTGCGCACGATCCAGTGGAATCCAAATTGTACCCATATCCACTTTGAAATTTTCTGTTTCCATGATGGCTACAATCACACCTTCATCTGCATCATAAGTTCTGTTTGCATCTAACCAGCGAATTGCAAAGGTGTCACCTACTTTTAATTGTGTGTATTTTGCCATTCCGCTTCCAATAAGAACCGGAATCAAATCATCGGTATGAGTCAGAAGTGATTGAGTCGGTAAATTTATGATTGATTGGTTTGGCTCAATCCCTTTCATCATAACAGGCATCATCCGCCCATTTGGATAAATAGAAGCTTGGCTTACTAACACAGAGAAGGCATCATTCGATTGAATAAGTTCATGAATCTCTTTCGGTGGGATTCCGTGTGCATCTTCATAAGAAAATGGGTCTAAAGGATCATACTTTGGATGCCAATAAGCACCACCGGCTACTTCGGTATCGATGGTTACTTGTTTTGCATGAGATCGCATTCCATCATACATCCCAGACGTGAAAATTATCATGAAGAATGAAACGGCAGTTACGAATACGTTTAACCACGTTCGTATTCCCGCACCAATTAAATTTTTAATGGCAAGGTGAAAAAGCATATTTCTAGATTGCACCCATTTCTGGATTTTCAATGATTTCATCTTTTACAATTTGACCATCTTCTAAATGAACGATTCGTCGTAGATATGCCATGATTTTTTCATCGTGAGTTGCGAAGATAAATGATGTATTCAATTCTTTATTTAAGCGAACCATAATATTCATAATTTGATGGGAATTTTTTGCATCCAAATTAGCTGTTGGTTCGTCTGCCAAAATTAAGGCTGGTTCGTGGACAATAGCGCGAGCAATAGCAGTTCGTTGACATTCACCACCGCTTAATTGTGCTGGGCGAGAATCAATTTTATCTGATAACCCAACCCATTCCACTGCTTGAGTGACGAGTCGTTTTCGTTCTTTTGATTCAACTTTATTTAGAATTAAAGGTAGCTCAACATTTTCAAAAACGGTATAAACCGGAAGTAGATTATAACTTTGAAAAATGAACCCCATTTTTGTTTTTCGTAAAAAGGCTCGTTCGTTATGGGAGGCAGAACCCAATTCCATTCCAAGAACATTTATAGTTCCTTTTGTGGGTGAATCAAGACCGCCGATTATATTTAATAATGTTGTTTTCCCTGAACCAGATGGACCGACTAGCCCCGTGAATTCTGCTTTTTCTAATTCAAAATTAATATCACTCAATGCGGTAAAAAAATCACCACCAACAGGAAATTGTTTTAGAAGTTTTTGAATTTCTACTACTTTATTATTTGACATATTTTTCCTTGTTTTTACCACGAAGGCACAAAGGCTCGAAAAAAATTATTTTAACTTTGTGTCTTCGAGTCTTTGTGGCAATCTCCATATTTTAATGATTGTAAATGAACATAAGTTGAATTCCTGTTCCAAACCCGGCAACCGTTTTTGGCAAATATTCTGCTGGAATGCTGTAATCTGTCCGTTTAGGGCTTTGAGATAAAAGTAAATTTAGGCTGAATTTATCATACGTGGCACTCCACCGTAGGTAATTATAAGATTGTTCTTCTTTCCAATCAAATTGAGAAATAAAAAGAACGGAATGAATCATCCCCAAAGGCAAGATAACCATAAAGGCTGTAAATGATTGGTTCTCAGATTCAGACGTTTTGATAAACATGGATTCAGTCATAATGAGAAGTCTATTCAAAATAGGTAATGTATAATCAGCACCAATAGTCGTCAATTTAATATCAGAATTTTCTGAAGTTATCAGCGCCGTTTCTAACCAAGAACCAATATATCCATCGTGGCGAAAATCCAGAGCAAACCGTTGCTTTGGTATTGTTGAAGGATCCGAATGAACCGTAAATCCGAATTCTCCAATTGATGAAGATATTTCAGCTCGTCCACCAAAGGATAATGTGTCTTGCTCATTTTGGATCGCCCAAGACCAAAGTGAAAGTGAGTTATTCGGAAACCATTTTAGTCGGAGTGCATCCACACCCTTTGTTTGATTGGTTGGATCTTTTAAGTCAATGGTATCAAACCAAGATAGGGATCTTAATATTTGTGATGGACCGAAAACTATTTTTTGTAAACCGAGTCGTGCTTCGAATTTTTCAGATGTATATCGTGCCCAAAGCCGGTGATTTTTTTCATGATTTGATAAAAGAGAATCACCTGAATATAAGCGATCAAATCGGACGGCCCATTCAAAGTCGATAAAGCTAAAGTCTGATAAATCTCGCGATAAAGAGAGTGTGGGAATATATCCTAATGATGATTCAAATGCAGATTGCCCAGTTGGCACGTCATTTCCTGTAAGTCCACTTGCCCAAAATTGACCTTTGCTTGAAAGAGACTGTCCAAATGTAGTTGTCAATAAGATTAATAATGCAAGATTAGGAAATTTCATTTTTAATATATCGTAATAATATCCTTAATTAATTATAAAATTGTCAATATGACAAAATTATACATCGAAATTTAAAATATTTTCTCCATATTTTTCAATTGTAACTTTTTAAGTATAATCCATCTAATAAATAAACAGGGTAGGGTTTATCCATGAAAAAAATTATTCTAATATTAAGTCTTCTTTCAACAATTTCTGTGGGGCAAGATTTCCAATTGGAAGTTTCAAACTCTAGAAAATTTCCGTCGCTTCCCGATTCAATGACGCTTGAAGAATTCCAAATTATTGATCGACATCTGGGTTGGAAAGAATTGTTTACATCGGTTATTTATCCAGGATATAATCATGAATATGCTTTGGAAGATTCTACGGCTGATAAGATAAAAACAATTAGATTCATTGCGAGTGGCCTGGTTATAGCCGCTTGGGCAGATTTCACATTTTTCGGTAAGCACGAAATAGCAAGTGTGAGTTTTCAGGAAATGGTTCAAGAAAGCCCAAGAGATGCGACAGCATTTTCTTTAGGGGTAGCTGTTAATATTTTTTTTACAATTTATGATTGGGGTAAGGCACAACTATTACTCAAAGAAAAACAAAGCCAAATTTATTATAAATATAAAACATTCATTCGCAAGTAGCGAAGCGGATCGTGAATAAATTTGGATGAAGCCCTGCAACGGCTGAATCTCATAATCTTTGTTATACGAGGGTGAGCCGAAGGCGAAAGTGCAACGTCACCTTGAGTTGAAAAAAAACTTACATCGAGAACGAAGTTCAATCAAATAAAAGAATAGAGACAAAAACAAAACTTATTCAAATTCAGACCAACTAACATCTCTGCCAAGATATGCGATTTTCTTAAATGGCCATTTATTCTGAATCCATTTTTTCACAGAAGAAAAAAGAATTTCATCTAATCCATTTTCAACTTCACTTTGCCTAACCCACATCATAATTACTGCATCATAATTTGGATTGTCAGAAGGATAAATATACATACAACCAAGGCATTCAGTTTCTTCCAAATTCATAACGGTAAAAGCAAAGGATGATTTTTTTTGAAATTCTTTTTGATGCCATCCAAGATCTATTAAATTTTGTTCATAAGATAATTTTTTTATTGGCCATTTATGATTAGGTCCAAAAGGTTTCGTTTTCTGTAAATGATCAATGCTTGTCATTACAGCATCATAATCTAATTTAACATCATTTACAGTAAGCATTCTCAACCGCAACCTGTCAGTTTCTAATACTTCAGGAATCTTAAAATCTGTTGGTATGAATTTATTTGCCATATTAATATTGATAGAATATTAAGTATTATTAAAGTTTTGTTTTTGTTCTTCTACATTTAAGCTTTTTTCAATTTCATGTAACGGTAAGTATATGGTTTTGAAACACAAATTTTTCAACTGACACCGATGTTTATTAATATCTAAAATATTCATATATAGCATTTCACCCGCCATAAACTATATACATTGTTGTGTGTTCGGCTTTATTCTGCAAACACTTCATAATGTGTTACTTTTTCTTCAAATTCCAATAAGAAATTTTCGTCTTCTGGATAGTATTTCGCTTTTTCAAAATTTTCTCCAGCAAAATTTTTAATTAATTCAAGGTTTTTCCAAAATGTGATTAGTTTAAAATGTCCCACATTCCCTTTTATATTTCTCAAAAATGTTAATTTAACAAAACCATCTGTTTCCTTATAATCAGGAATTGCTTTTGATTTCATAAATTCCGTATATTTTTCAAAATCTTCAATTTTTGTTCTTCCGTGCCAAATCCGTGCAATCATATTTATTCCTTTAGTGTTCGTTTCCTTTATAAATCCACATTGGTTCAGTGTTTCCTGCTTTTTTAAAGCCTGCTTTTCGATAGAAATCAATTGCCTTTCCGTCTGCGGTTAACATTTGCATATGAAAATCCTTATATTTTTCTTGCATTTTATCCATTATCATTTGTCCTATTCCTTTTCCTTGATAATTTGGATGCACAAGTAAATGAGGATAGTAAACCACCAAATACCCATCAGAAATAGCGTTTCCAATTCCAATTAGATCTTCTTTATTCCACGCTGTTATTAGAGAATGTGAATTTATTAATGCATTATATAATTTTGTAGGTTTTTTAGCAGAGCTCCATTTATTTGCTCTGTACAATTGGATAATTTTTTCCGCTTTAATTTCTCTTGTTTCTGAAATTATTACTTTCATTTACTTCTGTTTTCGGCTGTTGCGCAATGGGGTGCGCTGTAAAGGCAGCAAAATTCTAGTTTACTCATAAATTTTATTAATTTTACAGTGTTGTGCATTCGTATTTCATCTCAAAACAGTTTATCAAATGATTTTCCGTTGAACTTGTAAACGCCACCATCTTCCACTGTAAAAAGTAAGTTTTTGTTATTGTCTTCATATATTTCCAAAATCATCTGTGTCGAAAGTTTGGTATCTATAATATAGTTTGTCATAGTTTCACCGTCAAATTTCCAAGGTCCAGTATCTCTATCTCCAAACCAAATGTTTCCTTCCGAATCTTCTTCGATAGTAAAAACGTGTTCTAAAGTCCCAACTGGTGATGCGTTACCATTTTTACTACTGTTTGTGTGTATAAGTTCGTTTTTATCTGAAAAATTTATAGTGGAGTTTTCCTGAAGCAGTAAAACTCCAATTCCATTATTTCCAACCCAAATCCGTCCTTTTGAGTCTGCAAACACACTGCGTATATGCAACATTTCACTCTCTTTAAGTGCCAATTTACTTTTATCAAAAACATTTATTGTTTTGCCATCAAAATTGAATAACGCTGAATATGTTGCTATCCACACTCTACCATCTTTACCTTTTGAAATACCTGTTACTCCGTATGAATTATTAAGATTTTTGTCCTTGGGTATAGGGAAGGGTAAGTAGTTTAGATTTTTTCCATCAAACTGGTTAATCCCTGAATTTATTCCTGCATTGAACCACAAATAACTATCTGTATTTTCCAATTTTAGATTCGGATTGTAGGCTTTTGTAGTATAGTTGGTAAAACTTCCGTCATTATAACTACTAACTCCGTTTGCTGTTCCAAACCAAATGTTTCCATTTTCATCTTCTTGTATTGAACGGATTTGATTATCTGGCAAACCTTCATTAGTTGTAAAGTATTCAAATGATTTTCCGTCAAATAAGCATACACCTTCTTGATGACTTCCTAACCAATAATTCCCTTCACTATCTTGAAGGATAGAGCGAATTCGAGAAGTGAATTTTAAGGTGTTGGTTTTTGAAGAGTTTATAAATTCAGATTTGCTAATTTCCTTTTGGGGAGATTTTTTTTCAACACAGGAAAAGCTCAGGGTGAAAAATAGAATTAGATATATCAATTTATAAAATTTGTTCATTTAGTTTTCTTCTATGACGCACAATGTGGTGCGCTGTAAAGACAGTCGAATTTGAGTTTACTCTTTAATTCTTTATCGTGTTTTAACCTCATAATTATGCAAAAAGCCGCCTTATAATAAATGTTAAATAAAATCAGCATATTTTTGTAAGTATAGCGAATTGACGGTTACTTCGAATGTATCTACCTTAAAATAAATTGGAAATTGAAATGATTAACTTTCAGTTTGCCACAAATTTATTTCTACTAAGTTAATTCTATTTTCTTTACAAAGTTACAATGTTATGATAAAAATATCGCATTTTCTTATCACATTGTTTGTGGTCTGTTAATTATTTTATGTTTCTTGATTTTATAATTCGTCGCTTATGGTTGGAATAAGGACAGTAGCCGATTTCGAAACTCAGACTTTACAATTTATGATTGGGGTAAGGCACAACTATTACTCAAAGAAAAACAAAGCCAAATTTATTATAAATATAAAATGTAATAAAGCGAAGCGCAACGTGGTCGAGCGATAGCGAGAAGTTGTGAACTAAATATTTTTCGGTTCATAGTTCTGAAGTTCAATAATATTGCCTTCAGGGTCTTTTGCATACACGCATATCAAAGTTCCCTTGCCAAATTCTTTTCTGATAACTTCACCAAGTGTAGTACCACCAGAAGAAATCATTTCCTCAAGAACTGCTTCAACATCGTCTACATAAAATGCGATATGACCAAACCCTTCTCTATTTGCGACTGGATTAGGTTTATATTCATTTTCTTGATATTGGAAAATTTCTAATGTTGGACCATTTTCATCAAATCCAGGCAGAAGTAAGTGCATGCCTTTTAGAGAAGCATTTATAACACCTGTGCATTTCCCCAGCCAGTCACCCTTGAAATTTCTTTCAGGTGGTACGGGTTTGCAATGAAAAACTTTGATGTAAAAATCAGATAACTTTTTCCAATCTTTGGCAATGATATTTGTGTGTATGTATTTCATATTAATTTTTAGTTAAAGGTAGAAAAATATTTAATTCAATTT
>JABIHN010000040.1 GCA_018649625.1 Fidelibacterota bacterium | reverse complement strand
CTGTATAATATTATTCGTTATGGTGGGAGAACTGGCGTGTAGGAAAATACCACCGGTTATTCTGTCTGTTTGCCACTCTGCTTCATTACCATTACCAGAGATTACGTTACCCTCAATTATTCCCCCCGAACTGTTTCTGACCACAAGCCCTGCTTTATGATTTAATACAATATCATTACCGGTAATTTTATAAGACCTGCTTTGTTCAATTAATACGCCTGTATTATTATCGCCAATAAGACAATTTTCAACAATAGCTATATTCCCTCCAAAGCCGTGAATACCTACATCACAACCGGAGATGGATGAGTTCTCTACCGACAAAGAACTATTTGGTGTAATAAAAGGAGACGGGACGTATTCAATCCCAGTATTACAAAATGTTATTTCTGAATTTTGAATTATGCCTGTCCCGGCGCCATTAAAACGAACCCCTACATCCGCATAAGAAATATCGCAGTAATTCATTTCCAAATTACCAGATTCGACGATGATGCCTTGCCAATTGCCAGGAGTGGGAGTATCTAAACCGGATGTAAAGTTTACTCTTTCTTCCGCTGTTCCTTCTATGATTAAATCTCCACCATCCATTAGAATAAAATTGGTATTAGTAAACTTTATTTCAGTCCCTTTATAAATATGCAAATCGGCACCATTCTGCACATCCAGATTGCCGACAAGATTGATATTCCCCGCCAATAATGTATTTTCTGTAAAAGCTCCTAATACATCCCCTGTCCTGATTGCTGTTATATTATTATTGACCATGTATTGTGCCATTAATACCGCTTCGTAGGCATTTAGCAGACCATTCCCACTCCAAGTATTACTAGTGTCTGTATCTATTAATTCCCGAGCTGTTAAATACAATATATCATCTATTTCATTTTTATCCAATTCGGGTAAAATAGATAAAAGTAAACCAACGACACCGGAAACTAATGGACAAGCAGATGATGTTCCACCAAAATCAAATGTATAGTTTTCATCAGAATATCCCAATGCTCCCATGCGGTCCATAGTAACAATACCACCTATATTGGAAGACTGCATTGCAGGAGCAACAATATCAATCTCATTACTGAATGGAGAACCCGACATTTTTTCACCATTATGATCCATTCCTCCAACAGTAATTACGCCTTCAACATTTGATGGGAAAAGCACATTTCCCATATTTCCCGCTGCAAAAACAACCGGACATCCTAATCCATTTCGTCCGTCAGTCATTGCAGATAATATGGCATCCTCAATTACAGCGTCATAAAAATTAAAGTTTAAATAGCCCCAACTATTACTTAATACATCAGCACCATTTTGCCAAGCTGAATCAATTGCACCAGCAATATCTATATTAAGTTCTTCAAGTGATTTAATATTTATAGGTAGGATTTTACAATTTGGACAAACACCTCTCACACCGATTTCATTATGCTGAGCAGCAATTAAACCAGCAACAGCTTGACCATGTTTATCAGAATCACTATCCGGCCTTCCACAGCAACCGACTTCTCCAGTTTCAATTCCAATCGTATAACCGTCTAATAATTGCCAATCCTCAAAATCTTCATGTTCTTCCATGCCTTCATCAATAACCGAAACTACAATTTCATTGTAGCCTATTGTAATATCCCAAGCGAGTTCAGCATTAATATCATATCCTATTTCTCCGCCACTTTGCCCAATATTATTTAAATGCCATTGATCTGGATAATATTCGTCTATTAGATAAGTTATCATAGCCACATTTATGATTTGAGCCCATCTTGTTCTCGAATCATAATCAATCAACATTGCTAATTCTAATGGACTAAAAGTATTGGTAGTATTCATTTTGAAAACACACCTTCTTGTTGATGCATTTCCCTTTACTAATTGCAAATCATATTCAGTTGCAAATTGGCCAATTGAATTATCTGTCATCCCCAAGTTAAATTTAACAGAAATACGGTCAGTAATTAAAAATTCAGAATTTATCGAGAAAGCTGCATCCAGATAAAACGCAGGCATCCAGCGAATCGGTATAAAACTATTTTGAATGTTTGACTTAATATTCTCCCAGTTTACCTGATTTTCTATTTCTAATAATAATAAATGTGAATGTGTTCCAATAGTCTTAATAAATTGAATACCAGAAATAGAAGCTATATAATCAGTAAATTGCAATCTATCAATATCATCTGCTAATTGTATGATTTGTTGATTTGGATTTTCAAATAACAGCATTTCATGATTATTGGCTCTATATATTACATTTTGAGCAAACAACATTTTTATATTGACTATCAATATTGTAATGATAATAAATAGTTTTTTATTATTATTTGGCATAGCACTCTCCTTTTCTATCATATTTTTCTAACCGTTTAAAATGGATAATTTCCCATTATAAATGGTCCTTTAACAAGTTGTGTTTGATACCCCGGCATAGTGGTGGTCGGCATATAAATTCCCTCCAAAAATTCCATATTCTCTAAATCTAATTTTAAAATATAATTATTAGGGTCCCACAAAGAATCATCCTGACAAAAACTGGCTGTAAAAATGATTCCCGTTTCATTGTCAGGTAATACTGACATAACAATTGAACCAAAATACGAAATCTCACCACATTCATAACCCAGATCATTTAATGATTCTATTGTTTGTTCCATGATATTATTCTGAATATCGTATCGTGCTATTCCGCCATTCCCAGCGAGCGTAAAGAAATCCAAATAATTTTGATTATGAGTCAGATATAAATATTGATTATTTTTCGTTGGCATTAATTGATTATAGCCATAAACGTAATTTTCAGATATAATAGCCCCATTGTGTGCATTAATATCCCAAAATTTTGAATTTCCCCAATTATCAGCTCCACGTAAAAAAACATGCTCACCATCGTAAGATACAGTCATATCAGCATTATCATTATAAATATACATATTATCACTTGTATCGTAAGGTAGCAACCAAAGCAAACTATCAATTTCTAAATCCCACGCCCCAAGCCGCATTCCTCCTCCATCCCTTAACCAGCCCCAAATAAAAATTATATTTTCAGTTTTAGAAGCTCTGACTAATTTGACATGCAAGGTTGTGTCTCTTCCCCCTAGAAAATCTCCTGTGTCACTATTATATACGCTGAATGTATATGTTGGATTCCAATCATAAGCTATTATAATATTTCTATCATAAGATAATTCAAGTGACATATTCTTATTACTACCTTCGATAGTTTGAAAAACTTCTTTAGTTTCAACATCAATCCAATCAATATGAGTATCAACTATATTTTGACCTGGATGGTGTATGTTTCTTATTGCATACCAAGTATCACCTACTTCATTTGGAATTATGTCTCTATAACTTATCGTGTCTTGTGTCATGAAGCTATCCACATAAGTCATTGTATAGGGGTTTAACACATAAATACCTTTTGGATCTCCATCCGTAATAAAAAAGATATGCGTATTATCCATTTGAACCTGAATGAAACTTCCGATACTCAATTCAGTATCCTCATCATCATTTGCAAGAATATCTGAAACAATAATACTATCCAAAACAACACACCATAAGATTGTATCCTGAACAATCTGAAAATACTGTGTATTGCTTATCTGATATAACGATTGCCCATCATCATAAACATATTCATTCAGGTTTAGAATTAAAGTATCACCCTCTGGTAAATATGGATTAGGTAAATCAAATAACCAATAAGGCCCCCGATTCACTTCTTGGGTTATATTTGTATCTTCCGTGTATCCAATTTCGCCCAAGTCAATTTCAAAATCTGTAATATGGTCGGCAGTAAAAGTAATTGTATGATTTTCACATTCAGTATTTCTTCTTGTTTGCCTTTGCTGGGTTACACCCGTACTCCCGGAAATAGAAAGTCCGGTATTTCCACCGCCATCCATGAGTATCATTTTTCCTGTTAATCTATTTTCATCTGTTTGGAATGAATAAAAGTAAATCCCTGCGGGAGCAGGAAGACCACTATTGAGTTTTCCACCCCATGTTATCTTAAAATCACCTACAACCTTTATGGCAATGGATTGAATCTGTCTTCCCAATAAATCGTGAATTAGAAAAAGTCCCGGTTTGTTTGTGCTTAATGGAATAACTGTTCCCGGGTTAAACGGATTGGGATAGTTTGCTCCCAAGTTGATGGAATTGGGTAAAGTGTTATCGTCAATGCCTAATTGCTCAAAAGTAAATTCAAAGTATCCCGTGCTATCTGTCTGAACCGGAGTAATAATATCCGTTCCATCACATAAATACGATACGCTTACTTCTTCAACAGGATTCCCGATTTTATCATTCACGGTTCCGGTGATTGTTATGGTTTGCGCATTTAGAACACACATTATGAATAGAGTTGTTGTTATTTGAGTTGTCATTTTCATTTTTAGTTTCCTATTTTAGCAGAATCATTTTTTTTCAAAATAAACCCTGATCATTTTTCAAAACATAAAAATAAACTCCAGATGGAACGGATTTATTATTTAAATCTGTTCCGTCCCACATTACTGAATGTTCTCCAGTGTTTTTTATTTCATTAACTAATCTCTTAATTTTTTTACCGGAAATATCAAATACGGTCAATTTAACAAATGAATTTTTAGACAAACTGTAAGCAATCTTTGTTGAAGAATTAAACGGATTTGGATAATTTTGCTTGAGTGAAATTAATATTGGAATTTGAAAATCGTATTCATCAACAGAAAGTTCAAAATCAAGGGTATATATTCCATTTCTGGCCCCTGCATACATTCTACTATTCATTGTATCTACCGATAATGTCTGAACTGTACCATATTCAGGCATTCCAACAGAAAATGAATGCCAACTATTTGCACCATCATTCGATTCATAAAGCATTGGATTTTGATCATTTGTATAAGAGCTTGTTACTCCCAAATAAAGTGTCTCTGACTCTTTGGGGTTTATAACAATAGTTTGTATCCAATCATAACCATCCAAATTTTCTATTCCATTATTCTTCAGTTCCCAATTTTGGCCACCATCAATTGATTTATACACCCCTCGTGATTCCCCTGCAGACATTGTTGTATAAACGATATCGGGAGTATCTGGATCTACTGCAAGAACAAGCACACCACCGTACATAGACGGAAACGGTAGTTGACTCCATGTTTGGCTGCGATCTGTGCTTTTATATATATAATTTGGACCAAAATACGCTGCATAGAGAATATTTATATTGGATGGTGCAATAGCGAGTGATGTTAAACCAGATGCATTAGGAGAAGGAATACTATCCCAAGTATTTCCCTGATCGGAACTTCTATAAAATGTGTTGGGTACTACATCAATATAAATTGTATTTAGATCGCCTGGGTCAGTTTCTACTATAGGTAAATCAGGCCAGCCGTATTCTTCAAATATAGTATCCCAGTTAATTCCGCCATCCGCGGTTATTAAAACCTCATTTCCATCTGAAGGAAGAACATTATGACTTAAATAAATCCTTTTTGAATCAAACGGGTCAACTTCAATAACCGATGAAAAAGCCATTCCTGAAACACTAACCCAATTTTCTCCTCTGTCTGTGCTAATTAAAAACTGATTACCAGTGGCATACACTGTGTCAGGGTTTTGGTGAAAAATATCTATATCGTTGATATAAATACCTTCAGTACCATTTGCAAGTTCCCATTGGTTTGGTTGGGCTAATATGAACCCAATTAATGAAATAGTAACGATAACTGTCTTATATATCATAAATCTCTGCACAAATCAATTAATGTTTAGGTTATTAAGTTACCCATCAGTGGTTTCCTTATAATGTCCAACCGTCTCGATATTCTTTATGAATAAAAGCATTCGCTTCATCGTAATTAGTAAACTGACCCTTTTTTCCGTCCCATTCTAAAATCATATTATTGTCTTTCACACGCAATGCGATACAACCCAACAACATAGTTTCTGTCAATTTGGATGCATAGCCAAAATGAGATGTTGTGGGAGAGCCACCCTTGATTGCTTCAATCCATTCTTCCCGAATCCCCGGAGAACGTGGAATTGTTTTCTTGGGTCGTTGATATGCTTTCATCGCTGTTTCTGGAATAATGCGTGGATTACCACCATAGGTCGAACACATCATTTTCCCTTTAGTACCATAGAATAAAACACCGCCGCCGCCATCTCCCATTCTTCGGCCTGCTTCTAACTCTTTGGGTCTTGGTGGCATAAGTCCACCGTCGTACCAAATCATTTTGACCGGTACCATCCCTTCCCGAGCTGGAAATTCATAGGTTACCATGGATGCATTTGGATATGTTTCATCATTAATTGGGCTTGAACTCGCTTGCACTGTATCAGGATATTCCATTTTCAATGCCCAATATGGATGATCAATTAAATGCGCACCCATATCACCTAAAGCACCTGTACCATAATCCAACCAACCACGCCATGCAAAAGGTACATAAGCCGGATGATAAGGTCGCCATTTTGCAGGTCCTAACCATTGATTCCAATCTAACGTTTTCGGTACGGATGGTAATGTTCCCGGCCTTCCAATACCTTGCGGCCATACTGGACGATTTGTCCATACATGAACTTCCGTTACATCGCCAATGGCTCCATCCCAAATCCATTCATTAATTAAACGTCCGCCTTCACCTGCATGACCTTGATTACCCATCTGGGTGACCACACCCATTTCTTTAGCTTTTTTCGCCAACATCCGCGCTTCATGAACCGTATGGGTTAATGGTTTTTGCACATAAACATGTTTACCTAAATCCATGGCTGCCATAGCAACGACTGCATGATTGTGGTCTGGAGTAGATACAGTGACAGCATCAATGTTTTTTTCTTTTTCCAACATGACACGAAAATCTGTGTATCGTTTAGCATTTGGAAAATCATTAAATGTTTTAGCGGCTTTCAATTCGTCCACATCACATAAGGCAACAATATTTTCAGACGCTACACCGTGTGTATCAGAATACCCTTTTCCACCCACGCCCACACAAGCAATATTCAATTTATCGCTGGGCGCAATAAATCCCGTTCCACCTAACACATATCGTGGAACAATGGTAAATGCTGCCGCTACTGCAGTGGATTTTTTAATAAAATCTCTACGGTTAATAGTTTTAATATTTTTCTTCATAGTTTTCCCTTTTTCGTAGGTTAATTATTTTCAACAATCCAAATATTTCTATATTGCACAGGATTCCCATGATCTTGCAACAATAAAACGCCCGGTTTATCTGTATTCATATTTACAGCTCCACCCGTAGGTTTTGGAATAACAACATTATCATGAATAATCACTCCATTATGATTCACGGTTACTCGAGCATCGATAATCTTTTTTCCGGTTTTATTAAATATTGGTGCAGTAAAATCAATATCATAGGATTGCCATTGCATAGGTGGCGCACACATATTCACTGCCGGCGCACCCACTTTATAGATACCACCGCATTCATTATCCTTGCCTTCCAAGCCATAACTATCTAAAACTTGAACTTCATACCGACCTTGAAGATAAACACCACTATTTCCACGGCCTTGCCCATTCGAATTTGGCATGAAGGGTAAGCGAAATTCAATATGTAATGTGAAGTTTCTGAATTTCTGTCGCGTGAGCATTCCCGATGTACCCGGTTTTATTTCAACTGCTTCATTTTTTATAATCCATTGAGCGGCATCACCTAATTTATGAATATCTAATTTTGTCCATTCTACATTTGAATCATTTTTTTCCGGTGGAAATGGATGGTCGAAAATTTCTCGACCATTTTTTCCTTTAATTCTATAAGGACCAGCCATATCCCAAAGTGTTAAATAATTATCATTTTTAGTCAGAAAATCTCTTGATTGAACACCATCCACATATTCAGAAATAGTACTTAATGGATTGCCATCATCATCTGTCAACCGAGCAAACATACCCCAACCGCCACCTGCATTCACAATTTTCATTAAGAATTGATTCCATCCGGATTTAAGTGAAACTCTAACCGCTTCTTCCCCAGCACTTGCTCGTCTTAATACATTTTCAGAAATGATTTTTTCACCATTCAACCAGCCTGCAATACCATCATTACTTCCCAATTCTAAAATAGCGTCTTGATCTATATAGGACCAAACTTTAGCTTTTAAGTATTCAGCGCATTCACTCCCGCCTACATGTTTGGATAAATCAATATAACCAGGAACACTGGATTCGTGGGTCCATGCATCCAAATTGGAACCATTAAATAATACAATAGCTCCTTCTGGTGCTTCTTTTCCCAAATTTGGAGATAATCGGGTTACTCTCTTCAAGGCAAATGTGCCATGACTCTGTCCATGATATGTACCATTGAAAGATGAATCTGTCACAATGCCTTTCCACCGTGATCCATATTTGTAGGAACCAATGAGCTGAATCTCATTTCCTTTTACCTTACCACTGATGGTGGCCAAATGATTATCTTTTTTATCGAACTCTGTTAAAAGGTTTGCCGTAAACCGACCATTTTTATAAGCGATCAATTGAGCTGCCATGGGTACTTCTCTACCTTCTTTATTTATTCGAGTTCCTGCCCAATCACCCATGCGTTGATCTGCTTCAATTTCTACATATAGTTCCGGAGCGCAAGAAAACCCAATAAGCCCAATAACGAATAACAATAAAGTTTTGGTGAATACCCACATGAATTAATCCAGCTCCCTAACCATAATATTTCTATATCGCACCATACTTTTTGGGTCGTGGGCTTGAATAGCAAAAGATCCCTTATCAATTCTTCGGCCCGCCGTCACACCTTCCAATTCATTATAATCCACTACAACGTTGCTGTTAACTTTGGTCACCACATGTTTGCCTTCGACTTTTAGGCTCAAAGTAAACCATTCATTATCTTTTGCCATTGGTTCAAATGATCTAACCACACCCCAAAGACTTCCATTTTTCACGGGATCGCCATGGGATGTATTTACCTGCACTTCGTATCCACGACTGGGCCAGGATTCTTCATATTGTGTATGAAAATACAAGCCTGAATTACTGTTGGGACTTGTCATTATTTCACATTTAAATTCAAAATTTGTGAATTCTCGATCAGAAAATAAATGAGCTCGATTTCCCCGAACAACTATGGCGCCATCTTCTACACGGAAATCACCATTTTCACTGGCACGCCAGCCCGTAAGATCTTTACCGTTGAATAATGATTCCCACCCTTTTTCAGATGGATTGCTCATCATTGTTGTAGCAAAAACAACAGCAATTATTGTAACCAAACCAATTATATATTTTTTATTCATAATTATCTCCTAATAATAATTTACAGACTCCAGCCATCTCTATATTTACGACCAAGATATTCATTCGCTTCATCCATATTTGTGAATTTACCTTCTTTGCCATCCCATTCTAATTTGGTACTTCGTGGCGCCATTCGAATAGCTACATTTCCCAATAACATCGTGCTGGTCAACATAGCTGCATATTCAAAGTTGGAAGTACCATCGGTACCATCTTTGATAGCTTGCACCCACTCTTGATGAATTCCAGGTGATCGTTTCAATGTTTTAGCAGGTCGTTTATACGCCTTCATACTTGTTTCTGGAATCAGTCTTGGTTGTCTTCCATAACAGCCACACATAATCATTCCTTTATCACCATAAAACATAATTCCGCCATCACCATCGCCCATCCGTCTTCCCGGTTCGATTCCTTCTGGCCTTGGTGGCATAATGCCCCCATCGAACCAAGTCAATTTGACAGGTGGAAGTTTTCCCCGTTGTGGAAATTCATAATAAATAGTGGATGCCACCGGCCAAGATTCTCCATTGAATTTGGATGAACTGGCAAAAACAGAAGTAGGATGATCCATTTTTAATGTATGGTAAGGAATGTCAAAAATATGCGCACCCATATCACCCAATGCACCGGTTCCGAAATCACACCATGCACGCCAACTCCATGGCGCATAATCTGGGTGATAAGGTCTGTAAGGCGCTGGCCCGATCCACTGATTCCAATCCAACGTAGGTGGTACAGATGGAATTGTCGAAGGACGAGGCATACCTGTTTCCCATACGGGGCGGTTTGTCCAACAATGCACTTCACGAACATCACCGATGGCACCGTCTTCAAGCCATTCACTGATTAACCTAATACCTTCTCCCGCATGACCTTGGTTTCCCATTTGAGTCACTACGCCAGCCTTTTTAGCGGCGACACTTAATTTTCGCGCTTCATCCACAGAATGTGTAAGTGGTTTTTGCACAAAAGCATGTTTCCCTTGTTTAATGGCCGTTATGGCTGCAACAGCATGGAAGTGATCTGGGGTACTCACTGTAACTGCATCTATATCTTTTTGCTTATCCAACATAACTCGAAAATCTTTGTATCTTGGCACCTTTGCTAAAGGGTTTTCCGAAAGTCCATTTTCGGCTGCCCATTCACCTGCTTTATCAATAGTTTTAAACATATTCACATCATCTACATCACAGAGCGCTACAATATTTTCTGTGGCAACACCTGCAATATCAGATCTTCCTTTTCCACCTACCCCAATAGCCGCAATATTTAATTTATCACTTGGTGAAGTATAACCAACACCGCCCAATACATGACGAGGTACAATCATGAAAGCAGCAGCAGCTACCGAAGATTTTGCAATAAAATCTCTCCTTGAAATCGTTTTATTTGTTTCTTTTTTAACAGACTCTTTCATACTGGCTCCTATGGTGTTACCATTGATTTTAATGGCGTTGTTTCAGATTCTTCAATTATTCGTTTAAGACGATTGGCCGTTTCGCACATTCCACGAACGGTGTGGTATAATGTTTTCCAACTGGTTCCCATATAATCCCATGTAACATCCCCTTTTTTATCCAAAAGAGCAAACCATTCACCTACATCCCAGTTAATCATTTTCGTAAAAACAAAATCATGCAAATTTTTGAAGGCATCTAAATATTTCTCATCTTTGGTTAGTAAATAAGCATCTAAAAACCCAACCATACCTTCCGCCTGTTGCCAAAATTCTTTATTGGTTTCAGTCACATCACCTTCTCGTTCGCCTTCCACATATAATCCACCATTTGCCCAATCAATACCATTATAATATGTATGCTCATATATTTTAGTCATTTCAATAAAACTTTGGTTTCGGGGTATGTTTAAGGCATCCTGTGACAATAAATATAACCACGCAAATTCAATATTATGTCCATAGGATGTGATGGATGTGGATTTCCCGTCTTCATCAAATCGATCTGCACCCCAAACTGTATCCAATTCAACATTAGCGATAGGAGTCCAATCTTGTGTAAACATAGATATGCCTGTCCCAGTGTCTGGATGAATCATTTTATCAAAAATCAATTGGTTTATTTCATTTAATGCTTTTTTATGAGAATCATCACCTGTCAATTCTACCAATGTTGTGAATGCTTCCATGAGATGCATATGGACATCTAATGATTTAAAGACACCAATATCATTCCGTGCTTTTATCGGCTCAAATGTTCGATTAAAATGTTCAAAATAACCGCCATATTCATTGTCTTTTATTCGATTTTGTAAAAAATCAAATAATCGAATGGCTTCATTTTTTGCAGATTCATCGCCTGTTAATAATGAATATTCTGATAATCCATAAATCAAAAATGCATGACCATAAATAATTTTATTATCATCTAAAACTGACCCACCTTCATCTACAATCCAATAATAACCATCATTCTCTTTATCTATGTAATGCTTAAATAAAAAATCAACACCTTGCTCCAATACTTGCTTCCCATTTGGCCAATCATATCCACATCGGATGGCATGTGAAATGGTAAATAAGCTTCGTCCTTGAGCTAAAAAGGATTTTTCAGTAACAGAAGTTGGTTTTCCATCCCGATCAAAGTTTGTTTGAAATCCACCAAATTGTTTATCCACGACTCGATCCGCCCAAAAGGGAATCAAATGATTTTGTAAATAATTTTCAGTTTTTTCTAAATAGGATTTCAAAGTATGATCTAAATTGTATTAATCTGATGATGCCAATATTTTTTGTTCGTACCCACCACGACTTTTAAAATAGAAGTTGAGACCCACATAACTCAACAACATAATGAATGGGAAAATCGCCATATAGGCCAAAGCTCCATGACGAGCGTCTTCCGTAACATTAGAAATAGTTGCTTGTTCTTCATCAGATAATTTATTCGCCTTATCCAAGTCAATTGCACTGTATTCACCCAATACACCATCTTTTTCTACTACAACTTGTTCATAAATAGCTTGATTTTTTTTCTGTAATAATTCGGAAGATGCGTTATCCTGCAACATCCCAATAAATGGGAAACCAAGTACACCTACAGCTAACATTCCCATTCCGCCTATAGCATTTAATGTTAATGCACCCCCTTTTGGTGATTGTTCAGACACCACACCTAACATAGTTGGCCAAAGAAAGGATTTACCCAAAGCATAAAGTGTTGCGACAACTAAAATCATTATCCCCGTACTTTGAGATAAAAGCAGAAGACCAATGGCAGCAATTGCTGCGCTAATAGTTAATAACCCTAAAGGTTTAAATCTATGGATAATAGGTCCGGCATAAAATCGAAGAACCATCATGATAGCTGATGTATAAACCAATACCGTAACAGCAGGCAATCCAATATCACCCATAGCTTTTTCCATTAAAGCTGTAATCCAACCATCCGTTCCAATTTCTGTTGTTGCTAATGGCATCATTATGAGCATTAAAATGAAAAGCATGGGACTACCTAATACAATAGATAATTTGGATCCTTTAATTGATTCACTTTTAGGCCAAATGGTATAGCCAAAAGCTAAAAATAAAACAATATCCAAAAGAATTTCTGTTGAAAGAGCTAAACCAAACACAACAGCAATCTGACGAATTATAATCGGAATTACCAATAATGACGCCAATAATCCAAATTCTCTCAACATATCCATGTAGGAAACGCCAGCGGCCACACGCTCTTGAACTGGCCATTTTTGTTTAAACATCATAACACCATAAATAACAGCAGGAATAAAAATAAGTCCCACTTTATAACGCCAATCTGCACCACCCATGGCCATAGTCATAAGACCTGCACCAACGAGACCCGCAGGCCATCCCGCATGTAAAATATTCAACCATTTGGTTTTATCACGATCGAACATAGTAGCAACCACAGGGTTAATTACTGCTTCTACCGTTCCGTTCCCAAGTGCCAAAATCACACTGGCCCAAAATAATATGGTATATGCTTGCTCAGGATTTGCGTTGGGCGCCCAAAAAACTGCCATCAATCCATAAGTTATATGACAGACGAAGGCAAACACCATGGCCGTGCCATAACCGATTTTATCAATCACAAGACTAAATAAAATAATGCTAATAGCAAATGGCCACACACCTGCACCGCCAATTTCACCCATCTGTGTGCTACTCAAATTGAATTGCCGCCCCCAATCTGCCAACACAGCAAAACGAGTTACAAATGCAAATGATGTTGCAATCAGCGCAATAAAACTGGCTTTAAAAAGCCACTTTGAATTTATTTTTTGATTTGAGTTCATTTAATAATCCTATTCTTCAAAGGCAGAATCAAATGCTCTGCCTGACCGTTTAAAATCCAATTGACGCACGAAATTACATGCTTCTTCTGCGCCTTGTTCCCGTTCCATGCCCATATCTTCCCATTCTACCGATAATGGACCATTGTATTCAATATGGTTGAACGCGCGGATAATTTCTTCAAAATCAATATCACCACGTCCCAGGGATCTAAAATCCCAACCACGCTGGGAATCACCAAAGTCTAAATGAGATCCAAGAATACCCGTTCGCCCATCTAATTGAAATGCAGCATCTTTCATATGACAATGATAAATCCTATCTTTGAATTCGTAAATAAATCTAACCGGATCCACCATTTGCCAATGAAGATGACTTGGGTCAAAATTAAACCCAAATGCCTTTCGTCCATTTACAGCTTGAATTGCACGCTCAGCTGTTACAATATCAAATGCAATTTCTGTTGGATGTACTTCTAAAGCAAACTTAACTCCACACTCGTCAAAAACATCTAAAATGGGATTCCACATTTTCGCAAAATATTCATAACCTTCATCCAATGTTTTTTGAGTAACCGATGGAAAACTATAAAAATAATGCCAAATAGAAGAACCCGTAAACCCGTTTACAACATCAATTCCTAAGTTTTTTGCAGCTTGGGCTGATAATTTCATTTGCTCTACGCCCCAAGCTCTTTTCTTCTCCGGATCGCCGGCACATTCATCCGGTGCAAATGAATTGGAACGGGCATCATTTAAATCGCAAACAAGCTGTCCAGCTAAATGATTGCTAATGGCATGTACTTTTAAATTATGTTTTTCCAGTTTCGCAAGATGTACTTCACAATAGTCCAAATCAACAGCTGCTCTATTTACATCTAGATGATCCCCCCAACAAGCAAGCTCAAGCCCTTCATATCCCCATGATGCAGCTTTTTCAGCAAGAACATCGATAGGTAAATCCGCCCATTGCCCGGTAAAAAGTGTTATTGGTCTTGACATGAATGTATCCTTTTAATTATGCGTTACAATTTTGGTCCATTTCCGATCGCTCTTTGTACTTTTTAGTACAGTATCAATAAAAAGCATTCCCCGAAGACCATCATCCACATTCGGAAAATCGAGCATTTCTTTTGATGGTTTTTCATTTAAATATCGAGCACGAATCGTATCGGTGAAATTCACATAGATATTCGCAAATCCTTCCAAAAACCCTTCTGGATGCCCCGATGGTAGCCGTGTAGCTCGTGCTGCAGCTGGGCTCACTTTGGCCACATATTCATTTCCCCTGCGCCATAGTTGGTTTGGGCCATCACCATCTAAAATAATGAGCTCATTTGGATTTTCCTGATGCCATTCTAAACTTTTCTTTTCGCCATAAATCCAGATGGCCAAATTATTTTCTTCACCACAAGCAATTTGACTTATATGAATAAGACCTTTTGCACCATTGTCAAATATCAATAAGCAATTCCCATCATCATCCAATTGCCGGCCTTCCACCATTATAGATAAATCTGCACAAACATGAGTTATTTCCAATCCTGTAATATAATTGGATAAATTTTCCGCATGAGTTCCTATGTCTCCTATGCTTCCCGCTCCACCACTTTTAGATGGGTCTGTTCTCCATCCAGCCTGGACGTGACCTGTTTCTTCCAAAGGAGTTGCAAGCCAGCCTTGCGGATACTGAACTACAATTTTCCGTATATTCCCCAACTCATTTTTTCTCACCAAATCACGGGCAAGTTTCACCATGGGATAGCCAGAATAATTATGCATCAATCCAAATACCAATCCTGTTTCATTAACCATTGCTCGCAAAGAGATTGCTTCTTTTGCATTAAATGTCATGGGCTTTTCACACATAACATTAAATCCGGCATCTAAAAAATCCATAGCAATTTGATAGTGAGAATTATTGGGTGTAGTAATCGCAACAAAATCAATCCGGTCTTTTTTAGACAAAGATATTTCATATTGAATCATGTCTTTATAATCATTAAACACACGATCCTGGTCTATATAATAACATTCTCCAGCTAATCCTGATTTTTTAATATCCCGGCTAAAGGTACCGGAGACTAATTCAACTCCCCCATCAAGAATAGCGGCTTTTCGATGAATATCTCCAATAAATGCATCTGGGCCACCACCAATTAACCCCATTTTCAATTTTCTACTTAATTTCATTAATCCAACTTACTTCTATTTATTTGATGTGTTATAATGCAATTCAAAAGAGTCCATAACTCCACCATAAGACCCATCGCCATTCATTTTTTGTGTAGTAACTTTTAATTCATCACCATCAATATCAATCACAATATAATGATATTCATAATATTTGCCTTCATCCGATTCATTACTCTCAGGACGAGCCGGGTGATCTGGTATGTCAATTTGTTCCCATTCTTTATATTTATGATTATCTAAAAATGAACCGGCACCGCCCGTTACAATATAAGCCGCATTATTTCCTGAACCCGTTTCTGGGTCATAAGGCGGATGAGGAAGGCCTCTTTCATAATCGTGCGTATGTCCACTAAAAACAATATCAACTCCATTAAGCTCCATCAACGGTACAATTTCTTTTCGAAGATAATATTCACCGTCATAATACCCACCTGACCAACATTCAGAATATGGAGGCTGATGAAAAAAGACAAATGTCCATTTAGCCGTTTTTCGCGCAGCTTCTAAATCATTTTTCAACCATTCATATTGTTGGCTTCCTGGGGGAATTCTATGACCTTTTGGACCATCTCCTTTATTGGGATCAATGAAAACAAAATGAGCATTTCCATAATCAAATGAATACCAATATTCGGTACTCCCTGTGGATGTAGTAGGATGATTCACACGTTGTTCAAACGGATAAACCTCACCCAATGCCCAATAACCTCCATATTCATGATTACCAATTGAAATATATGACGGGATTTGTCCACCAATCCAACGTAAAGGATACAAATATTCATCCACCCATTCAGATAAATTAATTCCACGTGTAACCACATCGCCAACACTGCAAATGAAATCAATATTTTCTCGTGTCATCATTTTCACTACATTTTCGGCGACTTTTGGATAACTTCTATTGTCTCCATATACAGAAAATGAAAATGGCGCATCATCCAGTTTTTTTGTCCTAAATTTTTGTTTTGGACTTGCCATTTCACCTGAAATAGCTCTGTAATTATAATGCGTATTTTTATCCAAACCCACTAACGTAATTTCATGAATTGTGGATGGAGAATATTGTCCATGTATAACTTGATTAATTTCGGTTTCACCAAAAATAACCGCCCCCAAAGAAGGAAGAGCTGTCTCCCACATAATAGTAATCCCATCATCTTGAACATTTTGTAAATATGGTGGAACAACAAAAGTAGGTTGGGAAATCAATTGTTTATTTAATGAATTCATCTTTATTTCTAATTGACTCAACTTAACCTCAAGTATATGATCAGATTGAACGGTGGTTTTCAAAATTTGCGTTGCTTCTGATAACCATTTTGTATTTGGGCTGGGGTGCCTTTGAAAATACCGATCCCATCTTTCAAGTTTTTTTGTCATCGCATTAAATAATTCTGTTAATTTGATTGCTTCTCCCGAAACAATCCTAACATATCTTAATTCACCTACATTTCTTTCATTAATGGCTTTAATAGCAAAAGACACCGTTTCACCAGGCCTGCCATTCACTTCAAATAATACATTTCCAGAACTATCTCTAAATTCATGAAGTTTTTCGCCTTTATACCAAATTTCACCTTTATCATTTGTATAAGCATTGATAAATAATCGACTATTAATAACTTCAACATTATCAATAATATCAGGAATTACAAAATTCATTCGGTACCAGACATGCTTATACTCCCCTTTCCATGACCCTGAAATATTCCTGAATTCCCATTTTGAATCATCAAAACTGGGTTGACTAGCAGTATCTGTAGCCATCATTTTCCATTTTGCTTGTGTGATGGAAATACCATTTGAAGATGGTTTTAAAATTTGAATATTTTGAAATGCTTTATAAAACTCAGCATAGCCACGAGGATAAGCCAGAAGGTCTGCATGATAAAACTGGCCATAATAACCTGTATGTTGACCACGGACAACCAATGAAAAGGTTTCATTTCCCTTTGCGTTTTTAATGATCAAAATTTTTCCGGATTTCTGAGATACATCCATCAATTTTTCACCATTATAATAAACTGTCCCACGATCATCTACATTTAATTCTAGAAAAACATCCTTTCCTTTAAATGATTTTGGAATTGAAACAGTTCTGCGCCACCATTTTACTTTAAACTCATCTTTTAAATCTAATCTAGACCACCATTTTGTATTGAGTGTCCAAGCATCCCACCCGTTATTATCTTTAAAATTATTGGCTTTTTCAAGTTCAACTTCACCATCAAAAATTTCCCAATCGGTCAACTCCATTATGGGATGGGTTTCCATGGGTTGTTCTAATGCCCATTCAGGGAATCCTTGACATAACACAATGGAAAAATATAAAATAAAAAATAAAAATCGTTTCATTATTCTGCCTTTTATTTAATTGAATTTAATACAGTTCGACAATAAATAGTAAATAGAACTGCCAAAAAAGAAATAAGTGTTATTGGAAATAAAAAACCAGGCCATGAATTAGGTTCTGTCCACCCTTTTATGCCAATGGGTAACACATGAATTCCCCCAATTATAAGTCCAATATAGCTAGCGTTTAATGATAAAAAAAATATTTTAGATTTGAATTTCAAGAGTTTAGGGAAGGATGTTGCAAATGCAAACCCAATTAATAATAAAGATAAAATTCCACTTATTAAAATAAAATTTCCTACCAAATTTAATTTATTTAAAGTAAAAAAAATGGAAAATGAAGTGGGACTTAAAAAGAAAAAAGAAATTACTGAATGAGCAAAAACTAAACCAAATCCCCAAATTCCAAAAAACCGTTTTCCAGATAAAAATTGTTTAAATATATCCGGGAATTTTCTTGCTAAAGGGCCAACTACAAATGCTGATGAAAGCAGTAAGATTCCGGCAAGAGAAATCCCTTTATTAAAAACAATCATAAAAAATGAAAAATTTAATCCCTTAAATAAGTGATATCTAATTATCGCATAAGAAATTGATAATACAGAAGTCCAAATGATAAATGTGATTGATTTTCTGTCCATAAAAGAATCTGAAAAATAGGGAATGAAATACTTTGAAGAAATATATTAATTATTTTTTTTACAGCAACTCAACGTTTTATTCCATATTTTCTATTAATACATTTACAAATGTTTTTATCTTTAGAGTACTAATATATTGAAAGAGCATCCACAAACAAATTGGCGTTATCGAATTTTCGCATCGACTTGGCTCTCTTATGCAGGATTCTATTTTTGTAGAAAACCTTTTTTTATTGCCAAACCAGCATTGGCAGAAGAACTATCTTGGGATCCATCATTATTGGGAATTATTGGAACAGCCTATCTTATAGCCTATACCATTGGTCAATTCATAATGGGATGGTCCGGGACAAAATGGGGACCGCGAATATTATTATTAAGTGGAATGGCGCTTTCAGTTATCGTGAATTTCATGTTTGGCATTACAAATTCTTGGATAACATTTACACTATTAATGGTGATAAACGGTTTTGCCCAATCTACTGGTTGGTCCAATAATGTAGCAGCCATGGCACCATGGTTTACACGTAAAGAGCGTGGAACTGTTATGGGGTTTTGGGCCACGAATTATCAAATTGGTGGTGTTTTAGCTAGCGCTCTTTCAGCTTGGGCATTAGCGAAATATGGTATTCAATGGTCTTTCTGGGCTGGTTCAATTGTTTTATTAGGTATTTGGATCTTCTTTTTGTTCAATCAGCGAAATAAGCCCGAAGATGTTGGACTCCAAGCAATTGATCAAATTGACGATGAACGCCCGAATAATAATAAATTTGGAATCGGTTGGAGTTCTGAAGTTTGGACGAATATTCTCTTAGTAGGCGGTTTTTATTTTTTTGTGAAATTTATTCGATATGCCCTTTGGTCTTGGACACCATTCCTTTTATATCGTGATTATGGACTTGCATTGGATGATGCCGGTTATCTTTCAACAGCATTTGACTTAGCCGGTGCCTTCGGTGTAATTGCAGCTGGATATATTTCAGATAAATATTTTTCTGGTCGTCGCGCGAAAATCAGTTTTTACTTTATAATAGGTATGGCAGGGTCCACAGCACTTCTTTATATGCTTGGACCAACCAGCTTGATTTATTTCGGTATCAGTTTAGCTCTGGTCGGCTTCACATTATACGGTCCGGATGCACTCATGACTGGAGCGGGTGCTATTGAAGTCGGCACCTTACGTAGTGCAGCTTTAGCTGCCGGAATAATTAATGGATTGGGTGCAATTGGATCCGTTGTTCAAGAATTATTATTAGGGTCTATTTTAGACTCATCCGGTGCAGGAACCGTTTTTGCAATTCTTTTAGCATCAGCCATTTTTGCTGCATTTTTTTTATATTTAGTATTGTTAAGAAATACAAGCGGAAAAGCAAATTTATAATGTCAAATAATATTCTTCAAGTCGTTTCTCCAGTGGATGGTAGTAAATACGTTGAACGTCCTTATCATACAAATAATCAAATTGATTCTATCTTAACCCAAGCAGTCACAGCACAAAGAGATTGGCGACAAACATCTTTAGATGATCGTAAAACAATTATGAAATTATTTGTCAAATTATTTACGGATAATTCTGAAACCATATCAAAAGAATTATCCTGGCAAATGGGTCGCCCCATTCAATATGCTCCAGGAGAAATCAGTGGAACAGAAGAACGAGCATTGGGTATGATCGATTTAGCTGAAAATGCACTCCAAGATATTCAAATTGAAAAAAAAGGTGGATTTAATCGATTTATCCGTCGAGAACCATTGGGTATAATTTTTGTGGTTCCGGCATGGAATTACCCATATTTGATAGCGGCAAATACTGTTGTGCCTGCTTTATTGGCAGGGAATGCCGTTATCCTAAAACATTCAGCCCAAACACCTTTATGCGCAGAACGTTTTTATGAAGCCTTTAAAAAGGCGGGACTCCCAGATGGATTATTTCAATTTTTGCACCTAACACATGATTCTACAGCTAAAGTTGTAAAAGATAATCGAATTGATTTTGTTGCATTTACAGGTTCTGTTTCCGGGGGACATACGATTCAAAAAATTGCATCTGAAAGATTCATTGGCGTGGGACTTGAACTTGGTGGGAAAGACCCTGCTTATGTTAGGTCAGATGCCAATTTAGATTTCGCTATTGAAAATTTAGTGGATGGTGCATTCTTCAATTCGGGGCAATCCTGCTGTGGAATTGAGCGCATTTATGTTCACGAAAACCATTTTTCTTCTTTTGTTGATGGCTTTGTTGACTTAACAAATCAATATATATTGGGAAATCCATTAGAACAGGCAACAACGTTGGGCCCCATGGCAAAATTAAGTGGCGTCAATTTGGTGAAAAACCATATAGAACAAGCCAAGTCTTCTGGCGCAAAAACATTAATCGATTGGGACCAATTTGAAGGACAAGAATTAGGACCCCATTATATTCCCCCGCAAGTTTTAATCAATGTAAATCATAATATGGGTGTCATGATGGAAGAATCATTTGGCCCTGTTGTGGGTATAATGCCTGTAAAAAATGATGCAGAAGCTATTCACCTTATGAATGACAGTCCTTTTGGGTTGACTGCATCCATTTGGTCAGAAAATGAAGATGAATCCATAACCATAGCAAATCAAATTGAAACGGGAACATGTTTCATGAATCGATGCGATTATTTGGATCCATATTTATCTTGGGTTGGCGTGAAAGATTCTGGTCGTGGTTGCTCCTTATCTCAAGTTGGGTTTGAACAATTAACTCGCCCCAAATCGTATCACTTAAGAAATAACACTAAATGAAAAAATCAGCCACAAAGAGCGCCAAGAAACACGAAGATAAAATAAAAACAATATCTTTTGTCAGTTTTAGCGAAGCACACTTTATATGGCGATGATATAATATTATGCCAAATCAACGACACAGCTATTTTTACCCCACCCGTGTAGAATATGGACCGGGTGTGGCGCAGGAATTACCACTCATGGTAAAAGAAACTGGATTTACGAAAGGACTTTTAGTAACAGACCAAGGATTGGAATCCACTGGAATACCAAAAAAAATTCGACAAGTATTCTATGAATCTGGAATTGAGCTGATTACCTTTAACGATGTGAAATCAAACCCAACCTGTAACAATGTGTATAATGGAACTAATTTATATAAAGCAAGTGGCGCCCAGTTCATTGTTGCTCTTGGTGGTGGCTCCCCTATGGATGTAGGAAAAACAATTAAGGTAATGGCAACCCATGACGGACCCTTAGAACAATATGATGATACCTTAGGTGGAGATAAACTTATACAAAATACCATGCCGCCTTTTTATGCGATACCAACAACGGCAGGCACGGGTAGTGAAGTGGGACGAAGTAGCGTAATTACAGTGAAAGCTACAAACAAAAAGACCATCATATTTTCTCCATATATGCTGCCTGATATTGCCATTCTTGATCCAGAATTAACTGTTGGTTTACCGCCAGGATTAACAGCAGCCACGGGTGTAGATGCATTTGTTCATAATTTAGAAGCATATTGGGTTGATGCATTTCATCCTTTTGCTGATGGTATTGCGTTAAAAGGGATGGCCTTATGTTTTGAAAACCTTGAAAAAGCTGTCGAAAATGGCCAAGATATTTCAGCTCGAGGGAATATGCTTATGGGTTCATCCATCGGAGCAACTGCTTTTCAAAAAGGTCTGGGTGTAAATCATTCCATCGCCCATGCGTTAGGTGTTTATTATGATATTCATCATGGACTTGCAAATGCGGCTTTATTAATTGGAACAACAAAATACAATATTGAAGATAATAAATCTAGAAAACGATTTGAATCTCTCGGCTCAATTTTTGGAGTTAAGAATGATGCTGGCATCATTCTTGATATAATAGAAAGTTGGCTAAATAGACTAAAACTCCCGACCGACCTAAAATCATTTAATATAGATAAAACTGATTTGGAGAAAATTGAGACATATGCTTTATCTGATCCTACGTGTCCTACCAATTCAAGAAAAGTACAGAGTGGTGATATTGTTCGTATTTTAGAAAGACTTATTTAAAAATGAGCCACCAAGTACACCAAGGAACACGAAGAATAAGATGACATATTTTTTCTTTGTGGATCTCCGTGCTCTTTGTGGCTAAAATGAGAAATGGAAAATGATTAAAGGCATTACATTTGATTTATGGGATACTGTATTTATTGATGATTCAGATGAGACCAAACGTGCAAAAGCAGGCCGACCTTCAAAAGCCATTGAGAGGCGACAGTTGATACATTCATTCGTGTCAAAACAAACGAATCTGTCTTTAGAAATAATTAGTCAATCCTATGACAATGCGGATAAAGAGTTTAAGGAAGTATGGCATAATGAACATATTACATGGCCCGTACATCATCGGTTGAGTCGTATTTTAAATAAATTAAATGTGAACCTTTCTGAACAGGACATGAATGAATTGGTTCGTGCTCATGAAGAAATGGAATTAGAGTTTAGACCTGATTTTATTCCTGGAATTCATGATGCAATAACGAAATTATCAAAAGTTTATCAATTAGGCGTTATTTCTGATGCTATTTTTAGTCCTGGCCGTGTACTACGTCAATTATTGAAAGATGAAGGAATTCTAAATTATTTTGAAATATTTGCATTTTCTGATGAAGTAGGTCATTCAAAGCCACACAAATCTATGTTCCAACATGCATGGAATGGTCTTAACCTTCTACCCAAGGAAATAGTTCACATTGGGGATCGTGAGCACAATGATATTACCGGTCCACATGCATTTGGTATGAAGGCTATTTTATGTACGGCTGCAGTTGATCGAGATAGCACAAATACAAAAGCAGACGACAAATTTAATGATTATTCTGAATTGCCAAATATATTAGAGGAGTTGAAAAACACATAAATGAAATTTCTCATTTTAGACGGATATTCAAAAGAAAGTCGTGATCAATTTGATGGCGTTGGTATGATGTTAGCCGGAAAACTATACCAAAAAATGCTTCATTCTCATTTACCCAATGCGGAATCAAATATTTTATACACAAGTGACGAAGGCACAGTTTTACCTACATTAGAAGAATTAAAACTTTATGATGGTATCCTATGGCCTGGATGTAATTTGACTGTGTATCATGAACAAGATGAACGCGTTCAACGTATGATTACCCTTGCGGATTTAGGATTTGAATCAGGCACTCCCCAATTCGGAAGTTGTTGGGCAGCACAAATAGCTGTACATGTAGCAGGGGGAAAGGTGGAAAAACATCCAAAAGGACGAGAAATGGGTGTCGCAAGAAAAATCTATTTAACGGAAGCAGGGAAGAGCCATCCAATGTATAATAACAAACCACCAGTTTTTGATGGATTTATCAGCCATGATGATGAAATTACAGAAATGCCAAAAGGGGCGGTGGTATTAGCTTCCAACGATTTTACTTCTGTCCAGGCTGTGGAAGTGAACTATAAGAATGGATCATTTTGGGCAGTTCAATACCATCCAGAATATGATTTAAAAGAGATGGCAAGACTCATTGTCGCTCGTGAAGAAAAACTCACATCCGAAGGTTATTTTAATTCTCATGATGATATGGTGAGTTATACCAATACACTCGAATTAATTGCGAATGACCCATCTCGTAAAGATTTACGTTGGATGGCTGGGATCGATGATGATTTAATAAAAAGTGATATTCGTCAATGTGAATTTGTAAACTGGTTAAGTTTTGAAGTACTGAAAAACAATTAAATGGAGTAAAAAGTGATGCTAAAGAAACTATCATTAATTGCAATATTAATACCTGGATTCGTTTACTCTTCCCAGTTGCCGGATGAATCAATCCATAATAATAATTTATTTAATGGATTAAACCTAGAAGGATGGGAAGTCCACGGCACAGAAAACTGGTATGTTGAAATGGGTGAATTAGTGTGTGAAAGTGGTCCAGATCATGAATACGGTTATCTTTCCACTATCAAACAATACAAAGACTTTGATTTATCGCTTCTTTTTAAACAGGAATCAGATGGAAACAGCGGTGTATTTTTTCGGTCCACATTTGAAGGTACAAAAGTAACCGGTTGGCAAGTTGAAGTGGCACCTAAAGGAAAAGATACAGGCGGTATTTATGAATCATACGGCCGCGGTTGGCTAGAAAAAATCCCAGAGAGCAAAGAATCGGTTTTAGCTCAAGGCAGCTGGAATAAACTTCGCATAAAAGTAATTGGTGACCGCGTTCAAACGTGGCTCAATGGTATTAAAATGGTTGATATGAACGATCCGAAAATTGGTAAAGGTGTAGGTTCCATTGCACTTCAAATCCATTCAGGTGATAATGTTCGTGTACGCTGGCGGGATATTCAATTGACGGAATTTGTCAATGTAGCTTCTTCCATAATCGATTTTCATTCTCTTTCCGATCCTGAACAAATTCAATTATTATCATCCCTGCATCCTTACGCTAATGAACCAAACGTCAAAAAAGTTATTCTTTCTTCAATCAATAATAAGAATCAAAATATTCGACTTGTTGCCTTGGATTTAGCAGGACAAATACCAGACCCAAAAGTTGTGAAAATTTTGGCATCCCATGCTGCTAAAAGTAATGGTGAAGAAAAAATAGTTGCACAAAATAGTTTATATAATTTGAATGGGTCAAAAATAGATAGCGCCATTCAATCCGGCCTATCCAATCGAAATTCCGATATAAAGGTTGAATTTATTCGTGCTGTTGGTGAAAGGCGGATTAATAACAGCATCAAAACCATTCTAAAATTAGCGACAAATAAAAATGGTAATGTTCGTTTAGAAGCGGTAAAAACTTTGAAAGTCATAGCATCAAAACCTTATTTGGAAGATTGCATTCAGTTATTGGTTAGCGCAAAAACCGATTCAGAACGGACTGAATTAGAAGGAACCATCAATGGGTTAATGATGACAAGTTCTTCAAAAATAGATATCAAATTAATGGTAGATGCTCTCAAGAAAACCAAAGAACAGAAAGCGCGTTTATCTTTTATTCGTATTCTTGGGAAACACAAAGATAGTGAAACGTTAAAAACACTAACAACATTATTAAACGACCCATCTTCAGATGTTCAAATAGCGGCCATCATTGCTTTATCAGGCTGGAACGACGACCAGCCCCTTTCTTCCATAATGGATATCTTGGCATCTTCTAATGATCCCGATCAACGAATATTGGCTGCCGAAGGTGCCGTAAAACTGATTGGCGTGGAACTTTATCGTCCTGTTGATGAAGCTATCAAATTGTATGGAAAAGTATTTTCTTCTTGCCAAAATGAAAATGAGACTAAAGCAGCATTGCGTGGATTACACGGTATTAAAACTATCGAAGCATTTTATACAGCAGAGGATTTTCTTAAAGATAATGCATTAATCGAACATGCAGAAGCAGCTTGTCTCGCAATTGCCAATAATATTCAATCCCTTTACCCCAATGAATGTGGCGCCGTTATTGAAAATATTATAACCGATTCATCTAACGATCAACATAGCCAACTTGCACAGGCTGTGCTTAATAATATTCAAAAGTTGGAAGATTATATTACAGAATGGGTCATGTCTGAACCTTTTATGATATCGGGACAAAGTATGTATGCCACAGAATTTGCACCTGAAAAGGATAGGGATGCTTATTCTTTATGGCGAAAAGTACCTGCTTTTTCAGATCCAAATAATTATTGGCATGTAGATTTGACTGGACTGAAAACAAGTTTGGTTGCTGTGGTATATCTTAAAACAAAAGTTTGGTCGGAAATTGATCAGACGGTTCGGCTGGAAATGGGAAGTAATGACGGAATCAAAGCATGGATGAATGATGATATGGTTCATTTACATTCCGTAGCTCGTGGTGTTACGCCAGGCGATGATGTAGTTGAAGCACAATTAAACAAAGGCTGGAATACACTTCTACTTAAAATTATCAATGAAGGCGGTGGCGGATGGGGCGCTTGTGCTCGATTACGAAGAATAGACGGTGGACATCTTGCTAATGTAAAATATGAACGATAAAAAAATAAACAGACGGCAATTTATTAAATCATCCAGCGCTTTAATAGGCGCTGCAGCAATACCCATGTTTATTTCTGCACGAGCTTTAGGACGAGATGGCCATACTGCCCCAAGCGACCGAATCATTATGGCATCCATTGGCTTGGGTGGCCAAGGTCGTGTGGATCTTCGCAATCTTATCCATAAAGATGGTGTTCACTTCGTGGCCGTTTGTGATGTAGATCGTGCAAACTTAATGCGAGGAAAAAGTATAGTAGATGCTACGAACGATAATGAAGATTGTGCTTTGTATTCTGATTTCAGGGAATTACTCCAACGAACAGATTTAGATGCTGTTCATATTGCGACGCCCGATCATTGGCACGCCACTGCGGCTATTGCTGCTGCAAAATCTGGCTTGGATATTTATAGTCAAAAGCCACTGACACGAACCATTCAAGAAGGTCGAGCTTTATGCAATGCGGTGGAGCAATATAATGTTATTTTTCAAACGGGGACCCAACAGCGTTCTGATGAGCGGTTTCGATTGGCTTGTGAATTAGTCCAAAATGGACGCATAGGAAAAGTACATCATGTAACCGTAGGCATTCCTGCAGGAAAAGCAGCCATGGAACCCCACCCTATCGTTCCAGTACCAGACGGATTGGACTGGAATTTCTGGCTGGGACCGGCACCGAAAGTTCCTTATCGGAAAATTGCCCATTATAGCTGGCGCTACATTCAGGATTATAGTTTTGGCGGACTGACCGATTGGGGTGTCCATCATATTGATATCGCCCAGTGGGGCTTGGGAGAAGATCGTTCTGGTCCTGTGGAAGTGGAAGGCACGGGCACGATTCCAAAAGAAGGCATGTTTAATGTGCCAATCGATTTTAATCTGAATTATAAATATAAAAATGGAATTCATTTGAATGTTGCTAATCGTGGCAATAAAGGCGGTGCTACTTGGTATGGAGATAAAGGTTGGGTGAATGTAAGTCGGGGACAGATTTCAGCAGAACCGTCCAGCATATTACAAGAATGGATTGCTCCCAACGAGATTCATCTGTACGACAGCAAAGATCATTACCAAAATTTTGCAGATTGCATCCGATCTCGAAAAGAAACGATTACGCCATGTGAAGTTGGGCATCGGTCCACTTCTGTTCCCAATTTGGGTGAAATCGCTATCACGACTGGACGAAAACTCACTTGGGATCCGGACAAAGAAATTTTCCCTAACGATCCAGAAGCAAATCGACTTTTATCCAGACCCATGAGAGCACCATGGACTATTTGACCCGAAATAGAATCGCCATATGGATTTTTTCCATATCCCTTCTCTTGGCAGTAAAGCCACCACACAAAGTCTTAATAGTAACCGGGCATAATAATCATAAATGGGAAGTCAGTTCCGTTGTCTTTAAACAGATTTTGGAGCAAACTGAATTATTTTCTGTGGACATGGCTATTCGTCCACCTTTGAGTCAAGAAATAGAAATATTTCATCCAAACTTCAATAAATATGATGTGGTATTTTTAGATTATAATGGTGCATCATGGCCCAAAGAAACTCAAGATGCCTTTGTGGATTATGTGAAATCCGGTGGCGGTGTTGTATTAGTCCATGCAGCCAATAATTCTTTTGGAGACTGGCCCGAATATTTAGACATCATTGGCCTTGGTGCTTGGGGTGATCGGGATGAAAAGGATGGCCCCTATATATATTGGCAGGATGGAAAATTCATTCGGGACATGACTCCCGGGGAAGCCGGTGGACACGGTCCCCAACATGAATTTCAGGTCATTAACCGTGATATGGATCATCCCATTACAAAGGGATTACCAGAAAAATGGATGCGCGGCAGAGATGAGTTGTACAGCCATCTGCGTGGGCTCGGAAAAAATATGCAGATTTTGGCAACTGCTTATTCAAATCCCGCAGATCGAAACGGCAGTGGCCGACACGAGCCCGTAATGATGACTATAGATTATGGAAAGGGGCGTGTCTTTCATACGCCATTGGGTCATGTAACCGGCACTGTACCCTATCGTTCTTTAGAATGTGGTGGATTTATTACTGTAATTCAGCGTGGTACAGAATGGGCTGCTACGGGGAATGTAACTCAAGAAATTCCATTGGATTTCCCTGATGCTGTGACGGTTCGGAGTTGGGAAAAATATTTTGAACCAAATTTTGACGCTGTACTGGAAAGCATAAAGAATTATAATTACGGAGATAACCGTAAAAACCTAACGGTTATTGAAGATATGATTCGGGTTGCACATCGAAATCCGAATTATCTGTCCCGAATTGAAAAATCATTGGTTTCATTTTTACTGTCGGATGCATCCACTCCTGCCAAGCAGGTGATTGGGAAATATTACAGTCTTATTGCTGATCCTTCTTCAGCCGAATCAATCGCAAAATTATTCAATGACCCTAATCTTTATGAAACGGCTTTATATATTTTAAAAAGAATCCCCGGTGAATCTACAAATGCTCTTCTACGGGGAAAATTATCAGTTGTGAATGATAATGTAAAAATAAGCATTATTAATACGCTTGGCGCAAGACAAGATAGGAATGCTGTTTCAATATTGAAAAAATATATCTGGTCAAATAATATTGATATCGCTACTGCTTCCGCTACTGCGTTGGGAAATATCGGCACTTGGAAAGCAGCAAAAATATTAAAGAAATCACTCAAAAGAGTCGCCGAAACTCAACGGGAAACTCTAGTGAATGCGTACCTTGAATGTGGAAATCAATTGCTCAAATCCGGAGAAATTAAAAAGGCAAAAAAAATATTCACTCAATTAAGCCGCCCCAATGAAAATCCTGTTATCCGATCGGCTGCCATTCGTGGATTGATCCAATCATCACCGGGAAAGGCAGGATTCATCATTCTGAAGGCATTAAAGGAATCGGAACCAAAAATAATTTCCACAGCTATTTCGTCCATTTCACTACTTACAAACTCCGATGATATTTCAATCGTTGCCAAAAGTGTAAATCACTTGCCTGTGAATGGACAGATACAACTTATTTCTGCTCTTTCACCATTTTGGGGTTACCCCACAGTCTTCTTAACCATCAAGTTAGCCACAGAAAGTGAAAATGATGCTGTTCGTTTGGCAGCATTAGATGCATTGGGAGATATTAATTTAGAATCGTCCGTTACCTTGCTTGCAGATGTCTCCGCTCATGGGAAAGGCAAAGAACATACTATCGCACGAAACAGTTTATACAGACTTAATGGCAACAATATTAATGATATAATTCTATCCAATATTCCAAATGCCAAAGAAAAAGTGAAAATAGAACTCATACGAGCCGTTCAAAAAAGGCGAATTATTAAAGGTGCTGATTTAATGTTGAATTTGGCAAATAATACCAACGCTTCACTTCGGGTTGAATCTGTAAAAGCACTTCGTTTTATTGCAAGTAAACCACACATTTTTGAAATGGTAAATCTGCTGAAACATTCAAAATCAGATAGAGATCGAGATGAATTGGAAAAAGCAATTGTCATCATGGCAGAACGAAATAACCTAAATGATTCTGTAGGTTTAGAAATTATGAATCAATTGGATGCTATTTCATTCATGCCAAAACAAACGGCCATTCATATCTTAGGCCAACTGGGATACGAACCAGCTTACGAATCTCTACTTGGGTTTTTAAATCATGACGAAAAAAACATTCGAAAATCTGCTATTAAAGCTTTATCCGAATGGAAAAATGATTCACCACTTCCCATATTATTTGATGTGACGGAAAATGCCAAAATCCAAGGTCATAAAACATTAGCACTTCGTGGAATAATCAGGCTCATCGAATTAGAAAGTGACCGCACTACAGAAACAACGAATGAATTATATAAACGGGCCATGGCTTTGGCAACTAATATTCAAGAGAAAAAAGCCGTTTTATCTGGACTATCGAAGGTCATGTCCATAACAGCATTTCAAATGGCCGAAACCTACTTACTTTTGGCAGATATAAAAGCAGAAGCTGCTTCATCCTGCATTAGTATTGCCAATGGAATTCACACCGAACATCCTATCGAATGCAAATCTGTCTTGATAAACATCATTTCGGATATATCTAATGAATCGATTCAAGAGAATGCACAGTTAGTTTTAAATCAGATTGAGATCTTTGATGATTATATAACAGAATGGCGCATGTCTGAACCCTTTATGGCTACGGATAAAAGTATTTTTAATACGAAATTTGGCCCAGAGTTAGCTATTTATAGAAACTGGACAATCGCGCCTAAACTTTCTGATCCAAACCGGTATTGGTATGTGGATTTTGCTAAAATAATTAAAAGTATGGTGGCAGCTATTTATATGGAAACAGAGTTTTGGTCCGATGAAGAACAAACGGTTCGCTTGGAAATGGGTAGCAATGATGGCATTAAAACTTGGCTGAACGGTCAAGTAGTTCACGTAAATGATGCAAGTCGTGGTGTTACCGCAGGGGAAGATGTAAAAGAAGTCACTTTGCAAAAAGGTAAAAATACTTTATTAATGAAAATAGTGAATGAAGGTGGTGGCTGGGGCGGATGCGCCAGATTAAGGCGATTGGATGGTGGGCACTTATCCAATATAAAGATAAATATGCTTAAAGAATAAATTCTCAATTAGGGCCTAAATCTTATGAAACAACAATTCAAATATCTATATCCATTCATCCTTTTTTTAAATCTGTTTCACTTTGTATTTGGTGCCAATATTAAATATCCCATTGGAATACCGGGGACACATGTTACTTATACCGTAAAGAACAATAGCCTGCCAAAATCAGTTGTAAAACAAATTTATATCACCCTGGGTGAAGTGGAAAATCACAATAATAATGATTATCAATGGTTACAAATAGTCGGTACGAAAAATAATAACCACTCCTACTCAATTTGGGCTCTTTCATCTGAATATCCATCATTATCAAGGGATATTGCTCAAGAGCATATGTTGCGCTACATTATTCAAAAAAGAAATGAAAAACCCATCGAATTTTCTGACGAAAGCCGAGGCAATCCTATCTTGCCTACCACGGGTGCTTGGGAATATTTATTGCCCAGATCGCCAGACAGCGAGAATCCATTTACATCCAATAGTGAAATAGTCTCTCTACTTGGACATGATTATAGACTTACATCATCAGACACTGACCATTCAGTAAAAGAACCAAAATCGCCCCATCTTATAGAACTAACCCCAGACCTGATCATTGGCGTGCCCCACAATCAAAAGATTAAAGATGAAGCGCGTCGCTGGAACGAAACAGATTATGAATATGTTCAGCTGACCAAAGCGAATTATATGGAAATGGTTGCCCATGGAATGAATTATTTCAACGTGAATTCGAAACAGGTGAAATGGGTCGAAAATGAAAATGTTTATTTCTGGGGTATTGGTGGCAAAGATATTTCCTACCCAGAATCCCTTTATCGAAGTAATTATATTGGTCCCGTCATTTTCTTTGATGAACCCATGGTTGTTACGCGAGACCATTCCATGCGCCCCATGTTTCAAGAAAATCCTGATTCTCGCAAGACAGTCACCGTTAACGACTTTTTTGAAGCATTTAAAAAGGTATACCGTAAAAAGAAATATGTTCATGGTCCTACTTCTCTCATCAATGGATTATCCCAACGAGAAGATGTGGATGTGGGTAATATGAAATTTTTACAACAAAATATTTATTCTTGGGAGACCATGCCAGCGTCCGCATTATATCAATTATCAGAAGGAAATACTTCTCCACCCTATGCCATGGTTTTTGAAACACCTGGACGATTTGGTACAAAACGTATTTTACCCGAACTGAATATGTGCTTCGATTGTCAAATTCCTGTAGATAATCCAAAAAATCTCATTAGCATGATGAATGGATTTTTACGGGGCGCCGCTCGAATGACAGACAAAGAATGGGGCATGAGTATTTACGGTCAAGTAAATCGAGCAGATGCACCATGGTATTTAACCCATGCTTATGATCAGGGCGCTACAATTTTTATGTATTGGGACAGTTACCAAATGGCAGCCGTCCCTTACCCCGAATACTTATCCATGAGCAAACATTTGAGAGAACATGCGGAACGGTATCTCAATCGCAATTTGGATAAACTGAAACAAGCAGCAGATGTGGCAATTTTGATTCCCCCGGGCTACAATATGGGGCACGTGAAAATGGGAATCGGCCATATTAGTGGATTAGGAGAATTAAACCGTGAACGCTTAAATACCAAAAGTGTAAAACATGGGACCGTCATGAGCAATTTTTATATAGAAGTTGAACGTTGCCTACGATTGGGAATTGAATTTGATGCATTCTGGAATTTGGATGGATTTGATTTCAGTGAATACAGTGAGATTATCAATATACGTAAAGATGGGAAAGTTGGGGTTATGAAAAATGGAAAAACCACCATTCTTAATTCAGTACGAACTCCAACCCGTTCTGAAGGTAATCCACCAAAATTAGATGTTAATATTCTTGGTGGAAATGTCCAAACGGCAGGAGCTATCACTGTTACAGTGAATGTCGTGGAAGGATCTGCCCCGGTTTATTTTACCCGCGGTGTGAATCATGATGGAATAAACGTAAATCAATATATTCTATGGGAATTATTCGGGCCTGAAGATGAAGATTACACTGCTTTTTGGGATGAACGATTTAATTACACTGTGACAGAAAAGAATAATTCTGTAGATGTGGAATTTAAATTCACGGTCAATCAACCGGGAGAATATCGTTTGCGAGTTGCCACTACCGATTTAGCGGGAAGAAGTAAAGTCGTTTGGAAAAATTTAACAATACGAGGATAAAAGTGAAATTAAAAATCCTACCATTTCTACTATTAATAACTTTTAACGGCTGCCAGCCGCCCATATCCGAAGCAGAAATAATGCATCAAAATATGGAAGAAAATATTGATGCTATCCTACAAAAAATGACATTAGATGAAAAAGTCGAACTCATTGGTGGTGCAGGGTTTAAGACAAAAAGGAATGAAAGACTAAATATTCCAGAACTCATTATGACTGATGGGCCTTTGGGACCCAATTCTGGCGGACCATCTACCAATTATTCATCCATGATAAATTTGGCTGCCAGCTTTGATACCGACCTTATGAGTCGTGTGGCAAACAATATTGGCGAAGAAACTCGTATCAAAGGGTTCAATATGTTGTTAGGCCCTTGTTTAGATATTGCACGCGCACCCCATGGTGGACGTACCTTCGAAAGTTTTGGCGAAGATCCATTCCTTGCATCTCGCATGACAGTAGAATTTGTGAAAGGTGTTCAGTCCAAAAGTGTGGTTACTTGCGCTAAACATTTCGTAGGAAACAATCAGGAATGGAATCGCTTCGATGTAGACTCAAGAATCAGCGATCGCGCATTGCAGGAAATCTATTTTCCACCCTTCAAAGCTGCAGTTAAAGAAGCAGGTGGACTGGCAATTATGACCGCCTATAATCAAATTTTAGGCGATTATGCTTCCGAAAGTAATGCCATGATTAATGATGTACTCAAAGATGAATGGGGATTCACAGGTGCAGTTGTGTCTGATTGGGGTGCGTCGCGTTCATTAGTCAAAATGGCCAACGCAGGATTAGATCTGGAAATGCCCACCGGAAAATATTATAACAAAACTATGATTCCTTCAATTGATTCTGGAATTATTTCTCAAGATAATATTAATGATAAAGTTAGACGAATTTTAAGAGTCATGATGAAAATAGGATTATTTGATTCAAATGATAATCCATATGCTGATGATATTTCCAACACGCCAGAACGACAACAATTAGCATTGGAGACAGCTCAAAAAAGTATCGTATTATTGAAAAATGAAAACAATTTTCTACCTTTAGATAAAGAAAACATTAAGTCCATCGCCGTTGTAGGGCCCAATGGCAATGTGGCTCAAATGCATGCTGGTGGAAGTGGTGCATTAACTGGCCATTACGGCATTTCTCCGTTCGATGGTCTAAAAAATAAATTGGAAGATACTGTTGATATTCAGTTTGAGCGGGGTGTGGCTGTGGACAGCAAAGAATTACCCATCGCGGGACCGGAATATTTTCAATTAGACGATGGTAGTCCAGGTATTTATGCTGAATATTTTAACAATAAAGAACAAGAAGGCGATCCCGTTTTAACACGTGTTGAAAAAGATATTAATAATGATTGGGGCTATGGTGGGAGCCGCGACCCAAATAATATGGGATCTCCCGACCCAGATATTGTAAACATGGATAAATGGTCTGCACGATGGACAGGAAAATTCGTCTCTCCTGGGGAAGGGTGGTACGAAATCGGACTCCGCTCTGATAATGGTGTACGGATGTATTTGGATGGGAAAAAAGTATTAGACTATTGGATTGATTCCAAACCAGGTCAATTCAAAATTATTCGATTCAAATTTGAAAAAGACCATTTATATGATCTGCAGGTGGACTTCTATGAAAATATTGGTAGTTGCCGTTGCAAACTGGGGTTTGCGCCATTTAATCCGGGGAATGTTCAAGACAAGGCAATTGCCATTGCAAAAAATGCTGATGTAGTGATCATGGCAATGGGACTCGATATGTTCATGGAAGGCGAAGCCGTAGATCGAGATCAGCTGGGATTACCCATCGACCAAGTGAATCTAATCAAAGCTGTGACGAAGGTAAATCCCAATGTTGTAGTGGTACTCAATAATGCCACTCCTATTTTGATGAATGATTGGCTGAATGAAATTCCAGCTGTAGTGGATGCATTTTATCCGGGGCAAGAAGGCGGAAACGCATTGGCGGATATTTTATTTGGAGATGTAAATCCTTCAGGGCGCCTTCCACTCACCTTTCCTAATAGATGGGAAGATACACCTGTGATAAACACCTATCCCGGTGTCAAAGCATTCGCAGAATACTCTGAAGGCATTTTTATGGGGTACCGCCATTATGATAAAAATAATGTAATACCATTATTCTCTTTTGGTCATGGACTTTCATACACGCAATTTGAATATAGTGATTTAGTCATTGATAATGTCCGAGCTAACCCCGGTGGTCAAATGTATATTATTTCAGCAACTATAAAAAATACGGGGAAAACTTTTGGTGAAGAAGTGGTTCAAGTTTATGTGAGTGATGTAGAATCAAGTGTTGAACGAGAACCAAAAGCATTGAAAGGATTTCAACGTGTAGCTTTAAATCCGGGAGAATCAAAAACAATCGCAATAACATTAAATCGCGACGCATTTACATTTTATCATCCGGAACAAAAGAAATGGGTCATAGAATCAGGAAAATTTGACATCTTGGTTGGCAGTTCATCCCGTGATATTCGAATGAGTTCTCCATTTACATTTTCAGAATAATTTTTTAAAGAGAAATAAAATGACTAATAAACTTACAAAGCTATTATTGACAATAGCGCTTTTTCCAGTTTTATCCATAGCAGAAGAACCATCCGTTGCTAAAAATATAATTGTACTTAAAGAAAAAGATCGTTTTGGTGGCTGGCCTGCCAACCACGGCATCTGGAATTGGGGAGATGAAATTGTGGTCGGATTTGCTTGGGGCCATCATGATGATAGTAATGAAGGTGGGCACCCTATAAAAGGACCTACATCCAATCGTCAAGCTCGAAGTATGGATGGTGGCGAAACCTGGGTTATTGAAGAACTTTTGGTCATTGGCCCTGATGGTTCAACAGGTGGAGATGCTTTTGATTGCGAAGGTGGCATTAATTTCAATCACCCCGATTTTGCATTCAAGTTTTCTCCGGGGAATGCTCGATTTTATTATAGTACCGATCGTGCAAAAAATTGGATCGGACCTTTTAAATTCCCATTATTTGGCCGAACAGAAATTATGGCACGCACCGATTATATTATAAATGGAAAACATGATATGAATGTGTTTCTCACGTCACCAAAAGATGATGGAGTTCAAGGATGGCCGTTTTGTGCTCGCACTATTGATGGTGGCAAAACATGGGAGTTGATAGGATGGATTGGTCCACAGCCACCAATAGAATCATATGGGTATGCCATTATGCCTTCCACTCTGCGATTAAATAGTGGTGCATTCTTAAGTATCATTCGCCGGGGTGGATTTTTTGATGGAACCAAGCGCTGGTGGCTTGAAGCATTTCTATCAGCAGATGATGGAAAAAGCTGGCATGCGTTGAAAGAACCATATATTGATAACTTTGGAAATCCGGCTCATATGATTCGCCTGAAAGATGGTAGAATTGCTCTTACCTATGGCTGGAGAAAACCTTCATTTTTTGGTGTTCGTGCTAAAATAAGTAATGATGACGGCGTCACTTGGGGGGATGAGTTTGTTGTTCGTGGAGATGGAGATGTGTGGGATTTAGGTTATCCACGAACGGTGCAACGACCGGACGGAATGTGTGTGTCTGTTTATTATTTTAAAGATAAATCTGGCAAGGAACGGCACATTGCTGCCACTATTTGGAACCCAGGATTAAAAGAATAAGAAACAGGGATTAGATTCGACAATAAAGGAGAAACTTATGTCAGACACAAAAAGAAGTAAACCCATTTCACGTAGAAACTTTATCGCCACCACCGGCGTGCTGGCTACTGGCTCAATTTTAGCAAACCCTATACATTCATTTATGGAAGGTTCATCCAGCAAAAAAATTCGTCTTGCTCTTGTCGGAACTGGAAAACGCGGAACAGGTATGTTTGGGGAAACGCTAAAAAACCAATATTCGGATTATGTCGAATTTGTTGGCTTAAGTGATAAAAATATCGGTCGACTAAAATATGCTCAAAAATATATTGGCACTGATTGTCCCATCTTTACAGATTTCGAAGAAATGATGCGAACCACAAAACCAGATGTTTTGGTGGTAACCACAACGGATTCTACTCATGATACATTTATCATCAAAGGTATGGAAATGGGGGCCGATATCATCAGTGAGAAACCTATGACAACGGATGAGCATAAATGCCAAGCTATATTAGATGCCGAAAAGAGAACCGGGAAAAAAGTTACAGTTACTTTTAATTATCGGTATGCACCCTATAAAATGAAAATTAAAGAATTAATGATGGAAAAAAGAGTCGGCGATATTGTATCTGTAGATTTCCATTGGTATCTCAACACGTACCACGGTGCATCATATTTTCGCAGATGGCATGGTGAACGAAAGAATTCGGGAACACTTTTGGTCCATAAATCAACGCACCATTTTGACCTTTTAAACTGGTGGCTCGACTCTGAACCTGAGATGGTTTTCGCTTTGGGCGATTTGGAATTCTACGGTAAAAACAATTCTTTTCGTGGTAATAGATGCCTTGATTGTGAGTTTAAAACAGAATGCGGGGATTACTATTATGACATTAAAACAAGATCCCATAATATGAAATTATATGTTGAGAATGAAAAGTATGATGGCTACATCCATGATGGTTGCATATGGCGCAAAAATATTGATATTTACGATAAAATGAGTTTACAGATTAAACATGCAAATAAGGTTTTAACTAATTATTCTCTCACAACCTATTCACCCTATGAAGGATTTCGTATTTCCTTTAATGGAACGAAAGGTCGCATCGAAGCTTGGGAAGGGATTCCTTGGCAAAATAATAATAGAGATCAACGTAATGTGTATGCTACAGAAATGAGTCAGAAAAAGGACGCCAAGACTAAAAAATATGATCCAATTATGGTTATGGATAATTTTGGAGAGTATGAAGAAATTCGGGTTCCCCATTATTCAGGTGGCCACGGTGGCGGAGATAGTCGATTACTTAATTATCTGTTCATTAATCCTGATGCACCAGACCCACTGGGTCTTAATGCAGGAACACGTGATGGATCCATGTCAATATTAACAGGTATAGCAGCTCGAAATAGTATTGAAAGTAAAAAACCTATCTTTGTAAATGATTTAACAGATTTAACTCCAAGGGCGAAAAAAAGATAGTTTAACTGCTTTAGTCATGACAATAATCATTTAATCAAATAGAGAGACAAAAAATGAACCATAGATTGAATATCTTTTGTGTGAATTACTTTCGTAGCCCGAAGGTGAAATAAAATGAAATTGAAAATATTCATATTAACTTTTTCTGCTTTTGCCACAATAATATTGACGAGTTGTAATAAGACCCAACCCCAAAAAGTATCTGATAGCCCTTTTTATAATGTACTTGATTACGGAGCAGTTGGGGACGGACAAACGAATAATACCAAAGCAATAAACACTGCAATTGAAACGGCTGTGAAGAACGGTGGCGGAACAGTATTTTTTCCAGCCGGAGATTATCTTTCATTTACCATTCATTTAAAAAGTAAAATTACACTCCATCTCGATCAAGGTGCAGTGCTGATTGGAGATAAAGAAGTAAATGGTGTAGGATATGATTTACCAGAAAAAGAAACTTGGTATTCAAAATTTCAGGACTTTGGGCACAACTATTGGAAGAATAGTTTGATTTATGGCGATAGTTTGCGAGATATTGCTATCACAGGTGAAGGAATGATTTGGGGAAAAGGATTACAAACACACGATAAGCCAGAGCTCATTGGATCCGGAAATAAAGCCATTGCCCTAAAAAATTGCGTTAATGTTACCATTAAGGATATTTCTATACTTCATGGCGGTCATTTCTGTATTTTAGCCACAGGCGTCGATAATTTAACTATTGATAATGTACGGGTCGATGCCGACAGGGATGGATTTGACATTGATGCATGTAAAAATGTTCGAATTTCAAACTGTATTATTAATTCCCCCACAGATGATGGCCTATGTTTAAAATCTTCTTTTGCATTGGGCTATGCCCGTGATACAGAAAATGTGACTATTACCAACTGCCAAATATTTGGCTATGATGAAGGGTCATTACTCGATGGCACATGTACGACTAATTTTATCGATGAAGCACCCGGGGTTAATCATTGCATTACAGGTCGTTTGAAATTCGGTACAGAGTCCAACGGTGGATTTAAAAATATCACGGTTTCTAATTGTGTTTTTGAGCACTCACGTGGCATCGCAATTGAAACGGCTGACGGTGGATCTATAGAAGATATTTTAATCAATAATGTTACCATGCGCGATATAACCGAAACACCCCTTTTCATCCGGCTCAATGCCCGAATGCGTGGTCCAGATGGGATACCCGTAGGTACGATTAAACGTGTGACAATTAGTAATTTCAATGTGTACGATGTAGGCGGACGTCCAAAACAACCTGGGTTGGGTGCAGCGATGATTATGGGAATTCCTGGACATTATATTGAAGATTTAACCTTAAGCAATATTCGTATATATTTCCGTGGCGGCGGGACAAAGGATTTGATAAATAAAGAAGTTCCGCAAAATATTGATACGTATCCAGACCCTTATCGATGGGATTCCATGCCAGCTTACGGATTCTATTTCCGGTATGTAAAAGGATTGAGAGTAAACAATATCGTATTACGCACTTTGAATAAAGATGAACGGCCTGCCTTTATTTTAGATGATGTACACGATGCCACCTTTTTTAACATTGATGCTCAACAAGATGAGAATGCACCACAATTCATTCTCAAGAATTCAAGCAACATTTCTATCCACGATGTGAACGGCGTTCAGGATTTAAAAACAGAGAAAATAAGAAAAAAAATCCTTTAATGAAGGTGCACAATCGCAATATCTATCGTGTTCATATCCTTGAAAATTAAATATCTGGAGAAGTAAAATAATGAATCAATTACTTAAGGGCGGAACCCTATTTATTTTATTCACATTAATGAGTTGCATCCCCCAAAAAAGGACCCATCAGATTCAAGAAAAACCTTTAGCACTTATTCCTAAACCAAACTCAATTCAATTATTGGACGAAAGTTTTGACTTAATGGGGTTACGTGGAATTGCAACATTACATGGCTCTGATATAGAAAAAAATATAGGTAAACTTTTTATAAACTTATTAAAACCAATAAAACTGTTAGAAAGTAACAAAGATTTTGGGCTTAATAAAATTCTTATAAACTACGACCCTGAATATGATATCCCCGATGAAGGATATGAATTAACAGTTGAAAATCATTCTATTACATTAAAAGCAAGTACACCTTCTGGGCTTTTTTATGGATTTCAAACATTTCGTCAACTCTGTCCACCTGAATTGGAGAAAAATGAATTTCCAATTACTACAAAAATTCAAAATTGTAAAATAGTTGATGAGCCACGATTCAAGTGGCGTGGAATGCATTTGGATGTGGGGCGCCATTTATTTCCATTAGACTTCATAAAAAAGTACATCGATTATTTAGCCATGCATAAAATGAATACCTTCCATTGGCATTTAACAGAAGATCAAGGATGGAGAATTGAAATTAAAAAATACCCACGATTAACAGAAGTAGGTGCCTATCGTGACGAAACATTGATTGGACATATTGGAGATCGACCGGCACAATATGACGGGAAACAGTATGGCGGTTTTTATTCCCAAGATCAAATTAAAGAAATTGTAAGTTATGCCGAAGAACGATTCATTACGGTAGTCCCGGAAATCGAACTTCCGGGGCATTCAGTTGCTGCCTTGGCATCCTATCCTTATCTGGCATGTAACGATGGTGATTTTGAAGTAAAAAAACTATGGGGTATATCGGAAAATATTTATTGTGCAGGGAATGATACAGTATTCACATTTTTAGAAGATGTACTGACAGAAGTTATGGATCTATTCCCTTCCAAGTATATTCATATTGGTGGAGATGAAGCACCCAAAAAGCATTGGAAATCTTGTCCAAAATGCCAAAACCGAATAAAGCTGGAAGGATTGAAAGACGAACATGAACTCCAAAGCTATTTCATTAAACAAATTGAGAAATTCGTCAATAGCAAAGGCAGAAACATTATTGGTTGGGATGAAATTTTAGAAGGCGGGTTGGCACCAAATGCGGCAGTGATGTCTTGGCGTGGAACAAAAGGTGGAATTGAAGCTGCCAAATTAAAACATCCGGTCGTCATGACACCTACCACCTATTGCTATTTTGATTATTATCAAGGAGAGCCAAATCAAGAACCATTAGCAATCGGCGGATTACTTCCGGTAGAAAAAGTGTATGAATATAATCCGATTCCAAAAGAATTAAACCCAGAAGAAGCTAAATATATTTTGGGTGTCCAAGCAAATGTATGGACAGAATATATGCCTACAGGTGACCATGTGGAATATATGCTATTTCCCAGAATATCTGCTTTATCTGAAGTGGCTTGGACGTCGCAAAACAATCGCGATTACAATGATTTTTTCCAACGATTGTCCAACTTTTATTTCCGTTTAGATGCCATGGGAGTTCATTATCGACATCCATCCATTCGCGGCTTTAATAAAAGGAATGTATTTATTGGGAGTAAAGAAATCACTATCCAGAAACCACGACCCCATTTAAATGTTCATTATACTCTCAATGGCGATACTCCGACTAAAAACTCACCCATATATGATAGACCATTTACGATTAATGAAAGCGTTTTACTCAAAACGGCTGAAGTACTTCCGGATGGATCTGTTGGTAAAATTTATGAAGGAGAATTTATCAAACAATCTCCACAACAACCTGTTACACTCCAAAATCCTAAACCCGGATTGGATTATAACTATTACACATCGGGCAGGAAGATTTATGCAACGATAGAATTGGACAATTTACCTATTAAGAATTCGGGTATAGCGGCTTCCATTTCATTATTCGAAGATGATTATCCAACTATTTTTGGATACACATTTTCGGGATATGTTCTGGTTCCGACAGACGGATTATATACATTTTATGCTTTATCAAATGATGGAAGTATATTATTAATTAATAACGCTTTATTGATAGACAATGATAATCCCCATGGTGCTGAAGAGCGGTCAGCCGAAATTGCTTTAATGGCTGGGTATCATAAAATTGATGTAAAATATTTTCAACAAGGTGGTGGGTTGGATTTAAATATTTTTTTGGAAGGTCCCGGAATAGAAAAACATGAAATTGAATCAACAGCTTATTATACAAACTGATTTCCCGTTATTATTTTAAATTTATTCAAAAAATATAAATGAAAAAAATATCTAAATATTTAACTATTATATTGATAATCTTAGCGTTCTCTCTATTTTCATGTGATAGTAATAAACTACCCAATAAAAAAAATGATTTAGAATTACAGAATTTGCCAGGAATGACATTCCTACAACATGAAAATCCGCAATTTCGTAAAGGATTACAAAAACATCGATTGCTCAACAATACAGGATATCGATTATTAAATACGGGAATGCATCAACACCAGTTCGGTGATCAATGGGAGCATTCTGAAAAATTATCCATAGCACAGAACTCTGGTCTTCCCTATTACATTGACCGAATTTCCGGTGGAATGCCATTTCAATCATTGAAAGGAATTGAGACCGTTTCGGCTAAACTAAGTGATGACCCAAATTTCCTTGGATTTCAAGTACATGAATGGGGTAATTCCCCTATACATGATTATCACTTCTTGAAAAAACTTGAATCTAAAACAGGGAATAGATTAGAATATCAAGATTTCGCCGCTTATGAAGGCAGAACTGAATATCCTTACTTTTCAGCAGGGGATTATCAAACTTACAAAGATCTTTATCGCTCACTATCTAATTTATCTGATGTTGAACACTATATAGAAAAATATTTCAAACAAATACTAAATCGAGCTTCAAACCAAGTTATGTCCGTCACCGGGTTCATTCAACTTCAACATAGCGCTTTGCGATTAGGCGCGAAGAATATTATGGCTGAAATTGGAAACCAAGTACCGCTAACCGCTTTACAAATTGCTTTCTCAAGGGGAGCTGGAAAAGAATTTAATAAACCATTCGGCGTTTATTATGAGTCATGGGGCGGATTCCCATTTGGTGGTCTATGTTCAACTAACTTTACACCATGGTACCCAGAAGCAGTCGATATATTAAACTATAACTCTAAAAGGGAAAACCCTATTGGAGCCAATTACGGAAGTAGTCGATCTCTCCAACGCCGATTATTGTATTATTCATGGCTTTCAGGTTCTTCATATTGGAGTGAAGAATGGGGTGCTGAAAATTATTTTAGTAATTGGGATAACTATCCGTTAACTGAATACGGATCTATTAATAAAGACTTTCAAAAAATCAATAATCAATATTCTAAGCCAAATCCTATTGTTCCTATAGCTTTAATAATGCCGCCAAATACTTTTGGGGTCGATATTCGCTTTATAGCTGGAAATATTTCTAAATTGTATCAAATTGCTGAACCAAATATTTTTCATAAACGACTATCAGCATTTGCAAAAGATGTGCTTGATGCAGATCATCCAAAAGGATTAGGCAAAGAATCTGGTAACCTGACTCCGTCTCCCTGGATTAGTAGTTTTGATGTTTTATCGGCCAATGCGCCTAAAGAGTTATTAGATCAATATCAATTTTTTGTCTATTTTAACGAGAATCAGGCTAACGCTTCACCAATGCCGCAAGAAAAAGTTCAGATCTACAAAGGGAAAAAACGTGATGCAGATTATTTTATTCAAATAGCTAATAATCTTTTCCCCTATCAGGTGGAGGGTAAAGTAGGTACAGCACATGCACGATCAAATGATAAATATTTATTAGGGATATTTAATAATCTGGGTATAACAAAAACTGTAGACGGTGAAGTCAAAGATTTCGATGCTAACCAAACTGCAATTATAAAAGGTAACTGTCGGAATATTAAATTTTTAATTGGGAAAGAATATATGGTCTCCCATTCTGACACAGAGATAAAGCTAAATATTCCTGCCGGAATGTTATCTGTGATGTCTTTTCCAGAAGATAAAAAAAATAATATTGTTATGTTTGATTTTTCATCGATTGTAACCGCTCCTTATATTTCAGAAGGTGACAATCTTTTTCTAAACAAAACCCCTATTTCAATTCTCTGTGACACTGATAATGCTTCTATTTATTATACCCTAAATGGTGATAAACCTGATCGCACATCCCATTTGTATACTGGCTCGTTCAATATTTCAAAATCGGCTCACATCAAATTACGAGCTTACCTTGATGATAGATTTAGCCCGATCACGAACTATTTATTTGAAAAAACTGAATTTGATAATTCAATAGAACTTTCACATTATGAACCTGGTCTCATTTTCAATTATTTCAAAGGAGAGTTCAATACAATCGACAAGTTTAGTCTGACAACGCCCCAGAATGTCGGAACTTGTACTAATTTTACTATTATTGACCGCGACAGAGAAAAATATTTTTCCTTTGATTTTAAGGGATATATCAAAATTCCTTCTGACGATTTATACACTTTTTATTTATCGTCCAATGATGGATCCGCATTATACATTAACAATAATATATTAATTGATAATGATGGTCTACATGCAATTAAAGAGAAAAATAATACTATAGCCTTAAGAGAAGGAATGCATAAAATTGGTGTCAAATATTTTCAAAATGGTGGCTCCCATAATATTAAGGTTAGCTGGCAAAGCAACAATATAAATAAATCAGAAATTCCACCAGCAGTGTTATTCCATTCCACACAATAACAAATTTACTCGCCATAAGAAATACTCATGAACAGACTACTAATAATAACTATAGCCACTTTAACTATTCTATTAAATACTTCCTGCAATACCCGATTTAATAACTATGACATTATTGTTTATGGCGGGACATCTGCAGGTGTTATAGCAGCTGTTCAATCTGCCCGAATGGGATATTCTGTATTGTTAATTGAACCGAGCAATCATTTAGGTGGGTTAAGTGCGGGTGGATTAGGGGCTACTGATATTGGAAATAAAGATGCCATTGGTGGTTTATCTCGGGAATTTTATCAACGGGTTTATGCGCACTATAACAATACTCCCATCTCGGACAAAACCATGTGGACATTCGAGCCCCATGTAGCAGAAAATATTTTTAATGATTTTATTTTAGAAAATAATATTCCTGTAAGTTATAATGAACGAATCGACTTAAACAAAAATATGAAAAAAAATGATAGTCATATTTTAGAAATTCAAATGGAGTCCGGTAAAACATTCCGTGGTAAAATGTTCATTGATGCTACTTACGAAGGGGACTTGATGGCTAAGGCCGGTGTATCATATACGTTCGGTAGAGAGTCTAATGAAGTCTATGATGAAACACTCAATGGCGTTCAAACCAAACGTGCAGTGTATCATAATTTTAAACATCCTGTCGATCCATACATTATTCCCGGCGATCCTAATAGTGGGTTATTACCCGGTATTCAAAATGATGGTGGCCCCGGAAATGAAGGCAGCGGCGATCATAGAATCCAAGGGTATTGTTTTCGTATGTGTTTGACCAATATACCAGAAAATAGACTTCCTTTCCCTAAACCTAACCATTATGATCCTATGCGATACGAGTTACTTCTTCGTTATCTGAATACAGGTGTATTTGATGTTCTAAAGCTTTCAACACCTATGCCAAACGGAAAAACAGATACAAATAATAAAGGTGGATTTGCCACAGACAATATTGGGATGAATTATGATTATCCCGATGGTGATTATGTCACACGGGAAGCAATTATTCAGGAACATGAAGATTATCAAAAAGGACTTATGTGGTTTTTGGCTAATGATTCCAGAGTCCCTAAATCGGTTCAAGATGAAGTGAATCAATGGGGATTACCTAAAGATGAATTTGTGGACAATGGTCATTGGTCCCATCAATTATATATCCGTGAAGCACGCCGTATGGTTTCTGATTATGTTATGACACAGCACAATTGCCAGAGATATGAAATATCCAAAGATGGTGTTGGCATGGCTGCGTATAGTATGGATTCTCACCATGTACAGCGATATGTCGATAGTAGCGGACATGTAAGGAATGAAGGCGATGTACAATTAGGTGGTTTTTCTCCCTACCCTATCGCTTACCGATCCATTATCCCTAAAATAAGTGAATGTACAAACTTGCTCGTTCCTGTGTGCTTATCTGCATCTCACATTGCCTTTGGCTCTATCAGGATGGAACCGGTCTTTATGGTATTAGGACAATCCGCTGCTACCGCAGCAGTTTTAGCCATACAAGACAATATTAATATCCAGGATGTAGATTATACATTACTTAAAAAACAACTCATTAATGATAAGCAAGTGCTGAATCTAACAGAGCAATATGAAGGTCATATTATCAATTGGCGAATGTCTCAACCATTCACAGATAAAGGAGACTCTTTGTTTGACACAGCCTTCGAGCCAGAATTAAGAGCATATGCACATTGGCAACCTGTTCCCCACGATTCTGATCCAAACCGTTATTGGTATGTAGATTTAGCCAAAGTAATTAATCCAATGGTTGCTGTGGTATACTTAGAAACTGATATTTGGTCAAATAAAACACAAACTGTTCGATTAGAAATGGGAAGCAATGACGGAATTAAAACTTGGCTAAACGGTCAATTGATTCATGAGAATGACGCCAGTCGAACAGTGACGGCTGGTGAAGATGTACAAGAAGTCATATTGCAAAAAGGTCATAATACTTTATTAATGAAAATTGTAAACAAAGGTGGTGGTTGGGGCGCCTGTGCCCGCTTTAGACGATTGGATGGTGGACAGTTAAAAAATATTAATTATGAATAAATTTCTCCTTATCGCTTTAATGCTGCTTGCCTTTTTAGTTTTTAATAAGCAATCAATTAATAAATCAAATCCACTGCGGATAATTACTTACAATGTGTGGAAAGGATTTGAAGATGCTCCAGATCGGTACGCTGCTTTTATTGAATGGATGAAAGAACAGAATCCGGATATTGTTGCTCTGCAGGAACTCAACGGATATACCAAAAAAAAACTTAAAACAGATGCCGAACAATGGGGACATACATATTCAGCTTTATATCAAACAAAAACAGGGTATCATTTGGGACTAACGTCTGCAAAACCTATCGAAACAATTGAAATAAATCAGAATAAAATGGCTCATGGCTTACAACACTGTCGAACTGCTGGAATTGATTTTTTCAATACACACCTTTCTCCATTCACCTATAAAGAACGTCAAACAGAAATTTTATTTATCATGGATGAAATCAACCAAACACAAAATAAAAATATAATTTTATTGGGCGATCTAAATGCCCTTTCCTCAAAAGATAGTATCCAATATAAAGCTACAACCGTTCATCAATATTTTATTGAAAGGGATTCTATCTATAACAGTAATTTTAATCTAAATAATGGAGAACTTGATTATTCAGTCATATCAGTGCTGGATAAAAGTAAAATGAAAGACCTAATGAAAAACTATCATCCAACTTTTCCAACTCAAAGAAAATTCACTTCTAATTCATTTTCAAAACATAGTCAGGAAGCTATCAAAAATATTTCTCGACGGATTGATTATATTTATGCATCACCGGCTATGTCTCAAAATTTCAAAAAAGCGTACATCATTGATACAGAACAAACTAACATGATTTCAGACCATTTTCCCTTAATTGCAGAGTTTAACACCCATGATTAAAATAACTTTTTACACAATTCTGATCGCTTCTACGTTATTTATTTTTAATAGATGGATTAGAAATATACCCACCCAACCAACTCTTGCATCAAACATTCAACTTCCTGCCCTTTTCAGTGACAATATGGTTTTACAACGCAATATCGATGTTCCCATTTGGGGAGCAGCAACGCCAAATTCTCAATTAAATATTTACATAAATGGCCAATCCAAAAATGTAAACGTGTCCCCAAAAGGTGATTGGATGGTTCGCTTATCTCCCCTTTCTGCCGGAGGACCTTATGAATTAAAAATTGTGGGTCAAGATACGATCACGTTTAAAAATGTCATGATTGGTGAAGTCTGGGTAGCTTCAGGACAATCAAATATGGAAATGCCAGTTCACCATAATTGGGGGCATATCAATAATTATGAAGAAGAAATTATTAATTCTAATTATTCAGATATTAGGCTCTTTCATGTAGAACAGACAACGTCCCTTAGATTAAGCCAAAAAGTCAATAGTAACGGGTGGAAAATATGTTCACCAAATACGCTTCCACCCTTTTCAGCAACAGCTTATTTCTTTGGGCGTGATTTACATGAAAAATTAAAAGTACCAATCGGATTAATAAGTTCATCCTGGGGTGGAACAGTTATAGAAGCTTGGACAGATCGAAAATCATTAAAAAAACTATCTTTGTTCGATAATCAAATAGATATGATAGATAATGAATCCAAATATCCTGAATTAGCAGAAGGGAATTACCAAAAACAGTTACATAAATGGAAAGATGAACTGACGTCTACAATTGCTAATTCACCTAATGGCGAAGACGATATACAAAATGTAGATTATGATATTTCTGATTGGAATTCAATGAAAATTCCAACAGTGTGGCAAGATGCCGGCCTTGATTATAACGGTATAGTGTGGTTTCGAAAGGAAGTTCAAATCCCAACCGATTGGGATGGCGAAGATTTGATTCTGAATTTGGGACCGATTAATGATTATGACTTTACCTATTTCAACGGAACATTTGTAGGATGTGAAACACATGTCACTAAAGTTCGATCCTATTCTATTCCTGCGGAATTGGTGAAACCCGGAGAAGAGAATATTATCGCAGTGCAAGTAATTGACATCGGAAATGTAGGTGGTATCTTTGGTAAACCTGAACAACTCAATTTAGAGAGTAAAACACATGGGACTATCTCTATTGCAGGAACATGGAAATATAAAATTGATCCTGCAAAAATTGACATATTTGATTTTCCTATGACACCTGCAGAACCCTACGGTCCAAATAGACCAACGGTTTTATTTAATGGAATGATTAACCCTTTAATTCCTTTTGGTATTCGCGGGGTCATTTGGTACCAAGGGGAAAGTAATGTGAGTAGAGCACACCAATACCAGACACTATTCCCAACTCTCATCAATAATTGGCGTTCCAATTGGGACCAAGGTGACTTTCCATTCCTTTTTGTACAACTTGCTAATTATGAAACATTGCAAATAGAACTTCTTGAAGATGATTGGGCAGAACTCCGGGAAGCGCAACTCATGACGTTAGCATTGCCAAATACCGGAATGGCTGTAGCAATCGACATTGGAGATGCTGAAGATATTCATCCAAGGAATAAGCAAGATGTTGGGCAACGATTATCCTTAAATGCTATGAACATTGTTTACGGTAAATCCATTGTACATTCGGGACCTATTTATGAATCCATGGAAATCGAAGAAAATAAAATTAGACTATCTTTTAAACACATTGGTAGTGGACTTGTATCAAAGTCAGGTGGAAAACTAACCGGTTTTTCCATTGCCGGCGATAACCAGAAATTTCATTGGGCCAATGCAGTTATCGAAGGAGAAACCATAACCGTTTTTTCTGACAAAGTACAAAATCCCATTTCAGTTCGCTATGCTTGGGCGACTAATCCCATTTTTAATTTGTATAATAAAGAAGGACTTCCTGCATCACCATTTAGAACCGATTCCTGGAAAGGAATCACAGAATAGAAAATCTATTATGAAAAACATGAAACCAATTTATCTCATTCTATTTTACACATTTCTAACCCAAACCCTATTTGCTGACGGGAAATTTCTCCGTAACGAAACGGGGTCTGAATTTTCCATCCAAAGTTCTGAAGCGGATTTTTATGTTGCTGTAAATGGAAATGATAAATGGAGTGGTACCTTACCGGAACCCAATTTAGCAAAAACGGATGGACCTTTTGCTACGATTGAAAGTGCTCAACAGGCGATTCGACACTTGAAAAAGAAAGTATATGAAAAGAAAGAACCGCCCATTGAAACGCGTTTTATTGGATCTCCCCATATCTATGGCAATGGAAGAGATATTCTGGTACTTATCCGTGGCGGAATCTATCCTGTCAGTCAGCCCATAAAATTTGAAGCAAAAGACGGTGGTGAACGGGTAGAAACCAATCTCCCTACCGGTGCTTTTGAATATCATAAATTAAAAGATTATTATGTGACTTATGCTGCCTATCCTTACGAAATACCCATAATTACTGGCGGCAAGCCCGTCACAAATTGGACAAAAAAACAAAATGGCGTTTGGGAAACACATTTTCCTGGCGAATCAGTCAATTCTCTTTATGTAAAGGGTGAAAGACAAACATTAGCACGGACGCCCAATAAAGGCTACTTCCCTGTTGCAGTCATGCCCACGGATCCCGACTATTTTCAATTTAATAATGGAGATATTCAGACATGGCCAAATATGGAAAATAATCGAATTCATTTAGTCGTTCGATGGTCTACGATTCATAGTTCCATCAAATCAATTGATAATAATAACCGTGCTTATTTAGAATCATCTCACAATGGACTCATGGATGTGCCACCCAAATATTATGTAGAAAATGTGAAAGCACTCATGGATTCCCCCGGTGAATGGTATTTTGATGAAAAGACAAAGGTCTTAAGTCTTATTCCACCGCAGGATGTATCCAATCCAAATGATGCCGTTATTACCGTTCCCCATGCTCAAGGATTGATTTCTATAAAAGGGAGTCAAGATCAACCGGTTCGCAATCTGCGGTTCTATGGATTATCCTTTCAAGAAACAGCAGAAGGTGGTACAGCAACTTTGGATTATTCTTATGCCAAAAACTGTGAAATCCTAAAAAATACCATCCAAAATGTGGGACAAACGGCTGTTCATTTGGGTATTGGTTCTTATCATAATCGTGTGGCTCATAATGTTATTTCCCATGTAAAAGGAAACGGTGTTAATGCCACAGGCACCGTTCACCCAAACCATTTTGAAGATTGGGTGAACGATAATCAAATTACGTATAATTCCATCATGGATTGCTGGCCGGCGTCCCAAGGGATTTATACAGCCAATGCCCTGCGAACCACCATCGCACACAACCGTGTATCAAAAACTGGGAGTTATGGCATTGCCGTTGGCAGTTGGCCCAATGTGGAAGAAAATAGTGATGGGAATCATTTGGTGGAATTCAATCATGTGTCTGAAACGTGCTTGGTACGAGACGATGAAGGTGGCATTGCTGTGTACGGATTGAGCGAAGGCTCGGTGGTTCGAAATAACCTGATCCATGATGTGGCTCACGCGGAAACCAACGAAAATGTGGGACTATTTTTCCAGAATATGTCGTCTGGATGGACCGTCACCAACAATATTTATTACAATCTTCAGCAAGCAGAAATGAAACTCTGTGCCTGTTATTTGACCGACAATGTATATGAAAATAATTTCACCATTGAAGCACCAGTCACACCACCAGAAAGTATTATTGATGGCCTACCAAAATTCACAGTTTCTAATTTAAATTTCACCGGTCCAAAAAGATTAAAAACGGGTGAAGTATTAAAAATTTCTGCAGATGTAAAAAATGTAGGAAGTACCGGCATGCTTCCTGTGGAATTATATATAGATGGGAAGGTTATAGAATCAAAACTATTTCCCGTTATTGCTAACAATTCAAGAACGATTCATTTTGAGCATCAATTTTACGATCCCGGAAAACATACAATCGCGATTGGGAATACACCTTACAAATCTATTAGAATTTCCGGAAAATCATTATACACTCTTTACAGCGATTTATCCGTTTCCCAATTAGAAATACCAAATGGATCACCTATAAATATTTCCTGTTCTGTTCAAAATGTTCGCAATCAAGATCGGAATGAATCGGTCGATCTCAAAGTGGATGGGAAAATATGGGAAGCTCAAACGATCACTCTATCTCAAAAAGAAAATAGACGTGTTACCTTTTCTGCTGTGCTTTCCGTTGGAAAACACAAAGTGGCGATTGGTGATCTTCCACCTGTTCATGTGTCCGTTTGGGAAATGGAAACTGTAAATTTATCGGAAAATGATTTTCTTACGTATTGTTCCGGCACTGCTCAACCCTGCGAATTTGATTTAGGCAATGACTCCTTTGAAATCACAGCATCTGGAACGGATTTTCTCCATGCAGAAGATTCCTACGGTGCCATCTATTTAAAAAAAGCAATCCACGGAAATTTCATCGCCACGGTTAAAATAATTGGATTTGGTGAACGGGTTAGTGATTGGTTCAGAGCAGGGATTTTTCTTCGGAATGATATATCCAAAAGCCACGAAACAGAACCAGGAAGTTTGGGATCAGTCCTAATGTTTACGACTCCGGGGAGAGCCGGACTTCAATGGGATGAATACGGTGATGGTTCTATGCACAATGCCAAAAGTTATAATTATCCCGAAGGCTCCACTCTTCCCCCAGTTTGGCTGAAAATGGAACGGCATGGCGATAGCTTTTCTGGCTATTATAGTTTTGACGGCGAATATTGGGTTTTATCGCGTAGTTCCGGAGAAATCACAGGATTAGGCAAATCCATGGATATTGGTTTAGCCGCCGGCACTAATGATCAACGGCCTGCTTTGGTCCAATTCGAAAATTTTAAATTGGTCGTGGAGAAATAATGTCGAATATAATATCAGGTAGTTTTGGGCTAAAGCCCTACTTCTTTGGGGATACTTACCCCAAGCTAAAGCATGGGGTAAGTATAAACAGAATAGTTACCCCGTCCTTTAGGTCGGGGCTACTAAAAACTAAAAGGTGCAGGGGTTTTAACCCCATATAAATCTCATGATAAATAAAACATTCACATTTTTAGTACTTACACTCACACTTTCTTTTGGGCAGGACATTTCCTTAATGACTTACAATATCCGATTTGATAGTCGAAGTGATGGCGAAAACATTTGGGAGAATCGAAAAGAAACATTGGTAAATCAAATTCGCTTTCACGAACCAGATGTAATGGGAACGCAAGAAGGATTGGAACATCAAATCCAATTTATAGATGAGAAATTAAAATCATATTCCTATGTGGGCATTGCCAGAGCAGATGTAAAAGAAGGCGGGAAAGGTGAATATTCAGCTATTTTTTATAACACAAAGAAATTTACTGAAATTAAAAACGGAACTTTTTGGTTGTCTAAAACGCCTGATATTCCATCCCGCGGTTGGGATGCTTCACTCAATCGCATTTGCACGTATATATTACTAAAAAGCAAATCTAACGGTGAACAGTTTTGGGTTTTTAATACCCACTTTGACCATAAAGGGAAATTAGCACGGGAGAATTCCGCTAAATTAATTTTAGAAATAATAAATGAAATTAACCAACAACACTTTCCCGCATTTTTAATGGGTGATTTCAATCTGAAACCAGACGAGACCCCAATACAACATATTTTAAATGAGTTTTATGATTCACGAGATTTAACTCAAGAGCCACCTTTCGGGCCGGTGGGAACATTTAACGGATTTGATATCAATAGACCTGTTATAAATAGAATCGACTATATTTTTGTAAACGATAAAAATATCCAAATTAAAAAATATGGTGCATTAGCAAATGTGAAAGATTTAAAATATCCTTCGGATCATTTTCCAATAATCATAAATGTGGAGTTAAAATAAACTATGGTAAACGTAACAATCACCGATGGAATCGCCACTTTTGAATTAAAGGGGCTTCATAAACTTTGGGCATTTAAAAGAAAGATTCAAATTCCTGTTAGCTCCATAAAAAATGTTAAAAAAGATCCAACTGCCATGAAAGGAATTTGGAAAGGTCTGCGATTCCCCGGCACACATATCCCAGGAATTATTGTAGCGGGTACATTTCGAAGCAAAGGAGAAAAACACTTTTGGAATGTAACGAATAAAGAGAAAACTATCGTTATTGATATTGAAGGTGGACATTATGATAAAGTAATCGTGGATGTGAATAATCCAGAAACTGTCGTTTCTGATTTACTATCCGCTCAAAAATAATAAATCTTTAAATTAATCGAATGGTCTGAATCTCAAATGGTTTAAAAGGCACTGTAACCATGTTCGATTCAACGGCTAAATCTTCTATTTCTTCTTCAATCAAATTCGTAAGAGCCACGTGTTTAATATCAATTCCAAAAGATAAAGTCGCCTGTTTTTTATATCCGAATGCTTCGTATAGTCTCACAATAATTCCATTTCCATCTTCCGATTTCTTAACTGATGAGACAACCACATTATTACAATCTACTGATAAAAATGACCAATGAGGTGGTAATTCGCCACTTTGTGACTTTAATAAATGAGTCTTTAGTGGAACATTTAATTCATACGCATTTTTCACCACTTCACCTTGAATATGATCTCCACTGTGTGGAAATAAAGAATAAGTGAAATTATGCTCTGATCGGTCCGCCGTTGGATCAGGCCAATTTGGGCTACGAAGTAAATTTATATCCAGCACATTACCTTTTACATAATGCCCGTATTTGCAATCATTCATTAATGCCACACCATAATCCGGTTGTGAAAGATCCACCCATTTGTGAGCTGCGTTTTCAAACTGGCGGAACTCCCATTGGGTGTTGGAATGGGTTGGCCGCTTTACATGCCCGAATTGAATTTCCGATGTATATTCGGTTGCATAAATATCTACAGAAAATGATGTTCGAAGCATTTTATCATCTTCTTTCCAATCTACATGCGTTATAAAATCCAATTTCCGAGACCCTTCAATAAGTACAATATCTTGCGTTAATGTTGATGAACCAAATTCTCTTTCTTGGCGCATCACGACTTTTGGACCATCTGTATAGTAGTTAGATTTCTTTAATTCGAATTGCCCCGCAATATTTTCCCGATAATCCACTGGGAAATCCCAAGCATCTCCCCCATCTTCATATACAGTTAAATCATTTCCGACTTGATTTTCAGCTAACACTTCCCTGTTTTGTTCTTTATCAAAAATGGATATAATTGTTCCATTGCCATCAAAAATAACTTTCAGTAAATCATTCTCAATAGATGTTTGAGTCGCTTTTACAAAAAATTTAGATGAATCTATCAATCGACTTTCAATAACAGAATGTCCCATAGATGGAATGGTAACCTTTTTCCAATTTTCATCAAACTTTAACCATTCATGTCTTTCCCAGGATAATATATTTCTTACTAATACAGGGTTAGAAAATTCTACTGTATTGAGTGTAGTTGATAAGGAATCCCAAGCCGAATTTGTCAATTTACTCGTTTGTTTCATCATGGATTCATAACGGGGAAAAGATTCATCATACACGCGCTTTATGGACGAACCGGGAATAATATCATGGAATTGATACAGCAATACTTCCTTCCACATATCTTCGATTTCCTTACTTGGATAAACTGACCCTGAAAAAAGTTGACTTAAAATAGATGAATATTCCAGATCTCGAAAAGCAAATTCCAGTTTACGGTTATACCATTTACTTTTTCCTTGCGTAGTTAAGGTTCCCTGATGGTGCCCTAAATATAGCTCCCCCACCCAAGTTTGGAATTTGTCACCATCTTTTTCCAATCTTTCAAAGAAGTCAGAAATAAATGAATGTTTTACTTTAGATATTCCATCCAAATTTGCCGATCGCTCTAATCGTTCTAAATGATCTCGACTGGGGCCACCACCGCCATCCCCAACACCGTAAATCATAAGTGCATGTTTGGTGGCATCTTTATCTTGATAATTGGCTTCAATTTTTTTGATTGCTCTCGGAGCCGCTGGACCGTTATACGTTCCTTCCGGTGGCATATGAACCAATACATCTGTTCCATCTATCCCTTGCCAGAAAAATGTTTCATGGGGATATTTAACAAATTTATCCCAGGATAATTTTATGGTGGTAAAATAATCTACACCGGATTTTTTCATAATCTGGGGAATAGCGCCAGAATAGCCAAATACATCCGGTAAAAACAAATTTTTCAATTCGATATCAAATTCTTTTTTGAAGAATGCTTTTCCGTATAGAAATTGCCTGACCAAAGATTCGCCATTCGGAATATTGGTATCCGATTCCACCCACATACCACCCAATGGTTCCCATCGATTATTTTTAATAGCAACCTTTACACGATCATATAATTCAGGGTATTTATCTTTCATCCATTGATACAACTGGGGTTGACTGGCGCCAAAAATATAATCGTCATATTCTTCTATCAATTGTAATGCGTGCGAAAAAGTCCGTGCCCCTTTTCGAACGGTTTCCCGAATCGGCCATAGCCAAGCCAGATCAATATGGGCGTGTCCACTGGCAGATATGAGTAGTGTGTCTTCTAAATTCTTTTTGTTTAATTCGATGCCTAAAATATCGCGGGCAAATTGAACAGTTTCATCATTGAAATTCTCCAATATTTCTGAAGATTTTTTCAACGCAATATAAATTTCATTATATCTATCTGTTTTGGGTTCAATATGTTTACATAAGTCCAATAATACTTCATAGTCATAAAATAAATCAAATATATTTTTGTTCTGGATGGCAACATATGCTTCTTCAAGAATTCCATTATTTTGAAAATTGCCAAATAAATCATTATTCCCTGCTTCTATCCAAAAATTAAAGGATTCACCACCCACACATTTATCCAAAATAGGAACAGTCTTTTTTACAGGTCGTCCTTCATATTTCATGCTAATTGGACCGAAATTGGAATAGCGCGTTGTTAAACAGGATTTGGGATGACCATCTTCATCCACCACATTCGCTTCACCACTGATATCTATAATACAGACAATCTTTTCACCAAAAATATCGGCAGGAATTTCCCCGCTAAAGTTCATCCAGGCACAATCGAATAAATCACCCCATCGTTCCTTCAAAGATAATATTTTATAGTCTCCTGTTTTTCGATCAGCATAAGAAACAGGTTCGTCTGTTTTCCAAATATTTACATTTAAATCACCGATGGGAGTGTAAATCTGTTGATCAATATTGTTCAACATGGTTTCAAATGAATTAAATATTGTTAATGTTTTTTGGCTCATAAATTTTGAATTGTGTTCTGTATTCGTTTAAGTATTATCCTTAATTTAATCTCTTAAAGAAATTCTTATTTAGTTTATTTATGATGAAAAATAATAATCAAATGGGCGTTTGGCCTGTGATGCTTACTCCCTTCAATCATTCCAATGAAATAGATTGGCAAGGATTGGACTCCCTAATCCAATGGTATTTAAAATCGGATATTGGTGGCTTATTCGCCGTTTGTGGTTCCAGTGAAATGTTTGCCCTTTCTATAAAAGAAAGGCAGTCTCTGGCGCAATATGTTGTTCAAAAGGTTGATGGTAAAGTACCCGTGATTGTTAGTGGCACATTTGCTGATACTTTGAATAGACAAGTAGAATTGATAAAACAAATGACCGATTTAGGCGCAGATTTTGTGGTTTGTTTGGTTAATCAGTTTTCCCAAGAAAATGATTCATCTGATACATGGATTAAAAATGCGGAATACATTCTTAAGCACACGAAAGATATTCCATTAGGGCTGTATGAATGTCCAGCCCCCTATCATCGATTTCTGTCAGTTACAGAAACAAAATGGGCTGCAAAAACAGGTCGGTTTGTATGGATGAAAGAAACATCTGAAAGTTTGGAATTATTTTCTCAAAAAGTGAATGTTGCCAAAGAATCTCCGTTAAAAATCTTAAATGCAGATGCTCGTTTTTTATTGGAAAGTCAAAAAGCGGGTGGTGGTGGGTATTCAGGCATTTCTGCTAATTTTTACCCCCAACTCCTTTCTTGGATGTGTAAGCACTTTAATGATCATTCAGAAATCATAAATGAATTACAATCATTTCTCATAAAAAAACAATCTATCGTGAACCATAAATATTTACAAAATGCCAAAGTATTTTTAAAAATATCCGATGTGGATATTGAAACAGTTAGCCGCATTAATAATCATGAATTCACAATGGCTGAAGTAAAAGATTTGGTTGATTTAAAAGATGAAGCCCTTAAACTTGAAGACAAACTAAAATGAAACTTGATATTCAATCCATATTAAACAAAATAAAAAATGTCAAAATCGCAGTGTACGGTGACCTTTGTTTAGACGCCTATTGGATTTTAGATCCTAAAGGATCTGAAATTTCTCTCGAAACGGGAAAGCAAGCTCAAGCCGTTAAAGAGCAAAACTATCATTTGGGTGGTGGCGCAAACGTCATTGCAAATATTGCTGCACTCAATCCAGCAGAAATTGTGGCTATTGGTTCTGTGGGACACGATTTATTTGGACAAGAAATCATTCGTCAATTTGAAGCATTAAATGTGAACACAGACGATGTTGTTTTAAATGATGCTCCCTATCAAACTGTTACATTTTGCAAACGATATATTAATCAAGAAGAAGCACCACGAATTGATTTCGGTTTTTTAAATACATTACCAGAAAAAGCATCAGATCATATGCTGGCTTCTTTTGAATCTGCATTACAATCATGTGATGCTTTAATTATTAACCAACAAGTTCCTGGAAGTTTGGATCATAGTTCATTCTTACAAAAATTAAATCAATTGTTGAAAAAATATCCAGATAAATTGGTTCTAATCGATTCAAGGGATTATTCGGATCAATTAGAGAATGTAATTCTTAAAACGAATGAAGTTGAAGCAGCCCGATTAAATGGCGTAGATGCAACTCCTATCGATACCTTTTCCGAAGAAGAAATCATTCAATTTGGTAAATCACTATATTCAAAAAATAACAGACCCATTTTTATTAGCCGTGGAGAAAATGGGCTCATTTGTGTAGATGAAAATGGCGCACAGTCCATTCCTGGAATTCATATTGTGGATCAAATAGATCCCGTGGGTGCTGGAGATACAATGGTCAGCGCATTGGCGTGTTGTTTGGCTGCAGGACTTTCTCCAAAAGATGCAGCTCAATTCGCTAATTTAGCATCGGTAGTTACTGTGAAAAAACGATTCCAAACTGGGACTGCTTCTGGAGACGAAATTCTCACTTTAGCCGATGATGCGAGCTTTGTATATAACCCAGAATTAGCGGATAATATCATACACGCAAATTTGATTCCAGATTCATCCGTCGAAATATGTACAAATGATATCCCTGAAGGTAAAATTACACATGCGGTATTTGATCATGATGGTACCATCAGCATTTTGCGAGAAGGCTGGGAAGCAGTCATGGAACCGATCATGATGAATGCAATTCTTGGCGATAAAATTCATTCATTAGATTCACAATTTATCGAAGACACGCGACAACGCGCCTTGGAATTCATTGATAAAACGACCGGAATTCAAACCATTCTTCAGATGGAAGGATTGGTCAACATGGTTCGAGAATATGGATTCGTTCCAAAAGATCAAATCTTGGACAAATTCGGGTACAAAAAAATATACAATGATGCATTGTTAAAAATGGTGGATGACCGAGTTGAAAGATTGAAAAATGGCGATACAACTGTAAATGATTTTACTGTAAATGGCGCTGTTGATTTTCTTCATTCATTAAGCAATCAAGGTATTACTTTATATCTTGCTAGTGGAACTGATCAGGATGATGTAATCGCAGAAGCAAAGTTACTTGGATACGCAGACCTTTTCAATGGGGGTATTTTTGGTTCTGTAGGAGATATAAGCAAATATTCTAAAAAGAAATGTATTCGTGAAATCATGGAAAAGAATAATCTCCATGGACATGAATTGGTGGTCTTTGGGGACGGTCCAGTTGAAATTAAAGAATGTCGGCGTGTAGATGGCATTGCCGTTGGAATTGCCAGTGATGAAACAAACGGTAAGGGACTTAATCCTGAAAAAAGAAGTCGATTAATTAGAGCTGGAGCTCATTATATTTCCCCGGATTTTTCAGAGACAGATACGTTATTAAACTTATTATTTTAATAGCCACAGAGAACACACAGAGAAAAAATAAAGCAAATGGTACAGAGAGTAAATGGCAGATAAATTAACAGAATTAATTATTGGTGAAGGTAACGAGAGTAAGACATCTAAAATAATTATGAATAAAATTTTTATAATTGTAAGAGATTTATTATTGCACATATCTTCAATAACAAAACTGACCTATAACGAAATTAATATATTAATGTATTATTACATTGTTCCACTTTTTTATTTATCTCTTATTGATTATAAACTAAATACACATAACATTAAGATATTATTTATAAGTTTAATATTATTATCATTTCTATTAATAAAAGATTTCAAAAAAATTTCTGATTTTTTATTTTTGAAATCTGTAGCCTTTTTAAGGTGGTTTGAAATTATCGGATGGAATTATATTGTATCATCAGTCATAATTTGTGTATTTACTCCAATACTAATTTTGGTTTTAATATTTATAATTTAATAATGGATTCCAATTATGAAAATATTTGATATTTTTAAAAAAAATGGTGAGTATCTTAAATATTATGAGAATGGAAGCATTTATTCAAAATTAAATTATAAAAATGGAAAACTTCATGATAGATGTGTTTTCTATTTCAAAAATGGTAATAAATTTAAAGAAGAATTTTACAAAGAAGGGATATTGAACGGTAAATCAATTGGTTACTTTGAAAATGGAGTAATTGGTAGACAGGGTAATTATATAGATGGAAGAAAAGATGGTGAATTTATATATTATAATCTTGATGGTACATTAGATTACAAATGTATTCTCAATAATGGATTAGAGTGGAATGGTAAATTTATTTATAAAAACAGTCCTACTGGTATGGTAAATGAAGTATATACTACACATATTGGGAATTTTGTAAATGGTAATAAAAATGGGAAATGGACTTATTTCAACGAAAATGGAATTATAATAAAAGATGAAATATATAAGGATAATGAATTAATCCAATCCAAAGGGTATATAATAAAAAAAACTCTTAATAATTATAACGAAAAAGGATTGATTTAAATGAAAAATAAATTCAGGAGAAAATAACATGAGTATCATTGTAACAGGCGGTGCCGGCATGATCGGCAGTAATATTGTTCAAGGATTAAATCAATCCGGACGTAATGACATTATTGTGGTTGATGATTTAAAAGATGGAAAAAAGTTTTGGAATATTTCTGATTTAAATATTTCTGATTATTTAGATAAAGATGATTTTTTATCAATGGTCAAAGGTGGAAATGATCTCGGAAAAATTGATGCCATTTATCACGAAGGTGCCTGTTCAACCACTACTGAATGGGATGGCCAATATATGATGGCGAATAATTATGAATATTCGAAGGTACTTCTCCATTATTGTTTGGATAGAAAAATCCCCTATTTTTATGCTTCTTCAGCAGCAACATACGGCGATAGCACCATTTTTATCGAAAATCCAAAAAATGAAAATCCCATTAATGTGTATGGATATTCTAAATATTTATTCGATCAATATATTCGACAACACGAATCTACCTTTGAGAGCCAAGTGGTAGGCTTCCGATATTTTAATGTATATGGTCCAAGAGAGCAGCATAAAGGATCTATGGCCAGTGTGGCCTTTCATTTAAACAATCAAATTGAAGCAGGAGAAAACCCAAAATTATTCAAAGGTAGTGGTGGATATGATAATGGGGGACAACTACGAGACTTCATTTATATTGACGATGTTGTAAAAGTAAATCTATGGATGTTGGATCATCCTGAAGTATCAGGTATTTTCAATATTGGTACAGGAAAGTGCCAAACATTTAAAGAAGTAGCCGAATCTGTCATTGGTTATCACGGAAAAGGAGAAATAGAATACATCCCATTCCCTGATCATTTAAAAGGGAGCTATCAAAGTTTCACAGAAGCTGATTTAACCAAACTTCGAAATGCCGGTTATAATGCACCATTTAAAACAGTCCAAGAAGGTGTAGCAGAATATATGGAATGGCTCCATAAGAAATAGTAAGACTTGCAGAGTTTAATCAATTACAAAATTTAACAAGACTTGAGTTAGGGATGCGTAGCATAACTGACTTAAGAATTGTGGTCTTTAAATCGTACTTAACTCAACGGCTTCGCTTATAAGTCAAGTCCGATAAATAATTATGAGATGTAATAAAGAAGAATTTGTAGAAGGAGCAATCTTTCATATCTACAATCATTCCGTGGATGAAATTGATTTATTCAATGAGCGGGATGATTACATTTATTTTTTAAACAAGTTCAAAGCCAACTATTCACAAGATGAAATAGCCCTGTATGCTTATTGTTTAATGCCCAATCATTTTCACTTTTGTATTCAACAAAAAAACGAGCGCCCTGTTTATGAAGTTTTTAATCGATTTATTATATCCTATGCTTTGCATTTCAATGCTAAATATAATCGAAAAGGAAAAATGTTTGCCAATAAACTGCAGCATAAAAAAATTAATGATGAAGGATATCTAATAGATATTTGCCCATACATCCATCTAAATCCAAAAAGAGCAAATTTGGTGGAAAAATTGGAAGATTGGGAATTTTCTAATTATCCTGAATGGATTGGATCCCGAAATGGTATATTATTTGATAATCAATTATTAATAAATCAATTTGGTGATTCAAGGACTTATCAAAAATATATAGAAAATTTTGACAATCACGAAATTGTTAATTATCTATTCAACCACAAAACTTAACAAGACTTGAGTTAGGGATGCGTAGCATAACTGACTTAAGAATTGTGGTCTTTTTATTCGTTCTTAACTCAACGGCTTCGCCTGTTAAGTCAAGTCCGGCTAATTATAATTTAATTATTTTTTCTACAATACTGGATGTACTCTGTCCCGGTCGAAATGGGATCACTTTAACTTCACCGCCATTTTCAATAACTGTATCTGCACCAACAATCGTATCTGGTGTATAATCTCCACCTTTTGCCAATACATCAGGAATTAACATTTTAACAATGTCTGCAGGTGTATCTTCGTCAAAAACAACTACCATATCGATAGACGATAATGCATCCAAAATAGCCGCACGATCATCTTCATTTTGAATGGGTCGGGAATCGCCTTTTAATTCACGTACGGAACGGTCGCTATTCAGCGCCAAGACCAATCGGTCTCCACAATCTTTTGTATCAGCTAAATATTCCACATGTCCCCGATGAAGAATATCAAAACAGCCATTGGTAAATACAACTTTAAGGCCATCAGCTTTCCAAGTATCTACTTGGGCTTTTGCTTCATTCCAATCTTTTGCAATCATTTAATAATTTCCTTTTGCCACAAAGTCTCAAAGGCACAAAGTTTTAATTTTTCAACTTCGAGTCTTGGCACCTTCGTAGCTATTCTAATTCCTTTAGAAAAATGTTCCGATAAAATACCGCTGTTTCCCAATCATGGTTTTGCAAGCCAATAAAACCTTTATCTGAAAAATCACTAATTTTACCACGGGGTTCTGCCTTCCAATCTTGCACCTTTATGCCATTTAGATAAACGATAATTTTGTCACCCTTAAATGTGATGGAATAATGATTCCATTCTCCTGGGCCTTTCGTCGCATTAGCTAAAGGTGGTTCAGCGTCATAAATGGCGCCAGTACGATGAGTTCCATCTCCTGGATGATAAATTTGTACTTCGAATGAATGCCCCACATAAAAATTATCATGGGGTACACCAGGGATTCGTAAAAAAATACCAGAATTAGATCTTTCCTGGTCTACCATAAATTCCAAGTCTAATGTAAAATCTCCGAGCATTTTTTTAGCATACCAAAATAAACCCATTCCCAGTTTTGATTTTAAAACACCAGTTTTATGGTCTAATTCAAAATATCCTGGACCATAATGATTCCAGCCATGTTTGTTAAAACGGCCATTCCCACCTTGGTCTAATATTTCTTCCCAATCTTTATAATGGGTAATATCATCAACATACTTCTTCCCTTCCCGAATGGTTGGCACCGGGTTTTTCACAACAGATCCTTGTTCCAATTCAGTCGCCAATATGCCATAAAAATTTTGTCGCGACAATTCGGCCAACACATCATGAATATTTGCTTTTCCTGAACCAAATGGAACCGTATTGGCTTTTTTGGAACCAATCTCATCCAAATCTTCAAAATGAACATCCAATATCCGACCATCCAATAATCGCAAACTTTCTACTACATTTAGCCCACTTCTCATCCAATGGCCAATATCAGCACAAGCACCAATGCGCTCATCCAAACCACGAATATGATCTAAAACTGTTTGTGGAAAAGCATATTTTGATGGATAAGGATGATTATGAATCGCCACTTGTATATTATACTTCTTTACCATTTTTTCAATAATGGAAAAATCATCATATTTTGGCTCTGTTACAATGGTTCGAATGCCCATTTTTTTTGCAAACTCAAATACAACTTTTGTGCTTTCTTCATTATTCTCAAAACCAACCACGCCATAGGCATAAAGATGAACATTGTATTCTTTAAGTGCTTTTTTCACTTCTGCCATTTGACCGGTAGACATATTGTGGCTGAATCGCTCATCTGGATTCTCTTTGTCCAATACTTGTCCAGGATAGGCTTCAAGATAATGAAGATCCAAATCTTTCATCATATCCAACATTTCGTAAAAAGAAAATTTCCTAAATGTCCAAGCCTGCGTACCCAATTTTAAATCTTGGATTCGAGCATCTGAATAATCAGTTGTTACTGAAACAGGTTGTGCATTGATCGGCAACACAAAAAGCCCCGCCATTAAGATTAATAATATTTGTTTTTTCATCATTTCACCTATTTTATTTTTTTAAGAATTTTTACTATTTTTTGTAAAATTTTGTTTTAATCTGATATGTTTATGAAAATCATGTTTCATTATTTTTGACCCCATTGTGTTTCCCCTATGACAAGGGAAAAGAAAGGTTTTAAAAGTGGACTCCTTTTATTTTCTCCCCTGTAATAGGGGAGAATTATAGAGGGGTTTATAAAACAGATTATATTTCGATTATAATACATTAGATAAATAATTTATTGACACTTTTCATCGTTTTTTATTTGGGTTCCATTCGCCTTTTGCCACAGCAGGGATAAATGTATCCAGATTATCTGGTGGGAATTGGATCGTTTTCCCTTGTTCGGCACTCATGTAAGCCGTCATCAATAATTCTGTGACAGCAACGCCATCGCTAAAGTTTTCAGATGGACGTTTTCCAGCTAAAAACGATTCCACCATATGGCGATTTTCTGCAGTATAACCGTACACTTCTTCTTCACTGCTTACAACAGGCATAACGCCAGATTCTGCATTTTGTTTTTCTACCATATCTTCTCCCTGATTTCCAGAGACTTCACGACTAAAAAACAATTTTAAATCTGTATCCAACGTATTCATAAACATGGAATATTCCGGTCCAAACAATTCCATACTTAAACGTAAACCAGCGCCCACAAAACACCAAGATGTGGTTGTTTCTACCACAAGCTTTTGCCCATCTTCAGTTTCATATTCAATCAAAGAACGGGCAAAATCTTCAGACGGTCGATTTCTATAATCCAATTTACCGCCACTGGATTCAGCTAACTGATCTGCATATTTGGGTTGCTGCCATTTAAGGCAAGATGCATAAGCTTGAACACTAATTGGTTTCAATGATTCTCGTGGTGCCCCAGGTTCTGTAAGTACAAACCGTGCTTCTTCTACTGAATGACACATCATATCATTCAATACGCCACCGCCTTGTAATTCACCTTCCCAAAACCAAGGCATGTGTGGGCCGCTATGCTCTTCTGCTGTTCGTGCCAAATAAGGCCGTCCTGTTGATTTAACTGCTCGTTCCCAGATAATTTCCTTCCCGCGGGTTACCGGCGGTGAGAATACTTGATTCTCCAAATAACCATCTAATAAATTCACCCTTTGGGCTAATTCTAATACCTTTTTAGCTTCAGCAACATTTCGTCCTAAAGGCTTTTCACAGGCAATTCCAATTAATTCACCAACTCCATTTTCAATAGCATTTACAATTTCTTCCATTGTCTTGATTCGAGTGTAGTTAGGCGAACAAATCCAAAGAGCATTTATTTCTGGGTCTGCAATCATGTCCGTAATTGTATCATATGCTTTGGCATCGCCTACACCAATCTTTCGGGCTAAAGCAGCCGAGTCTTCCGCAGAACTTTTCGTCCGAGACATGACACCCAAAATATCCGCATTTCGCACACTGATAAATGATTGAATATGAAATTTGGTAATAAAACCACCCCCAATAAAACCAATCCCCAATCTTTTAATACTCATATTTCAATTCCTTTAAAAATTAATTTAATTTGATGTTTTTATATCTAATTCTTCTCGAAATGATGTAAAGAAGAATACAGTAGTTAGGATACTTAATCCTGCAATGGTATACCAAAAGTTTGAAAAATTGAATACACCATTAACGGTATAGTATTCTTGTAAAAAACCTGAAAGCCATCCGCCTATAACTGGCCCACCACCCAATATGATAATTCCAAAAACGGTTTGAGCAGAATGGCGAATATCTTTATCCGTAATACGATCCACATACATGAATGCAGCTGCAAAGAAAAAGGCAAAACATATACCATGCAATGCTTGGCTCACAACAATCAACCAAACCGGTAAGGATTCCGTTCCAAATACTGCATATCTCGCAAAATAGGCTACTGTTCCAATCGTTATGACTTTCCGAAACCCTAAATTTTTCAAGAAATATCCCAAGAATATCATGGTAATTATTTCAGCAAATTGACCAATTGTCATGGCAGGACCAATCTGGCTATCTTTCAATCCAATATGGGATAAAAACGGTCCCGCTTGAATAAAGTAAATTTGATGCACAATGCTTATCGCCAAACTGGCAATAACCAATGTTTTAAATGATGGTTTTTTAAATAATAAAAATGCTTTTTTAAATGCCAGTTTCTCCACCGCATCCGCTTTGGGGGGTGTATGTGGAAGAAGAAAACAATATCCCGCATAAAAAATAGAAATAATCCCTGAAAATTTTAATGCATCTGCCAACCGAGCTGTTACATCTGATACTTCTACACCAACAAAAAATGGTGGCATCCATTGAAATGACAAATTACTTTGAAGCCAAATCATTGGGAAAGCCCAACTGGCTACAATCCAACCAATCGTTCCCCATACTCGAATTTTGGGAAATTCATTATCTGGATCATCAATGTGAAAAAACGTAAGAGAATTAGTTAAGGCAATGGTTGGCATATAAACAATGCTATATGCGATAGAAAGAATGAGCCAAGCAGAATACGTCGTTTGCATGGATGTGTACCATTTAAGCACACCACCAACTAACATAAGCACTGCCAAGAATTTTTCTGTACTAAAATATCGATCAGCCAATTGGCCAGCTATAAATGGTGCAAATGCCGCACCCAATGATCCTGCTAATCCCAATATCATACCTATTTGCGTGCCTGTGAATCCCAATCCACCTTCGGTAACACTCGCAGATAAATATCGTGCTGTTAAGGGAAGCCATGCGCCCCATAAAGCATATTGCAGAAACATCATTCCGCTTAATCGTGTGGATTTATTCATTCTATCTCCTTATTCCATTACTTATTTCAGTCGCAGATGAACCCGGATAAACACAGAATAATTCATAATAATATTTCTCTGTGTTCACTGTGACAAATTCTTCTAAACTATTTTCCGATTAATCGGATCCCATTCCACAACACGCTTCTTGCGATAGGACTCTGTTGCCATATGGCACGTAATTGCTTCTTCGAATCCGCGATCAATGTTACAGCTGGTTTCAGTTCCATTTCGAATCGCATCTATCCATTCTTTCATGTGTAAATGAGATGTATTAAAACGCTTTCCTTCACGATACGTATAAACCAACCCTTTTTTCGCGAAATATTTTGATGTGGCGGAAGTAATTCCGTCAATTTCTTTGGACCCCGTTGTATACGAAAACAAAGGTAGAGATGAACTAATTGAGCCATCATCCATTTTATCTTTATACCGTGTAGAATTTGATTCCGGCGTTACAGTGAGTCCACGACCTACTTCCATATGGGCATCATGTCCCATGAAGGTTCGGCCTCGAGATTTTCCATTAGCAAGAGTTGCGCTATACATATAGGTCAGATTCCGATCGGGATATTCATACACAACTTGGAATACATCTGGAACATCTCGTCCATCTTTGTAAAAATACACACCACCAGACGCGACGGCAGTTTTTGGAATTCCTAAATTCATAATCTGATTAACAGCATCATATTCATGTGATAATAAATCTCCAGCTAAACCCGTCCCATAATCAAACCATTTTCTCCATCGAAAAAAACGTTCTGCATTAAAATCCATTTTGGTAGGCGATTGGCCTTGAAATTGCTCCCAATCAATTGTTTTGGGTGTGCCATCTTTGTGAATAGTATATTGCCACGCACCGCCTGGATCATTTCGGTTTGTTGTGGATTCAATTAACGTAATGGGTCCCAAGATGCCTTTATCAACAATTTCTTTTGCTTTTATGTGTGTTTCAATTTGGCGGTTTTGATGTCCTAATTGAAATTTTACATTTCCGCCTTTTACAACATCATATACATCAAATGCTTCATCGATGGTGCGAGTCATGCATTTTTCACAATACACATGCTTCTCTGCTTGCACAGCATCCATAATCATTTGAGCGTGCCAATGATCCGGTGTGGCAATAATCACCGCATCAATATCTTTTGCTTCAAGTAAATCTTGATAGTGGCGATATCGTTTTGCTGTGGATAATTTCCGTGTCCCTGAACCAGGACGATCATCATTTGTGGATGCGGCTAACGCTTCTTCTGCCCGTGTATCATAAATATCACAAATCCCATTTAATACAACATTTAAATCGGTCTGGTTCACAAAGGATTCATACCCTTTATCCATTTTATTTTCTTGGGCACGTTGTTTGGCATTCTCTGTCCACTCTGGTGTAGTAAAGCCTAGTGCACGTAATAAGGCATGACCACGACCCCCATAGCCAATAAGTCCCAGTCGAAGCAATTTTCCCGGAGATTTTGACGTAATGACTGCGGGTGCTTTTTTCAACTCACCCAATTCGGACATAGCCGCAGCTTCACGAATGGAATCAAACGCATGTTTCTTAAATAACTTGTAGAAAAAAACACCCAGGACAGGAATTGTCCCAAGTGCTTTCATAATTTCTCTTCTACCTACATTTTCAACTGGATTTTTTTCACTCATGATTTATTCCCCGAATTCTTATTGAAAATCAGTCGATCAATCCCAATAATTGTACTTGTTGGAAAAATGATTAATATATACAGTGCAGCCATTTCGATCAAATTTTTATTCACAATAAGATAACTCCCTTCAGTAGGCGCAGCATAATTCAGACCAATAAATGGTGGATTTACCATATAATAAAGGCCCAATAAAACCATACCTGCAATGCTGGCCCATCTGACAAAACACCCACAAATAAGTCCAAGACCTATAGCTGTCAATCCCCACATATTCAAAAAGTCCACTGCAGTCACTAATGCCGGGTCAGAAATAATGGTTTGTGCCCACCCAGAAAATATCCATTTCGATTCCATGAGAAAAGCTGCAGATGACCAGTAGGGATTGGTGATTTTTGAAATGCCTTCATATAAAAAATGCCAACCAATTAATATACGAAGTACAATAAGACCGTATAACTGGCATTGATTATATTTTAAAGATTTAGGGAATAATGATTTTATGTCCATTGGATAATATCTTATTTAGTGATTAGTTTATTTTAGAGTATTGAAAGTACAAAATCTATT
>JABIHN010000039.1 GCA_018649625.1 Fidelibacterota bacterium | reverse complement strand
TTATAAAAAAGTCAAATATTTTATTTTTTTATAAAGTGGAGATAATAGATTAACTTTATTGATGAAAAACTATATTATAATTAGCATCTTCATTTTTGGATTATTCTTAATATCTTGTGAAGATAAATCCACTGAACCATATAATCCCAAAATTCTTTTTAATTTATATTGGGATATTTATTCTATTAATTATGATGGGTCAGAAGAAACTATTTTAACTGATGAACCAGGATATATTTATTTTGGAAAAGCCAATTTTACTAATAATGGAAAAAATATAATTTATCAACGAAATGAAAATAGCATTTCTCAAATTTATCAAATGGAGTTAGATGGAAGTAATAAAATAAATATTTCAAATACTGCATCAAGTGATTTTAATCCTGTATTATCAAATCGTAGTAATTTGATTTATTATTTATCTAAAGAAAATGATACTATCCAAATATGTAGAATGGATATTAATGGGAATAATAAAACAAATTTATTCACGTCAGAAGTATTTAATCCTTATAGTTTAAAAATCAGTTTTGATGATCGAAAATTATTCTTTATTGATTCAATTTATAATTATTCTATCGATACAGATGGAAATAATTTGAATTTGATAAATACAACAACTGATATGGGAAAAATTGTATTATCTCCTACAGAAAATAAAATAGTATATCATTCCTGGCGTACAGGTACGCCAAATGTATTTATATCAGATTTAAATGGTACTAATGAAGCTCAATTAACCACCACAGGGAATGCTGATGATCCCAAATTTTCACCAGATGGTCAAAGTATTATTTTTGATTTTGCTTATTTGTCATCTGGATGGGATCAAAATGTATATCAAACGGATAAAAATGGGTCGTATTTTAAAAAATTATCAGCCGGTTTTCATCATGGATATTTACCATTAGGGAATGAAATATTTTATGAAACAGGAGATAGTTTAGGTGGTTACTTTTGGATATTAAATCTTGAATCAAATAAATCTCGTTTGCTATCGAGTAATGATGGTTGGCAATATGGCGGAATTAAAGTCCAGTATTAAAAAAGCCCCAACCATAATATATTTTAGGATTTGGGGCTTTTTTAAAATTTAGCTGTAAGTCTTGTATTGTTTACCAGTCGTCGTCACCCCAATCATCGTCATCACCGCTTTCTTCTTCAAGGTATTCTGCTTGTTCAACAAGCCAGGCTTGGTAGCCTTCATCATCATGAACGGTCATGAACCCTTTCATTCGATAGTGCCCTAAACCACAAAGTTGAGCACAAGCAATTTCTAAGCCTTTCCCTTCTCGGGAAGTCCCAACAGTTGTTTTTAAAAATTCTTCCGATGTCATAGTTGCAGTGAAATGTAATGGAATACTCATTCCAGGAATCGCATCTTGTTTTACACGTAATTCAGGAAGTGCGAAACTATGAATCACATCTTTAGATGTAAGGTCAATTCTAATTTTATTGTTTACTGGTACATGCAATTGATTAATTGTAATGAAATCATCCGAAGCATTATCACTTGCACGATCTAAACCGATTGGATTTTCTTGTTCGTCCACAAGATCAACTCTTGTTTGACCAAATTTACCATCGGGACCAGGATAATGAATATTCCATGCAAATTGTTGAGCAACCACACGAAGATGAATGGATTCATTTGATGCTGGGACATCTGTTACACGATTTGCCCAAATTGGAAAAGCAAATCCAAATAAAATCACGACTTCTATTACAGCAACTGCTGCTTCTAATAAAGAAGATAAATGTGATTTTACACCGGTATAGCTCGCTTTTGCATTTTTTGATGCTCGAAACTTTACGAGTGTAACGATAAAAAATGTACCCCAGCCCACAAATAAAATAAGCATGAGCCAGTGAATGATAGCATTAACATCATCAATACGTGCGCCTTGGATGGACATATTGACGGGTAAGCCTAAATTGTGGAGAATATCAATCAATGGGAGACCTTCTATAGTTTATTCGTTTGTTGAAAGTTTTTTGTTTTATTTGCAATGGAAATGATTGCACTTATGATTCCACCTAAGACACCTCCTGTAACACCAAGAAGTGAAATAATTGCCCAGTTCATCCCTTGAGATGCTGATGCGTTTGGATCACCATAACATGTAGAGCATGCTTTAGCTATATCCGGGAATATAAGAATAAAAAAGATTGCTAAAAATATTTGGTGCGCTCTATTCATTATTTATATTTTTTGAACATTTTAATGACAGTAAAGCCATAAAAAATAAGACCAACAGTAATAATAAAAGAAATCCCTGCAAACAGATTCGAAATGAATCCTGGACTAGAAGGAGTTGTCATCTCAAACATGCCATAATATCCAGAGATCAAGATAGAAACAAAAATGAAAAAATAATGAAATTGTTTAAGTGAAATCATGATAGCCTAGTATGATCAAAATCATAAATCATTGGGAGGAACATACAAACAAGAAAAAAGAAAAAAGTTAGAATTAATAACCAGACAATTGTTTGTTTTTCTGTAATGAGATGCATGAAATATCCAGCAACTAGACTAGCTTTTATAGTTGCAATCGTAAGAGCTAAAAAGATTGCTTCAGTTGAAGATACATTCAAATAGGATACACCAACCGTTAATAGGGTTAAAACTGCAAGAGCACCGAATACAGTTAAATATACTCTAATGTGTTCTTGGATATGTCCGTTATCGTGATCGCTCATTTTATCCTCTAAAGTAAGTAAAGAATTGGGAAAAGAAAAATCCAGACTAAATCCACAAAATGCCAATATAGACCAGCAATTTCTATTCTGTTTGTAAAACGTTCAGGTTCGGTAGTCCACATTTTGTTGCCAAAGGGTAACCAAAAATAGCCCATAACAATCATCCCGCCAATAATATGTAACATGTGTAGCCCTGTTAGGGTAAAATAAATTCCCATAAAGGTGCTGGATGACGGGTAAATGCCATGGTGAAATTTACCTGTGTATTCAAAATATTTGATTACGAGAAAGATTGATGCAAATAGTAGAGTTAATCCCATATACATTTTATATTTTTCAAAATCTTTCATCTTTAAGGATGCCCATGACATAATCATAGTCATACTAGAAGATATTAGCACCAAAGTATTTATGGTTGCCATTGGGATATTTAATTTTGATCCCCAATAGGCAAAATCCCCTTCAGGAGCTGCTATTCTCAAAAAAACGTATGCAGAGAATAATCCGCCAAAGAGCATAATTTCGGAAGCAAGGAAAACCCAGATTCCCAATTTAGAATTAGTTAAACCCGTATCAGGTCTTTCTTCAGTAATATATGGTATTTGCACCGTCGGTGTCCTTTATTTTTCTGTTTGCGGTGAGAAATCTTTATCTGCACCAGGTACACTATATTCATAGGGTCCGCGGTACACTTCAACTTGATTTTCAAAGTTTCGATGAGGGAGAGGAGGTGATGGTGCTGACCATTCAATAGTTGTTGATTGCCATGGATTTCGACCTACTTTTTCACCATTGAACATGGAAACAAAAATATTGATAAAAAATGGAATTTGAGCAGCGGCTAGACAAAAAGCTGAGATTGACATAAACTCATTCCATTGTAAAACATCTTGTGCATGCGCATAGGATTGTCCACCATCATATAATCTACGAGATACACCTGCAAGCCCTTGAATAAACATAGGCAGGAAAATTCCATTCATAAATATGAGAGATGGCCAAAAATGTAATTTGCCTAATGCTTCACTCATTTTTCGTCCTGTCATTTTTGGAAACCAATAATAGATTCCAGCAAAGAGAGCAAATATTGTTCCCGGAGCAACTACATAATGAAAATGACCAATTACATAATAAGTATCATGTAAATGAATATCTGATGCTCCCACACCTAAAGGAAGACCTGTTAGTCCACCAATTCCAAACATTGGAAGGAATGCAAGTGCAAACAACATTGGAGTTGTAAAACGGATAGATGCGCCCCAAAGTGATATGAAAAATGAAGTTAATATGATTACAGATGGAATTGATATAATCATGGTGGTTGTTTGGAAAAAAGAACTCATTGCTTGTCCCATTCCTGTTAGGAACATGTGATGTGCCCAAACAATAAAGGACATAAATCCTAAAAACACTGAACCATAAACAATTGATTTATAACCCCAAAGTGGTTTCCGTGTATTGTTTGCTATAACGTCGCCAACAATTCCCATTGCAGGTAAAATCAAAACATATACTTCAGGATGTGCTAAAAACCAGAATAAATGTTGCCATAGTAGAGGTGAGCCCGATCCATAAACATCAACTGCGGCTCCGCTATAGACTAACCCGCTAGGTAGAAAAAAACTTGTTTGAGCTACTCTATCCATTAACTGAAGTACAGCTGCTGCTTCTAGAGGTGGAAAAGCTAAAACAAGTAAAAAAGCAGTAACAAATTGTCCCCATACAAAGAATGGAAGTCTGAACCAAGTTAACCCCGGTGCCCTTAATTGAACGATGGTAACAATAATGTTCATGGAACCCAATAGAGATGATGTAATTAAAAATACCATCCCAATAAGCCATGCAGTTTGTCCCGTTTCAAAAATTGAAAGTGGCGGATAAGATGTCCAACCTGATCTCGCAGCTCCTTCGGGTAAAAAGAAGCTTGCTAACATAATAACGCCACCAATAAAGTATGACCAGTAACTGGCTGCATTCAATTTTGGGAAAGCCATGTCAGGTGCACCAATTTGCAATGGAACTATATAATTCCCAAATGCGCCGACAGCTAACGGTACAACTCCAAGGAAGATCATTATCGTTCCATGCATTGCTCCTAGCATATTATAGATTTCAGGCATGAGAATTCCGGTTTCACCTAATAAGCCACCAATATATGGGACGGGTGTTTCGGGATAAGCTAATTGCCATCTCATAACCATCATTAAGCAGAATCCGAAAAACAGGAACATCAAAGATGTAATCCCATATTGAATTCCAATAATTTTATGGTCTACAGAAAAAATATATTTTTGTAGAAAATTCTCTTCGTGATGAGAATCGTTACTCACGTGTTATCTCCAGATATGATTAATAATAAGTTTAACAAATTAGTCTATGGACAATCCATAGGCATTTTCAAAAGTATTGGTACCAAGCATCCGTATTGCATCCCAAGTCATTTTAGTACAAACACGTGCACAAACTTGGCAGCCAGTACATTCGTTAAAACGAACTTGTACCGGTGGAATAGGGATTTCATATTTATCCAATGCTACGGGTTCAATACAATCCACTGGACAAAATGGCACACATGCTTGACATCCAGTGCAATTATCTTCATCAACAACTGCAATTAGTTTTGGACGTTTTGATTTCTCTCGAGGTAAATCGGGTAAATCAGGTATTCCTTTGAAATGATTGTATGTGTAAGCCATAGTATTCTAAAAATATTAATCGAACAATTTACAAATTATTATTAAAAAATCAATACTTGAAAATTATTTTAAAATATATTTTTCAATGGTCCAACCAGCGGCAAAACATATAATACCAGCAGAAAGTAATTTGGGATCCATCAACGATGGAAATTTAATTACAAAACCGATTCCTATTAAGGTCATGCCAAGCAACTCCAATCCTTTTGCGGCATAATACATTATTTCGATTCCTGCTCTGGGTCAGGTTTTAATTCAGAAATAATTGCAATTTGTTCTTTAAATGCATTGTTTTTGATTATTAGTGACCAAATATGATGTCCAAAAGCTATAATGAAAAATGGTCCATGTAGCCAAGCCGATTCCATTTTATTATCAACAGCTCCCCCATGGACAAAAACAGTCCCTACTAAAAATAATGTTAACATCAGTTGCGGGAATACTTTCATTTTCAATTGTTTCTCACGGTCCCAAAGTGCCATATCTCCGAGGCCTTTCTCGATAGCTAATTTGATACCCTTTCCAGTGGAAATGAAAAAATACATCACAACAGTTTCAGTGATAATAAAGATTAAAATCATAAAAAGAGCAAATCTTACATGGTTTGCGCCTATAATATCAAATTGAAAATATCCAGCTAACCCAGTCATCAGTAAATTAATAAAATTAATAAACATGAGAAGGTAACAGGCAATCATAAATATCCACATATTAAATTCTTTTCTCTTTGTTAAAAGTTGGGGGCAGAAGATACAATGTTCAACATTACTTTTCATAGACCCATGCTTCTTATTTTTCTATTGTTCTTTACTTATTACTGGTAGATTTAGAGTTCTAATTCATACCATTTTAAAAAGGAATAATATAAAATGAATATTAATAAAATAATTTTGAGTGGCTTAGCATTGAGTTTTGCTGTTGTTACATTAGAAGCTGGAACTTTGAAAGGACATGTAAAGTATGCAGGGAAAGCTCCTAAATCTAAAAAACTTAGAATGGATGCGGACCCTGTTTGTGGATCTTCACATTCCGGACCAGTTTTTAGTGAATCTTTTAAAATGTCTGCTGATGGTTCAATGGCTGAAGCAATAGTTTATTTAACCAAAGTATCCTATTCGGGAGGCGCACCAAAAACGCCAGTTGTTTTAGATCAAAAAGGATGTGTATATGAGCCACATGTTTTTGGTTTGGTTACCGGTCAAGAGTTGTTAATAAAAAATAGTGATGCGACTTTGCACAATATTCACTCTAGACCAAAGATTAACAAGGAATTCAATTTTGCTATGCCAAAAGTAGTAAAGAAAAAGACTACATCTTTTTCTTTATCAGAGCCTGAACCTTTTTATATTAAATGCGATGTACATCCTTGGATGAAAACTTGGGTTCTTGTTTCTGATCACCCATATTTTTCGGTTACAGATGAAAATGGGAATTTTTCCATAGATGGAATTCCTCCCGGAACTTATGATGTTGTATGTTGGCAGGAAAAATTCAAGAAAAAAACATTAACTGCTACTGTAAAGATTGGTGGTGGTGAAACAACAAAAGATTTTACTTTTACTCGTCCAAAGAAAAAATAATATAATTTAATTTTTTATTTTAAAGGCGGAGCAAATGCTCCGCCTTTTTTTTTCTTAATTTTTATCATGAAAAAACTAACACTTATTATATTTATCATCATTGCATTTAATTGTAGTGCTTCAGAAAAGTCTTATCCTGTAAAAGGAACAATTATAGAGATAATGGCAGATTCACTAATTATTGTTATTGCTCATGATACTATTCCCAATCTTATGATGCCCATGATAATGCCATTTGATTTAAAAAATATACAAGAAGTAAATGGCCTGACTATTGGAGATAGTGTTCATTTTGAATTTATTTGGGGAGAAACTATCACTTTTGCTAGAAAATTTAAAAAGGTAGGAATAGGAAATCTCCCTGAAGAAGAAGATGATTTTTTCGAAGATGAAACATACTCTGAACGAAGAATTGGAGAATATATTGATGATATTACTTTGTTGAATTTGGATAGTTCTTTTGTACGCCTATCAGATTCAGATGGAAAATATAGATTTATTTCGTTTGTATTTACAAGGTGTCCCATGCCAAATATGTGCCCTGCGGTTGTTATTAAAAATGATTATTTAGTTAAGTCATTTAAAGTGAATAAAAACATTGAGTTTATAATGATTAGTTTTGATTATCGTAACGATACTCCTTCGGTATTAAAAGAATTTTATGGTTCAGCCATTTCCGGATATGATAACTGGAAAGTGCTATCCAGTACAGGCCGAATTGATGATATTTATCGTTTAGCAAAGCAAAGTGGATGTAATTTTTGGGGAATTGAAGAAAATAAAATAGGCCATACTTTACAATCTTTTTTTATTGGACCTAATCGAAAATTATTGGGGAAATGGCCGGGTGATAGTTGGAGAGCAGGAAATGTGAAAAATGCGATCACAGCTTTAATGAAATAATTTTAAAGTGCTATTATACTTTCGGACGATTTAAGTTAATGAAATAAAAAAGCCATCCAATTTGGATGGCTTTTTTTTAAACTAAATGTAAATTGGTTTTTTACCAGTCTTCGTCATCCCCCCAATCATCGTCGTCATCATCGTCATCATCACCAAACTCGTATCCATTTTTATCGAAATAATCTTGAATGGTTTTATCGATATTTGTTTTACCTTTAATACTCCAGACATAATCACGGAGTCCATCCAACATGGCTTCAGTATCACCATTTATTTTTATAAGTTCTTTACCCCAATCTGCTTCTGCTCCGTCAATAGACAAAAGGTCTGAAGTTGGTAGAAATGGTGCAGGCATTTTGGTTCCGGGCATAATTGTTTGTGGTTCCCTTAGCCATTCTTTTACCCAATCGGGATTGAGACGTTCTTTTGTCATGGCAAGATTAGGTGCCCAAGTTGAAGCATCTTGTTTTGGAAATGTAGTTCCATAAAAGTGGCAATTATCACAAGCGCCTAAATCATGTAGTACTTTCCCCCCGTTGAATTCTAAGGTACTTTTATCAATCGCTAAATCATCTCTGTAGGATATTTTTTCATTATCCAAATGTTGGAAATATTTAATAATCGCATTCCAATCTTCATTTGAAATTTGATGGAAACTTGGCATCCTAACTTGAAGATTTGGTCGAATGATTGATGGCTCATTCAAAAAGCTTAATAACCAATCTGGATTCGCTTTTTTCCCTTCGGTGTTCAAGTTTGGCGGTGAATATTCAGGTGCACCAATAATGTCAGTAATTTGCCCACCAAAATCATTAATTAGGTGGCAGCCTTGACAATTATATTGTTTAATAAGTCTAGAACCTTTTTGTGCCAATTCGTCAACGCGATTATGTGCTTTAATTTCTTCATCAACTTTATTGCCATTAAATCCTAAAATGGCTGTTGTTATGGCTTCAATTTCAGTTTGGTTGAAATCAAAATTAGGCATTTTAAGTTTGTCCATAGGAGGACTTACTTTGCCACGATCATATATTCGTGGGTTTCTTAATTTGGCTTCAAACCATGCGAAATTTGTGTGGTCAATATCATGTAATAAACCGAAATCAAGCTTAATAGTTGGTTTGGAGCCTTCTTCTGTTAAATCTGTTCCAATAGGTTTAGCTTTTTCAAATCCACTAATAGAATGACAACCAAAGCATCCATAGTGAGTTATACTTTTTCGAGCCACATAGTCTAATTTTTCATCTAGATCCATACCCGCTAATTTTTTCTCGGCATGGGATTCAGGCATTTGTTTGGATAAATGTGTAAAAGCGACTTTATTTAATGCGTCTTCATCTAGTGCAACATCGGGTTTATTATCAAACGATTCATTGAGTGAAGACATAATGTAAGCTGTGATATCTTTTGCATCCTGATCATTTACACGAAGGTTTGGCATCCTAGAATCAGGGTTATAGGCCATTGGGTCTTTAATCCAATTATAGACCCATTCGGCAGATGTTTTAGATCCAACACCAATGAGGTTTGGACCGTGAAGTTTGGTGTATTCAAATAAAGTAATATCTGATTCGGTTGGATCAGGTTCAACAATATGACATCCTCTACACCCAATAGAATTAAATAAAGCTTCGCCTTTTTCTGAGTCTCCAATAAATCTATAATCTGAATCTGAACTATGTCCATCATTTTCATCTACTAAAAATGAGCTAATCGCGAATATTTCTGCGTTATTCCAAGATTCCATTTCAGGTGTATTTTGGTTTTCTTGACCAAAAGGAGAAGGCATTTTTGTGCTGTGGCGAAATTCTTTTGGATTTTGAATCCATTTTGCCACCCATTCACGAGAAACTTTCTCATCTAATTTTTGGAGACTTGGACCAATTTTAGCTAATTGAGGAAAATCTTGAACTAAATGACATCCATTACATCCAGCAACATCAACTAGAGATAATCCGAGCATTAATTTATCAGCACCTTTTATGTCCATATCATTGTTATGACATTTAAAACAAGATGCTTCAGTATATCGAGTTGGTAGCATAGGTTGAAGCCAATGGTGCATTACTTCCCAATCATAGTCTTCCTGCCAGCGAAGTTTATCTTCTTCACTATTTGGTGTATGGGTTGATGAATTAAATGTCGTTCCTCGTCCACGACCCGCATGACAACTTGTACATCCGAATCTATCCATGGGATGAGATGAAGCTGAAGTAATGTAAAGATCTAAATCTGGGTGGGTAGTAAATGGTTGAGGCGCATCGACAAAACCGGGATTCTCAATTCCCAGGTGACAACTTGTACATCGATCCACTTTAGGTACGGCTGCGAAATTCACATCATATTTTACTTCTCGAACAACTATTTGATTTACTTTGTAATAAGGGTCTAAAAAATCAATAATGGGTAAATCTCGAATAACATCACCCACTTTGTTTGCAAATGTCATTCTTTTACGATCGATTTTTGTGAGTTTATTATCAACAATAATTACATCTTTAAGCACAACATTTAAATTATCCTGACACCGTTTTACTTCTGCGTTCATTTTTTTAATTGCAGTTTCGATATCCTTAATTTCACTTTCGGAAGTCTCTTTAATAAGTTTATACTTGTGTAGTAATTCTAAGGCAGCTGAATAATCATCTTTATGAGAAGGACCGTGTGAAGAATCTTCATGGTGGGCATTTTCTGCTTCTACAAGATATTTTAATCCATCAACTTCAGCTTTCTGTCCTTGATAGATCATATTCTCATTATAGTAGCGTCCTTTTACTTCAATTAATGATGTTTGAAGAGTAGATAATTTTTCATTTTTAGAATCTAAAATAGATTGTGCATCTGACAAATCCTTCTCGTAAGAAACACGATCTGCTTTTACAACATCCAATTCTTTTTCAAGGTTATTTTCTGTTATTTTAATTTCTAATTGTCGAAATTGTCTTTGATATTCTTTGAACTCATCATCGTTATCATCGATAAAGGTCCAAGCCATACTAAATAAGAATAGTACGGAAGAAATGGCGAACCATTTATTTAGTTTCTGAATATCCCAATAGCGTTCGTCGTTATTAAACATGTTTTAACCTAAATATTGAAAAACCATTCTGGAATTGCGATAATGTATTTCAGGTTAAAAAACCACCGAAGATACATTTTGATGGGCAATGAAAACATCGAAAGTCCGAATAGCATTAGAGAAGTATATCGGACAGGACCGATCTTAGCAAATAAATCCTTGAACCAAGTTTTGGCTAGAAAGATTGGGAACATGAACATGTATGCAAAAACGGTTATAAACCCTAACGATTCTCGAAGCATAATATTCGATGGTAATCCTGTATTAAGCATCTTTACCCAAAAATACTCAGACAGATTTACATTATTCAAAGGGACTACTTTGTGAGGATCCCAATATTCAAATGGGCCAAAAAAGTTCCAATTTGGTCCACGAAAGAATGTGCCAATCACAATCAAAAATAGCCACAATATTAACCAACCGTACATAAAAATGAAGATGCCAATTCTACGTTCTTTAAACGAATAATAGCCATCACCTTTTGGATTTGTATCCATATAGGGGATTGCCATCATTCCAAAAATGATAAACATGGGGAATACAATTCCAGCTAACCAAGGATCAAAGTAAACCAACATTTCTTGAAGACCTAAAAAATACCAAGGTGCTTTAGATGGGTTGGGTGTCGTTGCAGGATTTGCGGGTTCTTCTAAAGGTGCAGCAACCAAAATTGACCATACAATCAAAAAGACCATAAAAAGAATGAGTGAAATAAATTCAATATACACCAAGTCAGGCCATACCAATACCTTATCATCGGGATCGTTATATTCGACTGGTTTTAAACCCTTATCAATTCTTTCATCATTAACATAAGCCTTGCTCATTCCCAACCAAAGGAAAAAGAACATTGAATAAATCATAAGAATAATCGGAAAATTATCAGGCTTTGTTAATGTTATATTAAAGTTTGGATCAAAATAACCCACCACAAAAAAGAATGTGATGAATCCCATCCCAGTATAAAGGCCAGGTTTGGTCCAAAGTCTCCAGATTCCAAACTTTCGATTGATTTTGTCAAACCAATCTGTGGGAGGAAAAACGAGTGGTGTAAAAATCGATAAAAGTGTAAAACTGACGGTTGGTGTTGAAAGTGCGTCAATTACAGATTTAAATGTATCAATCATAATTATCTCAATAATTTCAGTTTATAAAGGACCAGAAATGCCACCATCTTTTCGGATGCGCCAAAAGTGAACAGCCATAAAAATCATGGCGATAAATGGGACAGCAATACAATGGAGTACATAGAATCGAAGTAATGTTGCTTCGCCAACAAAACGTCCACCAAGAAGTGCAAATCTAACATCGGATCCCATATGAACTAAGTTAATATCACCGATAGCAAGAAGAGATGCACCAGGACCTTCATGTCCAATAAAAGGATGTGCTCGAGCCATATTGGTTCCAACTGTTACTGCCCAAATTGCCAATTGATCCCATGGTAACAAGTATCCAGTAAAAGATAGAAATAAGGTTAAGGTCATAAGAAGTACACCAACGCCCCAGTTGAATTCACGAGGTGGTTTATAGGAGCCAGTCATAAATACTCGAAGCATATGTAACCAGACAGTTAAAACCATGGCGTGGGCTCCCCAGCGGTGAAGCTCTCGCATGATTCCAAGTGGAACTTGCTCTGTCAAATCGATAATATCTGTATAAGCATATTCTACAGTGGGTCGGTAATAAAACATTAACAGAATTCCAGTTATCGTTAGAACGATAAAAAGAAAAAAGGAAAGTCCGCCCATACACCATGTATAGCCAACTTTCACTGCATGTTTCGGTAAACGAGCAGGATGGAGATGAAGGAAAACACTTCCAAGGATAGCATGCATCCGTTGCCGTCTGGTTTTCGGAACACCTGACCGGATGATGGATTTCCAAACTTGTGATTCACCTAAACGTTCTAATAGTGATTTTTGTTTATCGTTTTTTGCCATATTGTATTGATTTATCTGTTAAACTGTTAAAAATGATTCAGGGTTTTCCCATTCACCTTTTTCCCATTTAAAACTTTTGGTTTTATCAACTAGGATTTGTCCATCATTAGATATTGATACTTTATATCTTTCTAATGGACGAGGTGCTGGGCCTTCGAAATTAATCCCAGTCATTCGGAACCCACTTCCGTGACAAGGACATTTAAATTTTTCTTCAGTTTGAAGCCAGTTTGGCGTACAGCCTAAATGCGTGCAAACTGTTGAAAGTGCAAAGATGGATTCTTCATCTCGAACAACCCAAACATTATATGACTTTTTATATCGGAGATCAACAGCATTTCTTGCGAAATTCTCAGGAAATCCTATTTTAAAAGTTTGAGGAGGTTCGAAAAGTACATTTGGAAAAAGAAACCGAATCATGACAGTGAAAAAGCCACCTGTCGCGGCGCCGAAGGCAATCCAGCCTAAGGTTAACCACTTAAAAAAGCCACGGCGACCTGTATTATTTCCATTTACGGATTGTGTTTTAGATTCCCCGACTGATGCCGCAGGCGTTATTTTTTCATCACTCATATTTATATGACTCTATTATAGGTAGCTTTTAAGGATTTCATGGCAGCATCTCGAATCTGTAAATTTTCATCGGATTCTGCTAATGAAATTAAAATAGTTTCAAATTTCTGGGTTTTAATCAAGGAAGATGCTTCAATCGCAACTAATATTGCCTGTTTCTTTTCTGACTCATCAACCTGTGGGAAAGAACTTAAATATTTTCGATCCAATAAATTTTCAATAACAAATGCGCCAGATGAATCGCCCATTTTAGCCAATGCTATGGCTGCGTCCCACTGGATATTAGGCTCATCATCTTTTAATAGACTTGTAAGCATCGGGATGGATTCATCATCACCAATTAAGCCCAAGGAAATGGTTGCAGCTAGCCTTTCATCGGGAAAATCTGAGTTTTTAATAATTTCTTTTAATTGTTTTGATGCATTTGATGCTCGTATCATGCCAACGGATTGAATTGCTGCTCGACGAGATTCTCGATTTTCATCATTGAGTCCATCGGTAAGCGCATCTGAGTAAAATATATCCCTTGTTACGCCCATTGCTAAAGCAAGATAGGCACGTACGAGTGGATCATCATGAATTGAATGATTATAAGACGAGATCATTTGGTTTTTAAATAATGCATCTGTTGGAATTTTATCGGGATCATTAAATACTTTTGATAGTTCAAAAGCTGATTGCCATCTTTTTGACGCTGATCCAATTTTCACTTGATTTAATAAAGCTGATGCATCATCAGTCTCAAAGGTAATAAATCGAAATAATAAAAAGAAAACAGCCCCGAAAATTGCAACCATAAATGGAATTAAGAAAAAAGAATAAAAGAGGGTGTAAATCCTTGAAGATTCTTTTTGTGATAATGTTGTTGGGTTTTCGGTCATTTTAATTGGATGATTTTAGGATTAATCTAGTTGATTCCCATCATCATTTAATTTTTTTATTTTATTTTTTAAATGTTTCATCAATTTTTCAAGACGTCGTACATCTTTTTTTAATTTTATTTGTTCTCCCAATAGAATCATAGCAAAAACCAACACTAATATTGAGATCATAGGTAAAGAATCCATTAAGAATCTTGTTCATCATTATTACCTTGTTTCAATTGCCATCCCAAAAGAAGAGGGAAAAAGAATAAGATCAGGCAGCCTACACCCAATATCCCTACTGCCCATTCTAAATTTCGCATAAGCCATTCAAGAGTAAACCAATCCATCATTTTTTTATAGTACCCATGTTACCATTGTGATATAAATCAAGAGTAATAATGTACAAGCAATCATAGATACAACTTGAGTTTTGGTTAAGGCTGGTTTCTGAGTATCAGGCATTATTTGGCTGCACGTTTTGCTTTGACAATTGCTGACTTAATTTTACCACGGAGTACTCTATTATCGAGAGCATTAATCTCATCCATATCGCCCCCTAATCCTACTGCTAAAAGGCGCTCAATTAATTCACCTTCAGTTTCCGTAGCACTTTCAGGTTGAATTGTAGCATCAGGAATATCAGGCATTGCTGGCCGGTCTATTTTTCCTCGCTTAACTTTTACAATTAATGCTTTTGCTTTTCCGCGAGCCACTTTATCTGTCTGAGCATTTACAGTATCCATATCTCCATCTAAACCTTTATTTACTAGGTAAGCTATGAGGTTTTCGGGTGATAAAGCAGAAACGCCTCCGTTGTTGGCAGTCTCCAGTCCAACAGTTGGCTTGCTCGGTTTAGGTGGAATGTTTCCAGTTCGTTTTGCCTTAACAATCCCAGATTTCGCCATACCACGAATTGGCTTTTCCGAAATAGCATTTACAAAATCCATATTACCTTCCATGCCCATATTAATTGCATAATCGATATAATTTTGCTTTGATGCAAATCCACCAAACTGAGATGTACTTTCACTTTTGTCACCAGTTTCACCTTCATCTAAATTGAAATCAACTTTAGGAGTAATGGTATTTAAATTTTGCAGGATTCGGGATTTCTCAGGCCAGTTCACTTGTGATAAAAACGAAAAAAGACCTTTTGAAGTTCGTTTACAAGTAACCCATACACCCAATTCAGTTTCTTTAATAGTAAACTGGATATTTTCAGAATAGAGAGGTGATGTTCGAAAAGTGAACCCAAAACTTTTTTCTTTTTCAACTGCATTAATTTGGCATTTAAAATATGGGGCGTATGTCCTTGGGCGAATTTTGAAAAAAGCTCCGGGTTCAAGGTTGAAATATGTAAAAGAATATCGGTGGACGTATCGATCAATATTTATGATTGGAAGTGAACGTTGAACGCCATGAAACCATGCATTTAACATTTCCAAAGATGTAAGCATCTTCCACATGATTTCTTTAGTTGTAGAAAAGTGATGTTTAACAATACTTTCACCCGAAAAGGGTTCCCACGAAGTCCATGCATCCCCTTGGCCATTTTTAGGGATTGCGGGTTTTTGAAAAGATGCATACTTTTGCGGAATGCCATCAAACTCGAGATCTTTGGAAGAAAAATGACGCACATCTCCCGAGGAAATTTCAATCTCAAATTTTGTTGGGTAGAAATAAATCTTTTTAAGTGTACCCATTTCACCCGTTTTACGGATGGTGCACTTTGTACCCAAATCAATTCTGTTTAATTGCATAAAATATTATTTTTAATAAAAGTTGTTTTAGGATTCATTGATTGGTTGCATCGAATCCAGCTCCAAATTTAATAACTTGGAATGCAAATTTGAAGTGGAAAAGTTTATAAAGATTATCAAAATTAAAGTCTAATTTTGCGGGCTATTTATGAATACTTTTAGAATATTTTCATTTATTTCAACGGGACTAACTTTCATTCTAATTTTTGTAGGAGGGTTGGTTCGTGTTGCGGGTGCTGGAATGGGATGTCCGGATTGGCCAAAATGTTTTGACCGATGGATTCCTCCAATCAGTTTAGAACAATTACCAGATCATATAGATCCTGCAAAATTTAATATTGTGTTGGCATGGATTGAATACAGCAATCGATTGTTTGGTGCAGTGGTAGGGTTAGCCATTACTATTACGAGTTATTTAGTGTTGAAATATTATAATGATATTCCGCGAATTAAATGGCCTGTATTAATTGCATTTTTCCTGACATTGGTAGAAGGATGGCTAGGGTCTGTTTTAGTGGATACGGTACTTAATCCATTTACAATTACGCTCCACCTAATATTAGCTCTCATAATTGTAATGTTATTAATCTTTGCAGCACAAGAGTCATATTATTATGAGAATCCAAATTCAGAGTCCAAGAGTCAATATCCTCAAGGTCTCAAGTGGATGTTTGGCCTTTTAGCGGGTACATTGCTTATAGAAGTAATTTTAGGAACCGAAATTCGTGGTGGTTTAGAAATGATTCGAAAAGATAATCCTATTGTAGATAGCCAATTTTTAATCAATATGTTGGGACCATTTAAATACATCCATTCAATTCTTGGGTTTTTCATGACTGGACTTTCAGGATACCTGTGGTATTGTTTGGTTAGAAAATCTAAGCATCCATCTAAAATGATGACTCAAACTTCTTCTTTAATTTTGGGTTTAATATTTATTCAAATATTTATGGGAGAACTTTTAGTGTTTTTAGATGTAATTCAGCTCATTCAACTTTTTCATATGTGGGTCGCATCTTGGATTATTGGACTAGTGATGGTTCAGTATTCAGCATGGAATCAGTCACAACTATGTCATGAATAAAATTATTATTTATATCACTCTTGCAGTATTTCTTTTAGGTTTAGGTGCATCATGGGTTATCCAAAAAGCAAATTCATCCTATGATATTCCGCTGGTAAAGAGCGTCCCAGTTTTCGAATTTAAGACTCAAGATAAAATTTTATTTTCAAATAAAGATTTAATGGGTAAAATTACAGTTCTTGATTTTATGTTTACATTATGTGCTGGACCTTGCCCAGTTATGACAAATAATATGACGCTATTATATCGAGATTATGAAAATGTTGATAATGCTCAATTCGTGTCAATTACAGTAGATCCATCTAATGATAATGAAGATGTTCTTAAACAGTATTCTATTGCAAATGGAGTGAATGATAATCGATGGCAATTTTTAACATCAGATATTGATTCAATCAAAAAATTGAAGAGAGATGGATTTATGTTATATGCAGACGAGCTACCTCAAGGCCATGCCATTAAATTCATCTTGATTGATCAAAATGGAAAAATTAGAAAATATTACGATGGAACAGATAAAGCAAGTATGGCTGTCCTTAGAAATGACTTAAATAAATTAATAAAAGAAATAAATAAATAAATGAATCGAATTCCTCCCAAAGCAAACTCATTAATGGGTGCTTATTTTGAATTAACAAAACCCAACATTACTTTTTTAATCCTTATTTCAACAGCATTAGGATATTATTTAGGTGCAAATGGAATTGATATTTGGTCTCGATTTATGATTACATTGATTGGTACTGGATTGGTGTCATCGGGTGCGGGTGCATTAAACCACTTTGCTGAACATGAGACAGATCTATTGATGAATCGTACACAATCACGCCCGATTCCTACCGGATTTATTTCATCAAAAAATGCATTAAATTTTGGAATTGGAATTACACTTCTTGGCGTGAGTATACTTTTCATTTTTATAAATGATTTAACAGCAATATTGGCAATTATAACAACGCTTTTGTATTTATTCATTTATACGCCTCTTAAAAAAATAACTTGGTTAAATACATCTGTTGGTGCTATTCCTGGAGCCATTCCGCCTTTGGGTGGCTGGGTCGCAGCTACAGGCGTTTTGGCACCAGAAGCATGGATATTATTCGCAATTATGTTTTTTTGGCAACACCCTCATTTCTATGCAATTGCATTTATGTGTAAAGATGATTATGAGAGAGCAAATTTTAAAATGCTTCCTGTCCTTGAAGTTGATGGGAAACGAACTAATCGTCAAATTATTTGGCATTCTTTACTTTTGATCCCTGTATCTCTTGTTCCATCTTATATTGGTCTTTTAGGTATGACTTATTTTTGGGGAGCGCTTGTATTAGGTCTTACATATTTTATATCTGGATTTCCATTGGTAAAAAATTATTCATTGGAAAATGCGCGACTCTTATTAAAGGTTTCAATTTTCTACCTTCCAGTCCTTTTTATTCTAATTATTTTAGATAAGGTTATTTAAAATGAAAACAGATCAATTTTGGTCTCGAATTATTTACATTGTATCTGTTATTATTAGCTTAGCTGTGGCATTTCTCATCCTTGGTCCAAGACCCGAAGGAACTGAAGGATCATTGGACGTATCAATGCTTCCATTATTTAATGCGTCTTTAAATGGGATTGTAACGGTTCTTTTGATTTTTGGCTTTATTTTAATTAAGCAAAAAAAGATAGAACAACATAGAAATGTGATGTTGACTGCTTTTGGAGCTTCAGCCTTATTCCTTGTATCCTATGTTATTTATCATTGGTTCAAGAGTGGCCCCAAACTTTATACAGGTGAATTCACAACACTTTATTATTCTATTTTAATATCTCACATTATTTTGGCTGTGGTCATTATACCTCTTATCTTGTTCACTTTGCAACGAGGGTGGACATCACAAATAGAGAGACACAGAAAAATTGCCAGAATCACATTTCCAATTTGGTTATATGTTTCTATAACGGGTGTATTGATATATTTAATGCTATATAAAGTATCGTAAATATTTTTTAGCATATTACATAAAAATATAAATAAATTACAGTGCCTTGAAACAAAATAACCGAACCTAAACAAAGTATTATTGTCATAAAATTCAGTTTTTAAAGTTTATCTAGAATTAATAGTAAATTTGAATGTAGATAAATTTTGTCTTCTGAGTTATATATAATGATTTTTGAATTATGATTCTAAATTGGAGAGATAAAAATGACAAGATTAGAAATTGCTGTTGATTCATTAAATAACTCCAGATACACTATTCAACAATGGTCAGGAATTTTGGGTGTAACTCGCGATACTATTCATAAATGGTTAGCTGGTGTTAATAGTCCTAAACGTTCTGCTGTTAATCATATTGCTGAAGTGATTGGAAAAACTGCTATTTTTCACTCAAATAATGACGTTGAATTTATTGATTCTGGAAAACCAGCTCCCGCTATCGATTTGGGAAAGAAAAATCATGCTCAAACCTTAGGTCAGTCTTCTTTGGTAGAAGAATTGGTAGCTCAGGTTCAATACTTACGCAAACGCGTTGAAGAGTTAGAATCTCAATCTGAATAATATTCATTTTTTAAATGAAAAAAAAGGCTCGTATTTACGAGCCTTTTTTGATATAAATTATTTATTGGTAAATAGTATCGTTCTTAGCATACTGTGTAGTTAGTATTTAGTATGTAGTAATTGATTATAGTTAAAAACCATTTTGCATAGAATTGAAATGCAATGAATTATTTATTAGAATTTTTGGTTTCTAATATGAATTCAATTATAGCTTTTTTACCAAGCCGCCATATTGTTTATCAATTTCAAATCCATGTTGGAAAAAGAATTTTTCGACATAAAATCCGACTGTAATCACTTCAACTTTTTTGTGTTGCATTCGTTTATAGAAGTCATCCATCAATCGTTTACTAAGAGCAATCCCTCGATAATTTTCTCGAATTGCTACCCATTCTAAATGAATACGATTTTTATCCATATTTTTCCAATACAAACCACCTACCATCCGGTTTCTGGAATTGAAAACTAGTAAGAAATCATGGTGTGCAGTAAAAGTACTCGACAAGGAAGATTCGGATAATAATGTATGAAATTGGCCAATCTCTTTTGGTAAAAATGGAGGGCGAATTCGATAAACTTTCCCATCCATACCTTCGGTTTGATACACCAAATTCAATCGATCATCTTCGCCGTGAGTCGTGGTCACTAATTCAACATAATCTGCAGCATCAACATGGGGAAAAAGCATTCGTGCTAAATAAAATTTCTCATTTTCACTTAACTGTACATTAGATTGAATATGAGCAATTCGTTCTTGTAGGTTCCATGGACTTAGTTTTTCGAGTCTCATATCTTGAATTATAGATTGAAATTCATTGAATAAATCTTGATTATTGTTATTAAAACAAGTCATCATAAAAAAACGAACTCGAGTTTCAGGGTATTCGTCCATGAGTAAATCTAACTCATAATCTTGATATAATTCTTGTAGGATAGATGCTCGAGCTTTTAAGGTTGCTTGGGGATTCAATTCTAACCAACGTTCAAATCGAAGTGATGCGAAGACTACAGGTTTAGTTAATACACCAAATTTTTCCACATCATCTAAAAATTGATCAATTCGTTCAATTGTACATCCCAATATTTCAAACTTTTTTTTATTTATTGATTGTGCTAAGTCATTTTTTAGTTGATTTAAAATAATAGTACCTTGTTTCATTTTTACTGCTTGTAGTGTTGCTGTAAAAATAACTTCCCAGTCAGACATATGCTTTAAACCCACATACTTTTCTTCAGTTTGAATTATAAATTCTGTATATAAAGATAAAAAATGTGCTGCAATAGATTCAATTGGTTTTCTTCCTGAAATTGAGATCAATCTCGTTCCTGTAGAATAATCATGTTGTGGGATGACAAGATTTGATGGGGACGGAGGTTGGATAGATAATTTGAATTCTGTCCGGTTCCAAAACTCTTGATAAGCTTGAATACCATTCCAAATAAAATGTAACCATCGCATTTGCCACCGATCAATTTTAGTTTCGTTTAAAATATCGTCTCGATTTCGTTCAAGGTAAGCAGTTAAAGTTTCTCCTGGAATAAACTGTTCTGTATATAATTGATACTCAGGCCAATATCCACCAAATGTTTCGACTAAAGGAATATCTTTAAATCCCGATCCCATAATTATGAGCCATTTAATTTCTTCTTCTAAGAATTTTCGATCCCACCCATCATTTAGATTTACGACGAGATTATGTGTTCCAAGTGAGCGGGTACGCACCAATATTCTGAAAACACTTTTATTATTACGACTCCCTAAATGAGTAATCCAGACATCGCCTTTGGCGATATCATTTAATCCAACTATACAATTATTTGAAAAAAGGAAAATGGATTCTCGAATCATTGATGTCTCTTGAATGGCAGCCATGAGTCGTTTCTTATGCAGTATCTTCACATTTTCATCAAATGTAACAACATGATCCCAAGTGTATTCTTCTCCCGTATCTCGATCTATGGTTAAAGTTGCTGATTTCCCTATCCAAGTTCGAAATCCTTTTATTAATGCATAATATGATTTTTGAGCTGTGGAAAATAGGGGCTTAGATACATGAGATATTTGCCACCAAATTAATTCTGATCGAGCCCAAACAAATCGTGTCGGATGAAGCGTCCCAAAATCTGAAACCATCAGTAAAACAGTTTGAATAAAATCCTGATTTTTTAATCCTGATGATTTGAAATCGGAATGAGCATTTTTTAAAAAATGTATAAATGCTTGGTAATGTTCATCAGTTGCACGGTGTATGTTAAAAGAAAAACCCTTTGAAGGATCTTGCTCTTTTTGGTATTGATAAGCATCACCCAACATAGAAACTAAAAAATCTCCAGATAATAGAGGAGTAAGCACTTCAATTAATTTAATGCGGAATGATGGTTTTGAATGAGATTGATAATTCAAAAATGTATCTATAATAACCCCAGACCAATTACCGAGATTTCCATCAACAATTTTTTTCAATATTTCAAAAGCATTTGAGTCATCTGCTAAGTATTGTCGGACAGAAACATGAAGTTTATAAAGTAATATATCATTGCCTTTCTCAGGAGAAATGCGAGAAAAAGAGACACCACTTTTTGGTTTAAAAATATTGATGGCTCCATAAAGTTCTGGATCTTTTAATCTATATATCATAGATCCAATAAAATCTGTTAAACCAAAATTCCCTAACCAATGTGTGGGGGATTGAATCAAAGCATCTAAATCTAAAATATCAAAATCTATATTATAAATAAAATCGCCTAAATGAATTTTGTTCCCGGTCCAGGATAATATAAGAGTTTCGGATTGACCTTTAATAGAAACTTTTTTTCCATCCCATTCAACATTGGATCGGATGGTTCCAATCTCTCGTAAGAGCCAATTGGGAATTCGAATCTCTTTTGCTCCGGCATGAAGAGATACATAATTTTTTTCATAGAGTGGCTCAATGATATCTGCAAAATTTTTGAGAATATTTTTTCGATTAAATGTTTTTTTCGGTGTCAATTCTCCTTTGTCAGCAGAGAAATCTCTATGAATAAGAACAAAATTTACAATTCGTTCAAATGGAGAGAGAAAACTGTTTACAGATAAAACCATGGAACTATATAAATCTCGAATGGCTTGTTTATCTACATTTTTTAAATTAATTGAAGAATTTTCCTTATCAGGATAAATCAAGACGGTATTGAATTCACGACCATCACCCACCAGAAAAATCGATTTTATTGAATCGAAGTCTTGAAAAAGATTTTCGATTTTTTGGGGCGCAATCGTTTGTCCGCGGCTGTTTTTATAAATATCTTTTTTCCGATCAACAATATAATAATGATGGTTTTTTTCTTTAAAAATATCGCCAGTATGAAACCATCCATCTATAAATGAATCAGAATCATTTTCTTTATAATATCCATCTGTTACATAAGACCCTTTCAGGCATAATTCACCATCATTTTCAATTTTTAGAGATATTCCAGGAAGTGCTTTTCCAACAGAATCAATTACATATTCATTTGGAGGCGTCATGGTGATTCCACCAGTTGCTTCGGTCATTCCATAGCCGCTCAATACATTTATTTCATGGGATTGGAAAAATTTAAATATATCAGGGTCTAAATATCCTGCAGCTGACAATCCCCATTTCAGTTTTCCTCCCGTAATGTATTTTATTTTTTCCTTGATAAAACTAGGTGGATCAGAATCCAAATTTAATTGTTCTGCTAACATGTCATAAAGTTGAACCCATCTTTTGGGAATGCTAATAAAAATTGATGGTTTTACGATAGGAAAATCTTTCAAGAGGGAATTAAATGCAGGTGATTCAGCAAAAGTATAAGTAGCTCCCCAAAAGAGACTCCCCATCATTTCAAAATATCGACCGAAAGTATGAAAAAGGGGAAGATAACATAAGAATACATCATTTTGTCCAATTTCAGGAAGAGCCAATGCACGTGCAAATCGTTTACTCATTATCTGGCTCTGGGTAAAAGTAATCCCTTTTGGAGTAGCGGTTGTACCGGATGTGTACATAATTGTTTGAATTTGATTCATAGAAACAAATGATCTTTGTTGATCAACATCAAACTGTTTTGCACGATCTCGATTATCAAAAAAGGTATTCCAATCATGTACTGTTCCTTGTATCATATCTGAATCATTCAATCCAATTACTGAAATGTTATGATTAGTATGAACTTCATTCCAAAGTCGAGTGGCAGTTTTTCCTCCTACGAATAGATGAGTTACTTCAGATTGATTTAAAATAAATGAAAGATGTTCCGTTGTGGAATTCAAAGGTATCGGAATTATTCGTATTCCAAAAGAAAGGCAAGCCAAATCAACATAAGCGCCTTTAAGCTGATTGTGAGTTAATAAACCAATGACAAGTGACTCATCGGATTGTTTTAAAACGGAAAGTGCTTTTGCAGTAAATTGTATTTTTAACCAAAGTTCCTTATAAGAAATGGATGTTAAATCATCCCCATGGATTAAGTTAAATACAGTTTTATCTCTATAACGTTTTGCACGTTGCTCAATTAAATATCCTAAATGAAACTGGGATTGCTCAATAAGCTGAACGATTTTGCTTAACCATTCTTCTGTTAATTTGGCCGTTGTTATTGTTTCGGCTACTTCTTGGAAATGTGCTAAATCAAGAAAATAATGAATAGTTTCACGATCGGGAGTTTGTTCAATGCAATCGTGAACTAATATCATTAATTCATCAGCTCTGAGTGAATTATTTTTAGCTTGAACAATTGTTTCGCTAATTCGCGTTTGAAGTCCTGTTTCCATACTAGAAATTAATGGAGAGTTATATAAAATAAATATCCCATTATGCCTCATATATTTAGTTTAATTTTATCAGTTAAATTTCGATAGCAGAGAATAAAAACATGGATGCATTAAATAGAATCAAATTTTTAGAAGACCGGCTTCACCGTTTGAGTGAAATCGGAATGGCTCTATCCACCGAAAAGAATACAGACCGTTTATTTGAAATGATATTGGAAGAAGCAAAAGCAATTACTAGGGCAGATGGACGGACACTCTATTCTAAAAATAAGAAAGGGAATTTAACTTTTGAAATCATGTGCAATGATACCATGAATACAGCTATGGGGGGAACTACTGGCATCGAAATTCCCTATTATCCTGTGAAATTATTTAATGATGATAATTCACCTAATGAAAAAAACGTATCTGCTTATGTCGCTTTAACTGGAAAGACTGTTAATATAAAAGATGCTTATGAAGAAGATGGTTTTGATTTTGAAGGTACAAAGAATTTTGATAAAAAATCGGGATACCATTCCAAATCTTTTCTGACGGTTCCATTGAAAAATCATGAAAATGAGATTATAGGCGTTATGCAACTCATTAATGCGAGGAATGATCGTGATGAAGTGATCTCCTTTAATATAGAAATGCAGGAGCAGATTGAATCTTTAGCTTCTCAAGGTGCAGTAGCATTAACAAATAAGCGATTGGTTTCGGAATTGAAGAAGCTTTTTGAAGCATTTATTAAATTAATTGCTACAGCTATTGATAAAAAATCAGAATATACAGGTGGACATTGTGAACGTGTTCCAATCATAACAATGATGTTGGCAGATGCAGTTGCTGATATGCAAGATGGTCCATATAAAGATTTTTCAATGAGTGATGATGAAAGATATGAACTTTATATTTCTGCTTGGCTTCATGATTGTGGTAAAGTTGCCACACCGCCTCATGTGGTAGATAAAAGTACCAAATTGGAAACCATATTTGATAGAATAGAATTAATTAAAACTCGAATGGAATTGTTAAAACGTGATGCTGAAATTGCTTTTTTAAAACGACAGCTTACCGGTCATGCATCTGATAAGTTCGACGAAGAATACAATCAAACTATTCGACAAATAGATGAAAATATGAAATTTATCGAAACCTGTAATATCGGTGGAGAATTCATGATATCAGCGTTTCAAGAAAGGATTAAGTCTATCGGAAGCCAGAAAGTGAATTTATGTGGGAAAGACCAAAATTTTCTTTCAGACGAAGAAGTTCGAAATTTGAATATTCCCAAAGGGACTTTACTCCCGGAAGAAAGAGATATCATAAATGATCATATTGTTATTACAATTGATATGCTAGAACAATTACCTTATCCTAAACATTTGAAAAACGTTCCTGAATTTGCGGGAGGGCATCATGAAAAAATGGATGGAACAGGATATCCCAAGGGATTAAAATCGAATCAAATGTCTGTTCAAGCAAAAATGATGGCAATTGCAGATATTTATGAAGCATTGACTGCTGCAGATCGTCCTTATAAAGATGGGAAAAAATTATCATCAGCCATGCGAATAATGGGTTATATGAAAAATGATTATCATATTGACGTAGATTTATTTGAAATTTTTGTTAAATCAGGTATTTATAGAACCTATGCTGATAAATATATTTCAAATTCTCAAATAGATGAAGTAGATGAAAAATCTGTCCTAGAGTGATGCAACAATTATCATCATTAAATAATATAAAATTAAAACAAGCATTCCTAAATTTAATGGATGAAGTATCTTCCCATCTAAGTGTGGAACCCGATGTGGATAAATTTTTAGATGAAACTCATCTTTTTTACGTATGGGAAAAAGTAATTCCGGATGCAGTGTACCCAATTTTTATTATGGCAGTTCTCAATAATACTCGACAAGATTCAATCGTTAATACGATTGTGGATGCAATTATCAGAGGAAATGATAATTGCAAAATTCGTAAAAAAACTTTAACAAAATCAAAAACTCCGTCATCTTTTAATAATGATCATCCATTTAGTTAACATCATCCAAGGATTGTTCTTTTAACACTCTTGAATTAAATTTGCTTCTATGACACCTGATATCGCAATTGTAATTGGTTTACTTGCCGTAGGATTTATCTTGTTTCTAACAGAGATTTTTTCAATCGACATCACAGCCATGATTCTCCTTTCTATTCTATTTTTGTTTGGATATTTGACGCCAGAACAGGCTATTTCTGGTTTTTCTAATCCAGCTGTACTCACTATCGCCTTCTTATTTATTTTAAGTCATGCTCTTCAAAAAACAGGAATTTTAGAGTATCTAGTTATTCGAATTAATAAAATTGCTGATCGATCAAGATTCATGGGTAGAGCCGTATATTTATTTACAATAGGCTTAGCATCTGCCGTGGTAAATAATACAGCCATTGTTGCTATTTTTATGCCTGTTACTATTCGTTTATCTCATAAATATAAAATGAGTCCTTCTAAAATGTTGATCCCCTTAAGCTATGCTGCAATTTTAGGCGGAACATTGACATTAGTTGGAACGTCCACAAATTTATTGGTGAATTCTATATATTCATTGGATCCTGCTGTAGAACCCATGGGTATGTTTGAATTTACAAAATATGGTATCATTCTGATGTCTATCGGATTACTTTATATTTTATTTGTTGCACCAAAATTATTACCATCTAGAACAGTGACATCTAGTTTAACTAAGAGTTATCATCTGGGTGGATATCTTACTGAAATGAGGGTAACGGATGAGTCACCATTGGTTGGAGACACATGTTTTGGTCGTGGAATTAATAAAAATTATGATGTGATGGTTTTGGATATTCTTCGTGGTAAAAAAATGATTACTACCAATATTCGTCAAACGACTTTAGAGGTAGGAGATGTTTTGTTTGTTCGGGGAACACTTGAAAATTTTCTTGTAATGAAAGAAATCGAAAAAGTTACATTACTCACGGATGAAAAACTTACTCAACAAGAATTAGAAAAAGATGATAACTTATTAGTCGAGTGTTTATTAACCGAAAAATCTGATTTGGTGGGCCATAGTTTAATGTCATCAAATTTTCGAAGACGATATGGTGCATTTATTTTAGCGATCCGTCGAGAAGGAACAATTTTTCGAAAAAAAATTGCCCACGTAGTCCTTCAGGCATTTGACACATTTTTAGTATATGGGCCTTCAAATAAAGTGAGTGAACTATCAAAAGGTGGCGATTTTATTGTATTGGGTGAAGTGAAGGCAGAACTAAGGAAACAAAAATTTTGGTGGATGTCTATTGTGGTGATAATTGGTGTAGTTGGACTTGCTGCCACAGGTACAATGCCCATATTAAAAACAGCCATGTTTGGTGTAGTAGTTTTATTAGCTTTAGGTGTACTTACTCCCCAAGAAGGTTACCAGTCAATTCATTGGCAAGTGATTGTTCTTATTGCAGCATTAATTCCGGTTGGAATAGTTATTGAATCTTCTGGAGCAGCAGAATGGTTAGGTGGTTTTATTTCATCGATTGCACGAATGGCGCCGAGAGAATGGCAGGCTCATGCTCTTTTGGCTTTGATCTATTTAATTACAATGATATTGACAGAAATGTCGTCCAATGCTGCTACCGCGATTATAATGACACCAATTGCATTAGCTGTAACTCAACAAATGGGATTTGAGCCAAGAGCGTTTATATTTGCTGTGGCATTTGCGGCTTCAGCATCTTTTATTACACCAGTTGGGTATCAAACCAATCTTATGGTTTATGGCCCAGGAGGATATAAATTTAGTGATTACATACGTGTTGGATTTCCATTAGCATTAATATTTTGGGGAACTGCAGTCTATTTTTTACCTATTTTTTGGCCTATATAACCTCATTAATTCATCAGTCACGAAGGTCGCCAAGTTTCACGAAGAAAAAAGATAAAATGTTGACAAAAATAAAATTACAAAGTATGGATACATCATTCATTGTATCTCCTTTGTTATCAGCCTTTTGTGTTTTTTGTGTATTTTGTGGCGAATAATCCAGGATAAAAAAGTGTAACTTATTTTTATTTTTCTCATCTAAAGAGAAAAGGAATTAATAAAATGAATAATAATATAACAACATTTAATGATAACAATTGGAAAGAAGAAGTAAGTCAACATGAAGGAATTACCCTTGTAGATGTATGGGCACCGTGGTGTGGACCTTGTAAAGTGATTGGTCCAGTAATTGAAGAGTTAGCGACTGAGTATTCAGGAAAAGCTAAAATCGGAAAATTGAATGCTGATGAAAACCAAAAACCTGCAGAATTAGGTGTTTCAGGAATACCAACTTTAATATTATACAAAGATGGGAAAGAAGTTGATAGAATTGTAGGTTTGGCACCTAAGCACCAATTAGAAGCAAAACTAAATTATTATATTTCAGGATAATCTTTGGAAATAAATGAAAAAGCCTTGATTGAGAAAGCAAAAGAAGGTGATCAGTCAGCATTAAGTAATTTGATTCATGAGCATAGTACAAATGTTTATAACACTGGATTAAAAATTCTACAAAATAAAGCAGAAGCAGAAGATGTCCTTCAAGAAACATTTCTAATTATGATAAAAAAAATCCAATCATTTGAGGGGAAATCTTCTCTTTCAACTTGGCTTTATCGTGTTGCTACAAACGTTGCTTTAGGTAAAATTCGTGAAAATAAAAAGTTAGGTAACACCTTAGAACTTGATGCCTTAGACTATGAACCTTTGAAGGGAAGTCAGATTAAATCTTGGCCGACCGATCTTGAAAAGCGATGGAAAGATGAATCAATCAAGGCTTGTTTAGAACGCTCGCTAGCAGAATTACCGACTCATTTTAGATTGGTATTTATCCTTCGTGATTTAGAAGGATATTCAGTGGAGTCTGCAGCTAAATCTTTGGGAATTTCGAAATCAAATGTAAAAGTAAGGTTAATGCGCGCACGTCTTTTTATCCGAGATAAATTGGCAACAAACCTTCATTGTGTGGAAGCTGTTTCATGAGTAAAACACACCATAAAGATTCAGATAGAATCATTAAATTAGTCCATGAATATTTGGGTGAAAATAGTGATAAAACTATTTTAGATGAGGTAGCAGATCATATGAATGGCTGCCCAGATTGTTATATTTATATCAATAGCGTAAAACAAACAATTCAACTCATGAAAAAAGTGAATCAAGTTAAAGAACTTCCGTCAGAAGTTGAATTTCGACTTTATAAATCATTAAAAATTAAGAGGTAGAATGAAATTATTTTCCATAGGTGTTGTAGCAATAATTTTAGGGTTTGTTGCTTGGAATCAAACGAAAGATAAAGCTGGCGTTCCTGCAATTACTTCAGGTGAAGGTGTAAAATTAATTTCAAATTCAAACTATGTGTTTCTCGATGTAAGAACTCAAAAAGAGCATAATGCAATTAGAATTCCAAATACAGACTTGATTCCAGTACATGAATTAGCATCAAGATTAAATGAAATTGAAAAATATAAAGATAAAACAATTATCCTTTATTGTCGGAGTGGTAATCGTTCAGGAAAAGCAACTACCTTATTAAATAATGCAGGATTTGATGCGATAAATTTGTTAGGTGGAATGAATCAGTGGAAGGGGCCGGTACATAAAAAATGATTATTAGAATTGCGAAAGTATTGGCAGGTGGAATATTAGGGTTTTTATATTACAAATTCATTGGGTGCAATCAAGGATGTGGAATAACAGGTTCACCTATTAATAGTACATTATACGGTGCAATGATGGGAGTAATTCTCGCATGGCCAACAAAACAAAATAGGAGTGTTAAATGAAATATGGGTATCAACGTAGATTAGATATCCCCTTCGATGAAGTGGATTCTAGAGTAAGAGAAACTTTAAAAGAACAAGGATTTGGTGTTTTAACAGAGATAAACGTAAATGAGGCGTTTAAGGAAAAATTAAATGAAGATTTTCGTCGATATAAAATTTTAGGCGCTTGCCATCCTCCTACTGCATATCGTGCATTATCAGAAGAATTAGAAATTGGATTATTACTACCTTGCAATGTGACATTGTGGGAGAATGATGATAAATCGACAACACTTTCGGCAATTAATGCTAAAGAAATGTTATCAGTGACTGGTAGAGATGATTTGGATGAATTGGCAAATCAAGTTAATAGTTGGCTGAAAACAGCTATCGATGCGGTATGAGTGATTATCTATTAACTATAATTATCATTGCTGCCTGGTTTTTAATAAATCGAATTATTCTTCCTAAAATGGGGATTCCGACATGACAGGTTCCCTATCCTCAGTCTGAGGAAAAGAATCAAGAGAAACTAGAATCAATAGAAATTAAGGAAGAAGAGTAAATCTTATGCCAATGTTCGACTATCATTGCCAAATCTGTGATGCAACATTTGAAGAATTGGTGTCATCACATCAAGTCTTAGATGCTGAAATAAAATGCCCGAATTGTAAAAATAATAAATCAAAGCGAATGCTAAGCGCACCTTCAATTTCCACCAATGGAAATGCAAAAGCAAGTCCATCTAATTGTGCTGCTCCTTCAGGGTTTTCGTGAGCAAGTTAAAACTGCAGTTGCAGAAAAATAACAATATAAAAAAGGATTGTTTATGAAATTTAATTATGCAATAATATCTCTACTCTTGTTGATCTCTTGCGGTGGAAATTCCTATGATGCTTTTGGTGAAAAAATTTCATCTGACATATCTCATAGCTATTTATCTGTATTGAGTGAAATACAGTTGAATTCAGAATCTGGAAAAGGAATTTCTTTAAATGGGGAGATTGTTGAAACTTGTTCAAAAAAAGGTTGCTGGATGAAGGTGAAAATGGATGGCGGCGATACTCTTTTAGTTAGATTTAAGGATTACAGTTATTTTGTACCAAAAACGAGTCAAGAAAACAAAGAAGTAATTTTTAAAGGCAATGCATTTATGGATACTTTAACGGTTGATGTTTTACGCCATTATGCCGAAGATGCCGGTAAATCTCAGGATGAAATTAATAAGATTAAGGAACCAATCTTTTCTCTCAATTTTATTGCTGATGGTGTCTTGATAAAAAAATGAATTATGTTAGAAACTGTTTTTTCTTCTTCTATTTAATAGCAATTATCTCTTGTGGAAATCAAGATCCAAAACGATTTCCAAATGAGCGGAGTGAAATGGCTGTTGCTATGCGAAATATGACAGATGCGATGATCAAAACAAAATTATCTTTAAATCAATCTGAAATTATCCCGCTAAGGTTTACATCATTTAATCATAATAAATTTACAGATACAAGTTTTAAATCAGATTGGTTTGCGCCCATGGCGGATGTATTAATTAATAACGCTAAGTATTTTGATAATAATCCGAGTTTAGAAACTTTTCAAACTGTGGTTAATACTTGTCAAGTTTGTCATGAAAAAACTTGCCCAGGTCCATTAGTTCAGATAAAAAAACTTTATTAACCGTTATTCAATTTCATTAACAATATAGTTTTGTTTGGTAGAATTAAATTGTTTTTTTATATAAAAGTAAATTGATAAGTTGATTTTTTGGTGTTATCTATGCCAAAATATTTCTATTATTAATAACGTATATTTTATGTTTTTGCAGTAATTTATTAAGTGTTACAAAAGAGTTTATATTATAACCATTTTATAAAACCTATTTTATTTAACCTTTTATAATTATATGACAGAACTATTAACAGGATTATTACAAGAAACGGTTAGTGGGATTGCCCTGGGCTGTATTTATGCACTTATTGCTTTAGGTTTCACACTCATCATTAAAGCCACAGAAGTTGTGAACTTTGCACAAGGTGAATTAATGATGGTAGGTGCTTATGTTAATTTTTTCTTTGTAACCACTTTTTTATCGAATCAGGGTGAACCTACAATTGGTATTTACTTATTAGCCTTTGGATCTAGTATCATTTTTGCCGTGGCATTTGGATGGATATTGGATTGGGTAATTAATCGACCTTTAAAAGATGAACCTATTTTTTCAGTAATTATGGCAACAATTAGTTTATCGATAATTCTCCGTGCTCTTGTGGGAATGATTGCAGGACCTTTGAGCTTAGTTCCCTATTCTCCATTTGGGAATAAAATATTATCTGTTGGCGGAATTGTTATATCAGTATTGGATTTATCTATTATTTTTAGTGCAATTATTTTGGTTATATTATTTTATTATTTTTTCAATCAAACGAAGTGGGGTGTTGCCATGCAGGCCACATCAGAGGATTCTGTAGCAGCGCAGTTAATGGGTATTCCCGTAAAGCGTGTTTACGGGTTAGTCTGGATTTTTTCGGCCATTGTAGCAACCATCAGTGGAATTCTCCTTGCGCCGAGAATGTCATTACTCGATACATCTATGGGATTTTTGGGATTAAAGGCATTTCCTGCGGCAGTTTTAGGTGGGTTTGGATCTATCACAGGAGCAATAGCAGGTGGAATCATTATGGGGGTGATTGAAACTATTAGTATGGGAACATTATCATTTCATTTTGAGTGGATTAAGGAAATGAATGATATTATTGTTTGGATTGTATTAATTGCAGTTTTGATGGTTAAACCAGATGGATTATTTGGTGAAGCCAAAGTGAAAAAAGTTTAATGAAACGGCGTTATGAAGATGTGAGCCTGACTTGGATTCCAGTGCTAATTGTGGCCATCTTTTTATTACCATTTATGTTAAAAGGAATGACTTTTAGTTATAAGTATTATTTATTTGTATTAAATATGGCGGGTATTTATATCATTTTAACTGTTGGACTTGATTTATTAAGTGGATATACAGGCCTGATTTCTCTAGGCCATTCAGCTTTTCTAGCTATTGGCGCATATACATCAGCTATATTGGTTGATCAGGTGGGCATCCCTTTTATTCTTTCACTCTTTATTTCGCCATTGATTGTTGGACTTTTTGGATTATTAATTGGATTTCCAGCTTTACGAATTACAGGAATGTATTTGGGACTTACAACCATGGGGTTTGGCTTTATCGTAAAACGACTCATTATTGCATTCAGAGTTTGGACTCAGGGTGCTGGTGGATTAGAGGTCTCTCACCCAGTAATATTGGGATTCTCTTTTAATTCTGATTGGGATAATTATTATCTCATTTTTACTTGTGCAATTATTGCTGTTATTGCTGGACGGCGAATTGGTAAATCCAAAATTGGAAGAGCATTAATGGCAATTCGTGATTCTGAACAAGCTGCGGAAGCAACAGGTGTTCATTTAGCAAAATATAAAATGTTAGTCTTTTTTATATCTGGTTTATTTGCTGGAGTTGCTGGTGTACTATTTGCTCACACAAGCCATTTTATTTCTACAGATCACTTTGATATTTTATTATCAATATATTTTATTATCATGGTATTAGTTGGTGGTGCAAGTTCAATTTATGGTGCAGTCTTGGGCACACTATTCATTGTGCTATTGGACTTTCTTTTTGTACCACAATTAAAAGAAGTTATTCAAGGAATGTTTAATATTGAAAGTGGAGATATTCAATCACTTCTATTCGGATTAATCATGTTTTTATTTATTATATTTCACCCCACAGGATTGTATGGAATGTGGTTGAAAATGAAAATATATTGGAAGCTATTTCCATTTAATCCAAAGAAAAGGCTTATTTAAATAACGAATAAGGGATCAATAACAAAAAGGAGACAACAATGAAAAAAATAATAGGAATTTTTATTGTAATAGGACTATTGGTAAATGGGTGCGGTAAAGGTACATCGTCGCCTGGAATTACAGAAGACACGATTTTAATTGGGAATATTCAAGATTTGAGTGGCCCGATGAAAGAACTCGGCGCACTGTTACCTTCGGGATCAAATTTATATTTTGATTATGTTAATGAGAACGGTGGCGTTCATGGTCGTCAAATAAAAATGATTGTTGAAGACCATAGTTATAATCCACAAAAAGCAGTTGCTGCGGCAAAAAAATTGATTGAAAAAGATCAAGTATTTTGTCTTTATCATGTTATTGGTACTTCGCCTTGTGAAGCATTACGTCCCATTTTAGCTGAATCAGGCGTCCCTTTGATTGCTCCAGCTACTCAATCGGGATCTATGTCAGATATGTCACGCCAAGCTGCTGATTTAATTTTTCATACAGATACAGGATATGATAAACAAACTAGAATTTTAGTAGATAATATTCTGTCAAAAAATGCAAATGCAAAGATTGGTATAATCTACCAAGATGATGATTATGGTGAAAATGTTTTAAAAGGGACAGCTATAGCAGAAGAAAAAGCAGGTATTTCTGTTCAAAGGGAAGCCTACCAACGAGGAGCAACTGATTTTGCTGGTCAAGTTGCAAATCTTATGAAAGGTGGAGTAACTGATGTTATTATTGCTGGTATTGTGAAGGAACCAATCATTGTGATGAAAACAGCCGTTGCAATGGGATACGCTCCTAATTTTTATGGTACAAGTCCAACTATGGATCATCGGATATCTCTAGCAGCAGGTTCTGCTGGCGAAGGATTTACTTCTGTTAATTTTGCAAGTTTATGGAATTCAGATGCACCTTCAGCATTACTTTATAATGAATTGTGTGAAAAGGCAGGTATTCCGGCTAAAATGAAAGGAATGTATCATTTTTATGGGTTTATTACTGCACAAGTCTTAGTTGAAGGATTAGAGCGTACCGGAAAGTTCCCAACTCGTACACGTCTTGTAAATGCTTTAGAAACTTTTAAGAATTGGGATGGCGGAGCATTTCCACCTATTACATATAACCAAAACGATCATGCTGGAACTGAATCTGTAATTTTGGTTCAAGTAACGGATGGTGTTCAAAACGTTATTTCTGATTGGATTGAATAATAAATTTTAATTAGTTAATAGGCCTCGGGAAACCGAGGCCTCTGTTTTATATGGTAAATCTTCAAATAGATAATCTTAGAATGCAATTTTCTGGTGTGGTTGCACTGAATAACGTTTCATTAACGGTAAGTGAGGGCGAAATATTCTCTCTCATTGGTTCAAATGGTTCAGGAAAATCAACTCTATTTAATTGTATCAATGGGTTCAATAAACCTCAAAAAGGGGCTATTGATTTTAATGGTCATGATTTGTTAACTAAACAACCTCATCAAATTATTAAATGTGGGATAGCTCGTACATTTCAGAATATTCAAAATATTCCTTATATGACAATTTTAGATAATATTTTATTAGGAGCTCATCACCGCCTTGATTCAAAATCAACCGTTAAAAGGTGGTTGACGAGAAGCCAAAGAAATGTGGAAGAAGCTATGGGGTTAGAAATTTTAGATTTCTTGGGTATTATTAATTATGAACAAAAGTATATGGCAGGGCAACCCTATGGTATTCAAAAGTTAACTGAAATTGCCCGTGCTTTGGTTGGTAAACCAAAGTTAATACTTATGGATGAACCCGCAGCGGGAATGAATGATCAAGAGACTCAGGAAATAGCAAAAATTATTTCTGAAATTAGAGATGAATTAGGAATTACAGTTCTTGTTGTGGAGCACGACATGAGTTTAGTCATGAGCATCTCGGACAGGGTTTGTGCTCTAGATTCCGGTAATATATTAGCCATGGGTTCTCCAGAAGAAGTAAAAAACCATCCGGATGTTATAAAAGCATTTCTTGGAGAATCTGGAGATGCTTAAGCTAGTCGGAATTGAAACTTATTATGGAAAAATAAAAGCACTTCATGGTGTTTCATTGGAAGTAAAAGAAGGACAACTCGTAACAATCCTTGGTGCTAACGGTGCAGGGAAATCTACAATTTTAAAAACAATTAGTGGGCTGGTTGAACCTGAACATGGAACAATTCATTTTGAAGGGAAACGAATTGATCGAAAAGATCCAGAAGAAATTGTTGCGATGGGAATTGGTCATGTGCCCGAATGGCGTAGAATTTTTCCAGAACTTACCGTAGAAGAAAATTTGAAAATGGGAGGTTTTTTATTAAAAGAAAAGGAACTTTTATTTGAACGTATGGAAGAAGCATTTAAGCATTTTCCAATTCTTGAAAAAAGAAAAAATCAAAAAGCTGGGAATTTGAGCGGTGGAGAGCAACAAATGTTGTCCATTTCTAGAGCTCTCATGATAAAACCAAAGCTATTATTGTTAGATGAACCTTCCCTAGGACTTTCACCCTTATTGGTCCAAGAAATCTTTGCTATTATTAAAGAATTACATCAATCAGGGGTAACTATTTTACTTGTAGAACAAAATGTAAATCGTGCTTTATCTATTGCCGATTATGGATATGTACTTACCACTGGAAAAATATTTTTAAGTGGAACCTATGAAGAACTTTTGGATGAAGAAAAAGTACGAGAGCAATATCTGGGTGAAGGAAAATATATTCGCCGATCCAAACTATGGAGTGGTGGATGATGGATCTTGCAATCTATAACACCGTACCAAAAGTATTTTGGTATCATGTGGAAAATCATACCGACGATATTTCAATATGGCATAAACAGAAAGGCCTATGGGAATCAAAAACATGGGGCGAATATGGTGAATATGTCAAAGACATTGCAAATGCGTTATTAGATGCTGGAATACAAAAAGGAGATAAAGTATCGGTTATAAGTCTAACACGGTTTGAATGGGTAGTTGTTGATCTTGCCATAATGTCAATTGGAGCTGTTACAGCACCTGTATATCCTTCTAATACGGATGACCAAGTCAAATACATTGTTGATCATAGTCAATCCAAATTTGTTTTTGGTGAAGATCAAGAGCAATTAGATAAAATATTAGGAATATGGAAAGATTTACCATCTATTAATCAACTCGTTATATTTGAAAAATACTTCCCAACAAAAATTGAAAATGTAATATCGCTAAAATCTTTTCGTGAAAACGGAAAATCTTATGGTTTAAAGAATCCCGATGAATTAGAAAAAAGAATTCAAGAAGGAAACCCTAAGGATTTAATTAGTTTTATTTATACGTCCGGTACAACTGGGCACCCAAAAGCGGGGATGATTAATAGTGATAATGTTTTAGCTGTGGTAAAGCATTTACCCCAAATTTATGGTATTTCAGAAAAAGATTCTATTATTGCTTATTTACCTTTATCGCATATTGCAGAACGAGATTTAGGACATTTTATGAAATTATGTTCTGGGAATATTACAATATTTGCAGAATCGCTAGAAGACATGCCTGAAAATCTTAAGCAAACTGGTCCAACTGTTATGTTTGGTACACCTCGTGTATTTGAAAAATTTTATGCACGAATCAATTCAGGAGTAAAGGATGCAACTTGGTTACAGAAAACAATTTTTAATTGGGCATTAAATATAGGTAAAATATATAAAACAAAGATAAATGATGGTGAAAAACCATCCTTCTTATTGAAAGCTAAACATTATATGGCACATTTTTTTATATTTCAAAAAATCCATGATATATTTGGTGGAAAAATTCGATTCATGATTTCTGGTGCAGCGCCTATTTCTCCAAATATAATTCATTTCTTTCATTGGGTTGGATTGGATATTTATGAAGTTTATGGAATGACCGAAACAACCGGATTGATATCAGCAAATAGGATGGGAAGGGCCAAAATTGGATCTGTCGGAGAAATTTATCTTGATACAGAAGTTCGCATTGCTGCTGATGGTGAAATTTGTACGCGTGGGGCACAGAATATAGTAGGATATTATAGGAATGAAGATGCGACTCAGGAATTACTGATTAAAGATCAAGATGGTATCGAATGGCTTCATACGGGCGATGTAGGTCATATTGATGAAGATGGCTATTTATTTATTACCGATCGAAAAAAAGATTTAATTATTACAGCAGGTGGGAAAAATGTTGCACCCCAAAATATAGAAAATTTGATGAAAACCAGTTCATTTATTTCCCAAACAATGGTTTATGGCGATCGAAAACCCTATTTAACAATGCTTGTTACTTTAGACGAAGATGAGATTGCTAAATTTGCTCGTGATAAAAAAATATTATATCAAGATTTGGGTGATTTAACTAAGAAACAAGAAGTTATTGATTTAATTCACCATGAAATTTCTTCATTAAATAAAGGACTGTCTAGTTATCAAACAATTAAGAAATTTCATATCCTAGAAGAAGAATTAGACCAAGATAAAGATGAAGTTACCCCAACTTTAAAAGTGAAGCGTAAAGTTGTCATAGCCCATTATCAGCATTTTATAAATGAAATGTATTCTTCTTAAATAAGTGATGGACTTAAATATCAATTTTTATAGTTTTCTGTAAAAGAGTACTCTTCGTACTAAGAGTCTTGTAAATCTCCCTGTAAATTCTGTGCTTATGGAAATTACATCTAAATCAAAATCCCGTCTTGAATCATTTTTAGTTAATCCATCAAAATCGCTTTGGACACTTGCAATTCCTATTATGTTTGGTATGGGGATTCATACATTTTATAATATTGTAGATATGATGTTTATCGGGAGATTGGGTGGCAATGCTATTGCAGGCGTTGCTTTTAATATGCCCGTCTTTTTTTTAATGCTAGGTCTTACCATGGGGTTGGGTGCTGGAGTTACAGCATCTATTGCCCGGTTTATAGGAGAAGATAAAAAGACTCACGCTGATAATAGTGCTGAGCATGCCTTAGCAATGGCAGCTGTTATCGCAGCTGTTTTCACAATTGCAGGATTATTATTCGGAAATAAATTATTAGCTTCATTTGGTGCCGAAGGAGAGATTTTAACGTTAGCATGGGATTATCTCTATATAATAATTATAGGGTTGCCATTTATGGTCTTTTCAGGGTTTTTTCGTTCAATTTTGGCTGGGGAAGGTGATATGAAATTCCCTATGATGGTTGCGGGCCTTGGAACAATTTTGAACATTATTTTAGACCCATTATTTATATTTGATTTAGAAAATTATGGTGGAGTGGGTTTTGGGATGGGAGTAAAGGGGGCTGCCATGGCAACCGTGATTTCTCAAGGAATTGTTTTTATAGTTTTTGTTTATATGCTTTTTGTAAAAAAACATGCTTATATCACATTTAAATTAAAAGACTTTACGCCGTCAAAAGAGATACTCTGGGATATTATTAAAGTTGGTTTACCGGCATCCATGTCTATGATAATTATGGCAGTTGGCCAAGGTGTATTCAATAAAATTTTGATTAATTATTCACCACAAACAGTTGCTGCTTACCAGGTTGCTGGACGGTTGGATATGCTCATTTTTCTTCCAATATTTGCAATCGCAGGTTCAATGACAACCTTAGTAGGCATGTTTTATGGTGGAAAGAATATTGAGCAATTAAATGCCATTGTGAAATATGGAATTTCTCGTGCATTTATGATTACACTTATTTCATCTACTTTTGTTTATATTTTTGCAGAAACCTTTGCTTCATGGTTTACTCAAGATCAAGAAATTATAGGAGTTGCTGTTGGATTTTTAAGGCTTATGTGCTTTATATATCCATTTGTAGCTATTGCAATTACATCAGGGCGTGTTATGCAAGGTTTAGGGAAAGGTATACCGGTTTTAATTATTACGACAGTTCGGGTTTTAGGTGTTAGTGCACCTTTAGCACTCTATTTTAGTTTTGTTTTAGATAAGCCGGTTGAGTGGAATTGGTATGCTATGATGATTTCTACCGGAATTGCATTTATTATAGCTGTGACCTGGGTTAGAGTTGAATTGAAAAAAATCAATCAATCTTTTTCCAAATCATCATGACAAGCTTGCCTGATTCAGAAATAAGAAAAAGTTTATCAAAAATGAATGGATGGAAATTGAAAAACCAGTCTATTCAAAAAACATTTACATTTAAAACATATATGGATAGTATTGACTTCATTAATCAATTAGCCATATATGCAGAAGAAGCCAATCATCATCCTGATATGATAGTGGGGTGGTGTAATATTCATATTTCATTTACATCGCATGATCACGGCGGTGTAACAAGCGCTTGTATTGGCATGGCAAAAAACACAGACAAATGTTAAAATGGATTGGAAAGACAATTCTAATAATATTTGGAATTACTATTTTATATTTATTAACCTGGCCTACTGGGATTGATCCTGTAGCTTGGTCACCAAAAAAAGCACCTGGAATTGTTGGCATATATGCACACAATAAACTGTTATCAAAAACACAAATTATTGGAAAAGGAATTGGAGTTGGTCCCGAAGATATTGGTGTAGATATTCAAGGACGAATTTATGCGCCTTATGAAGGTGGAAAAATATTTCGTTATGATTCAGATGGGACCAACGGTAAAGAATTTGTTGATACAAAGGGCAGACCTTTGGGATTAGGTTTTGATGCTGATGGAAATCTTATCATTTGTGATTCCTTTAAAGGTTTACTCTCGGCATCTCCGAGCGGAGATTTAACCACACTGGTAACAGAAGTGGATGGCGTATTACTAAAATTCACAGATGATGTGGATATAGCGAAGGATGGAATGATTTATTTTTCTGACGCTTCTATTAAATTTGATCAACATAATTATAAGCAAGACTTATTAGAGCATCGACCTAATGGCCGAGTCATTTCTTATAATCCGAACACAAAAAAAGCAAAAACAATAAAGGATAATATGTATTTTGCAAATGGTGTGGCTGTCAGTCCTGATCAATCATATTTACTTGTTGTTGAGACGGGTGACTATAAAATTACCAAGATTTGGATAGCAGGAGATAAAAAGGGTAATTCTGAAATATTCATGGATAATCTACCGGGGATACCTGATGGAATTTCATCTAGCGGAGATGGTATTTTTTGGATCGCATTTCCATCTAGAAGACAGGAAATTTTGGAAAAGTTGGCTACTAAACCTTTTTTACGGAAAGTTGTAATGCGTTTACCTGAATTTCTCCAACCTGCTCCTGAACGATATGGATTTGTTATAGGTGTAAACGAAAAAGGGAATGTTGTTTTTAACTTGCAAGATCCATCTCCGAAATCCTATTCACCGATTACCAGTGTAGAAGCCCATAATGGTTATTTATATTTTGGGAGTTTGACCTATAATGGAATTGGGCGAATACCCATGCCATAATTATTTATTGGATTGGCTTCCCAAACATTTTTTTAATCAGCCAATTGTAAAATCGCTCCGGTGTGAGACGGACAATCAAAATCAATATCCGGTATGGCCAGGGATAAATGTAGGTGGAATATCCCCGATCGATCACTTCCAAAAACCGTTCGGCTGCATCTTCAGCGGATTTCATGGGAAAACGCCGGGCAGGACCTTTTACAATGGGAGTGTCCACAAATCCCGGGCAAATGGAAACAGTCTTAATATTGTACTTATCTAATGTGGGACGCCATGAATCAAAAATCATTCGAATGGCAATCTTTGCACCTGCATAACCACCATGAAAGGGCAGTGGTATGAAACTGGCAACAGAACTAATACAAACTATAGCACCGCTTTTTTGCGCTTTTAGCGTTGGGATAAAGGGCATAAGTGTATTGGTCACACCCAAAATATCTGTATTTAAAATGGTATTGATTTGGTCACTCGTTCCTGAAAATAACCCATCATCGCCACCAATTCCAGCATTGGCAATGACAATATCGATTCCTTCAGCATCTGCCATAAATTGATTTGCAACGGATTTACATTTTTCTGCATCATTCACGTCTAATTGATAAACGAAAGGTGCTCCACCTAATGCTTCTACTTCTTTGGAAATTTCGTGTAGAATCTCTTCTCGACGAGCGGTGAGCCCGATGGTGAAGCCACGTTTTGCATAGGCCAATGCCAATGCTTTTCCGATCCCGGATGATGCGCCTGTGATAAATACTTTTTTCATTTATTATTGAGATTGGGGTGGTAACATCATATTACTTTCTTTTTCTGTTAATATTTTGGACACGGTCATAAATCTTAACCCTAATGGAATCTCGAGTGAAAAGCTTGATCCACGCCCTTCAGTAATATCAACTGTAATATGGGAATATTTATAATATTCAAATTGATCTGCAGACATAAAAAAGTCACATCCATGAATGGTTCCAAGGCATAAATCTCTAGATCCTACTAAAAATTCGCCCTTTTCGAAACACATAGGAGAGGAACCGTCACAACACCCACCACTTTGATGAAACATGAGATCTCCATGCTTTTCCCGTAATTGGTCAATGATAGCCTTAGCTTTATCGGTTATACTTACACGTTCCATATACATTTATTAAAATGCGGGTAGCTTTTATACTACCCGCATTTCATTTGTATGTTTAAAAGAATCCTAAAGGATTTTTATCATAGGATGTTAAAACATTCTTTGTATGACGGTAATGATCGAGCATCATTTTATGTGTTTCTCTGCCAATACCCGATTTTTTATAACCACCGAATGAAGCATGGGCAGGATAAGCGTGATAACAATTACACCAAACGCGACCTGCTTCGATACCACGAGACATAGACTGCATTTGATGAATATCTCGAGTCCATACACCTGCACCCAATCCATAAAGCGTATCATTAGCAATTTCCAATGCTTCGGCTTCATCTTTAAAGGTTGTAACACTTAATACGGGCCCAAAAATTTCTTCTTGGAAAATTCGCATTTTATTATTGCCTTTAAATACAGTTGGTTGAACGTAAAATCCATCAGGGTAGGTCTCATTTTCATAAGCACCACCACCAATGAGAAGTTCAGCACCTTCTTGTTTACCGATATCAATATAATTCAGTATTTTCTGAAATTGATCGTTAGAAGCTTGAGCACCCATCATTGTTCCACCATCAAGTGTATCACCCATTGTTATGGCTTCAATTCGTTTTAAACAACGTTCCATGAATGCATCGTAGATATTTTCTTGAATTAATGCTCTTGATGGACATGTGCAAACTTCACCTTGGTTAAAAGCAAATAAGACAAGCCCTTCGATTGCTTTATCGAGGAAATTATCATCTTCCGCCATAACACTGTCAAAGAATATATTTGGAGATTTTCCACCTAATTCTAAAGTAAATGGAATAATATTTTCCGATGCATATTGCATAATCAGACGGCCAGTAGTTGTTTCACCTGTGAATGCAATTTTCTTTACATCAGGATGAGTTGCTAATGGTTTTCCAGCTTCTGGACCAAATCCATTCACTATATTAATCACACCGGGTGGCAATATATCTGCAATGGTTTCCATTAGAAATAAAATTGAAATAGGAGTTTGTTCAGCTGGTTTTAATACAACACAATTTCCAGCAGCTATAGCCGGAGCTAGCTTCCATGCAGCCATAAGAATCGGAAAATTCCAAGGGATAATTTGTCCCACTACACCCAGTGGTTCATGGATTTCCATTGAAACAGTATTCCCATCTAAATCAGATACTTCACCTGATTCAGCGCGGATGACACCCGCGAAATATCTGAAATGATCAATGGTTAATGGGATATCAGCGGCCATGGTTTCACGAATGGCTTTACCATTGTCCCAAGTTTCAACTAATGCGAGTTTTTCTAAATTCTCTTCAATTCTATCTGCAATTTTATTCAACAAAGTGCTTCGTTCTGTTGCAGAAGATTTATTCCAAGTTGCTGCAGCTTTCCATGCTGCTTTAATTGCTAAATCAATATCGTTTTTATTTGATTTTGGTACATTAGCAATTACACTCCCATCTACGGGTGATTTATTTTCAAAGTATTCACCATCGACTGGGGCAACCCATTCTCCACCAATATAATTTTCATATTGGGATTTAAAATCGGGTCTATTAGACATAAGCTATCTCCTTTATTATTATTTAATTTAATGTTCAATTTTAATAAATCATTTTAGTAAAAAGCAACCATTCTAAACTTGAAAATTTTTAAATATTTATAATTTGATTTGAATCTTTTTTCGATATAGCCAATAGAGTAGTAGCCAAAATCCTAAAACATGAGAAAGGGCAAACAGGAGTGAGCCATTTAAATCTCCGGCAAAAGGGACAAATATGGTTTTATATAAATATGAGTAGGCGCTAATCATTTCTCCATCTAAATCTCTTTTAATATAAATAATTGTTTTTGCCCAAAGTCCAGTTCCTATAAAAAGAAATAGTGAATTAGTGCCAAAAACTTCAAAAATCCAAAATGGTTTTTTCCACAATCGGATATCAATAAGGTAAGTGAGCCCTGATAATATTAATGCTGCAATACCGCCAGTAAATAAGACGTAAGAGCTTGTCCAAATTGGTTTATTGATGGGGAAAATAAATCCCCAAATCCACCCAACGACAATAAGACCCGCTCCAAAGATAGCCATACGCTTTGCACAATCAGTATAATTTTTTGTCGTATGCAACATTCCGCCCATAAGATAGCCAATCAAAACTGTTCCCACGGATGGAATTACACTTAGTAATCCTTCTGGATCAAATGGAATGCCAAATCCGCCATAAAGATGTTTTTCACCAAAAATCCAAATGTCAATTATTCGAACTAAATTTCCTTCAAGACTAAAAACATCACCTGTTCCGCCTACCCAAAGAAGTCCCCAATAAAATAAAAGAATTCCTGTGAGAATTGGTAACAGTTGTTTGAAATCATAGCGAATAATAAGCAGAGCACTTATGCCATAGGCAATGGCGATTCGTTGGAGAACGCCCCAGAATCGAAAAGAAGACCAATCCCAATCTTGTCGAATAAAAGGAAACGCGTTTAACAAGATACCCGCAATGAAAATTGAAAATACACGCCAAAAAATATGTTTATAAAATTTAGGGGAGGGATAAAAATGCCACTTTACAAATGCGAAGCGCATGGAAGCTCCCACGATAAAAAGAAAAAATGGAAACACCAAATCGGTGAGAGTACATCCATGCCATTTTGCATGAAGAAGTGGCGCATATACATGAGCCCAGCTCCCAGGATTATTCACCAATATCATAAGGGAAATGGTCATACCACGAAATACATCAATAGAATATATTCGTCTAGGTTTTGTCATGTCTTTTTAAGGTTAATCCAATTTAGACAAACTGCGATTCCAAATAAGATAAAAGCCAATTCCTGCTGCACCAAATAAAATGACCGCATAACTGTAATTAAGGAAAATTAAATTACCAATTCCAAAAGTTAAGCCGTAAATCATTAATACACCTGCAATCCATTGGATAAAAAATCCCTGAGTTAAGGGTTGCATCGTATGCTCAAAGCCTTGAGAAATAGGAGCCCACCACCCACCTGGTTGGACACGCTTATAAAAAGCTGTTAATGTTTCTTCCGATTCTGGTTCGGTTAAAAATGTTGCAGTTACCCAAGCAATTATAGCCAATGGAACAATGATCATTAGTTTATGATGAACTTGTAATGAAATACCAAAAAGAACTGGAGATGATCCAAATAATTCATATGGTTTTCCCGCTGCAATTGTTTGGCTCCAAGCTAATATTTCTAAAGAAATTGTAATAATAATAGATGTTGCCAAAGCAGTGATTTCACTCCAAGCATTAATGCGCCACCAAAACCAACGAAGAATTAGAACAAGTCCAATTCCCGCTCCCATGGAAAATATAAATTCCCAAGCTTTTGAGATACTTTGCATTTTCATGGCAGTAAAAGCAGCTAAAATCATCAAAACAACTGTAAATATTTTTCCGACGAATACATAATGTCTTTCAGATTCATTTGGTTTGAAAAATCGTTTATAAATATCATTAATCATATAGGATGATCCCCAATTCAGATGGGTATCAATTGTGGACATAAAAGCGGCGAGGAACGAAACAATTAAAATACCTTTCATTCCGGGACCAAGAAGAGAATTCATCACTAACGGATACCCTGCTTTTACACCTAAGTCTGAATAAGCTTCAGGAATAATCGGAAATAGAACGATTGAAACAACAGCTACAATAATCCAAGGCCAAACCCGGAGAGAATAATGAGCTATATTAAACCAAAGTGTAGCAAGTAATGCATGGCGTTCATTTTTTGCTGACGACATTCGTTGAATAATATATCCACCTCCATCAGTACTATGATTACTCCACCACATGACTGTAATAAAAATCATAAATTTTGAAAAAGGAGATTCCCAAAATACGCTTGTTGTTACGCCTGCATCTGGAGCTGGTGGTATAAATTTCAGTGTGTTTTCATTAACAGCATCCGTTCCTAATAAGGACGAGAGTTTGGCAAGCAAGGGTTCCATTCCACCAACAGCATTTACGGCTATAATGGCTAAAGCAATCGACCCAAACATTGCAATCATGAATTGAACTAGATCAGTAACCACTACGCCCCAAAAGCCCGATAAAATTGCATATACTAAGGCAATAACAACACAAATCCAAACAGCTGTCCATTTATCCATATTAAGCATGACAGATATAATTGATGCCATGGCATTAATGACCCACCCCATGACAATAAAATTATATAAAATAGCAAAATAGCTTGCTTTAAATGCACGGAGAAATGCTGCAGGCTTTCCACTATATCTAATTTCTAACAATTCATTGTCTGTTAGCACTTCTGCTCGACGCCATAATCTAGAAAATAGAAATATGCTTAAAATAGATCCCAAGACCATATTCCACCAAAACCAGTTTTGCCAGATACCTGGACCACGAACAAATTCAGTAATAGCCAAAGGTGTATCTGCTGCGAAAGTTGTTGCTACCATGGATGTACCAACAATCCACCACGGTAAAGAACGTCCGGATAGAAAATATTCTTCTGTGCTTGATGACGCTCGCTTAGAAAAATAAATGCCAACGCCTAACGAAAAGGCGATATAAGTAATAATTATTGTCCAATCAATCCAGTGAAGTGAGATAGTATCAGTCATAGATTCGTTTTAACTCCGTTGATTTAAAATAATGCTTTAAAATTTGTGTGCTTGTGTAATCGTTTAATGCCATACCTAGAGCACCGATTTGACAAAGACCTACACCATGTCCCCATCCTGCACCATGAAAGGTAATTGTATTAATATTTGAATTAGTATTTATTGATTCTTCGATATAGAAAGCAGAGCTAAACATAAAGTTTGGGTGAAGTACACGTCTAATTTCATATTCTGAATCTAATGTGATTTTAAATTCATCACCTTTGATATTTCCTACAATTTGAATTTTAATAATTCGGCCAGACAATCCCCGTTTTAACGGAGAAATGGATTTAATAAAATCAAAAGATGATTTTGTTTTTTGATTAATCAGTTTCAATAATTCAGATTGATTATAAGAAACGCTCCATCGAAAATATGACCCAGATTTATCCACATGCCCTAAATATCGATAAAGTTCATTTTCAGGAATTGTGTTGGGACTACAATAACAAGACGAATCTTGTTCAATCCAGTTGCGAAATCCTTCATTTGATTGAAGGTTGGGTATTTCAATTTCTGAACTATCTAATATAGCTCTCAGATATGGCTTTGGTTTCTCTTTCCATACAAAGTCGTTATTCTCTGATACACCACCACACGATTTTGAATATCGTGTATCACAAATAGCATTTTGATGAATAATGACTTGCCCTCGTGTAGCCAAAGATGATTTTATAGCTGTATCAGTTAAGTTCCCAATGCCTTGATAACGCTGGCAACAATCATCATTACACGCATCAATACCTAAATTTGCATGTTTCTGTTCATCCGCTGCCAATAGCCAAGACCGAGCTGCAATAGTTTGAGATTCTAATAAAGCAGAAGGACATTCTCCGCTCATTTCAGATGTCGCGACACACATAAGATATTGTTCTAAGGGTATTTTATTTACGACAAAGAGGTATCCATTTAAGATGGATATTTCAATTTCACCTAGAACTTGGATTGTAATTTGTTTTTCCCAATGAAATCCGCGACCAGCTCGAACGGGATATAGTGTGAAAAAAGAATCTGAAGTGGGTTGAGTTAAATGGATTCTTGGGGAAGGTTTGCTATCTATGAGTAGAAGGCCATTTTGAATAAGTATATGTTTCTTTTTTTTAGAGTCACTACTTTGAATTGTTAAGCTTTTTTGTTGATCTTCAGGAAGAACTAATCCAATGGAAACAATTGGTTCTTGTAATGGAATTTGCCCCTTATTAAGCATACTTAAGACTGATAAAAGTTAAGCGCTGCATCCACACCTGCACCTAACGCAGGCGCATCACGTAATTGTGACAAGAAAATTATTTTTTCAATCCCATTATCGAGATAATGTTTTTTTGCTTGAATATCTAATGCTTCACTTTCTGAAATCAGATTTTTTAGATGAGAAATAAATGGCAGCCATAAATAATTGGATTGTTTGGACTCTTTCATAAGTGTACCCAATCGTTGGCCAATAATCAATCGATCAAAAACTTGTCCTAAATAAGGATGCGAAGATTCTAAGGGAACGCGATTTGGATTTACAAAACCAAATGGAGTTTGCCATCCTGCGAAAAGAGTTTCGATTCGTTCATTAATGAGTTTGGCTAATGTATGACTCACATCATTTAAAGTGTTAATTGCAGATTTTTCTCCAGTAATAGCTCTTTCCAATATTTGATTTGGATAAATCGCTTGTAGATTGAGTTCTTCAACGGAAATGCCAGTATGTGTACTGTAAATAGATTGAATTCCACCAGCAGATGCATATCGTTCGAGTGAGATGTCGTTACTTGTTTTGAGTTCCCAAGATTTTGCTAACCAGGATTTAGTTAAATCTAGTGGAAGGAGTTTACCGTCGCATTTTAATGCATCTGCAGCTCCAGTCCCACCACCTAAATAATATCCAAATTGACAGTTGAAAAAACCACCATCATTTGAATATTCTTCTCCAATGCCACAATAGTCTGCATCGCTCCCCAATTGAAAAATAGAGGCTGCTAAAGAAATATTTTTTTCTTCCAATATTTTTTCTAATTGTTCGCAAAAAATGGGAATTCGAGGACCATTTGCCATGGCAACAATACCACGTTTATTATCGGATTTTAATCCGGGCATTCCGATGCCAAGAAGAATAGGTTTCTCTGAATTAAATTGTTGAATTATATTCGCAAATGATTGGACAATTGCATTACCTTGAATTTTTTCTTCTGAAGTTAACTGAATATTATTTTGATTCATTTCAGTCAATTGAGTTTGAATATTTACAGGTGTGAATTTGATACTGAAATTATTTTCATTCACATATTGACGGGAGTAGTGAGCTTTCCCTAATGAAAATAAATCACTGTTTTTTTCAACTTCCCAAGCGCTTACTTTAGTTGCTCCACCATCGATACCAATAATTTGAATTGCTTTCATTATTTCAAATTTAAAGTTTTGCGTCTTTGAATCGCATCGAGCCTCATATGATCTTTGGCTTCGTCGTTTCGGTCAATAACAATTTGGTCAATAGCATGGTCAGTTCCTCCGGAATGACGTATGACTTCATAAATTGGGTCATAAATTCGTCCAATTCTATAATTTTCTGAAATACGTAATACCATATCGTAATCTTCACCGTAATTCCGAGCGAATGGAGTTTCATTCATTTCAAAAAAACCAATGTTTTTTATCACTTGAATAGGAATGGATCGAGGTGCCCCTGCGCCATTAATTCTTAATAAATTATTCCGTCCATTGTTGTCTGTCCATTCATCGTGTGTCACCACGGGAATTTCTTCCATACGACTCAAAGACCCATCATCTGCTTTTTCCCAAACTTCATAAGATCCAATCACCATTCCGATGGTAGAATCAGATTTATACAAATCAACGATCTTTTCTACTGCATCAGATTTTAAGCGATCATCTGAATCAAGTTGTACGTAATATTTCCCGTTTGCATTTTGTGCACCAAGATTCAAGCAATACCCAATATTATTTATGTCAGTTACGAGAAGACGAACTTTAGGAGCGTTTGAATCATAATTACTTCCGCCATCCAAATAATTTTTTACAGCAGGAATGGTAGGGTCATCTTTTCCGCCATTAACCACAACAATTACTTCTATATCTTGCACTGTTTGAGCTAAAATACTATCAATTGCTGTTCCTATAAATTCAGGTCTATCATTAACGGGTATAATAATTGTTGCTGTGAGTTGAGCATCTTCATTTGGCACCTGATTTAAATTAGAATCAGGGCTTAAAAATGCCCCCATTCGATCCAAATGATTTGAAAGAATGGATTCTGCTTCTTCTTGTTGAGCTTTTCCAGCCAATAAGTAATCAAATACATTTGAGCTTTTTGACTCTGTTTGAATAGAATACAGGCTACCTGAATATCGATTTGCGATATGAGTTAATTTTGATTTTTCAGATATTTTCAATCGTAAATCATAAAAATGATTGAATTGAATAGATTCATCCATTCCACCTATAGAATCCAATACTTTCTTATCAAAAAGATAGACTTTTCCATAATCTTGATTGTCTCGTACACGGCCTTGATGATGTTTTAAAAGACGTACTTCAGAAATTTTACTATTATCCATATTATCATAATCGCTATAGAACATTCCTGTATTGGGAATTCGCGCTTTACTAATAGAAAGAAGAGAAATGATTGAATTTGACAATGATACTGGTGCCATTCGATTATCAATATAAAGAATCATATCTGCATCTGATTGAGCTAATGCTATGTTGAATTGTCCAGGGAATCCAGATGATGAATTTGAAATTTGAACGATATCTTTAGATAAATCAATTGAATCATTTTCATTAAAGGCATAAATACGATTTGGAAGGGTTGTTTGATTAAGAATAGAATCAACTGTTTGGGAAACGTGATTAATTTCTCCTGTAGTGTGAAAAAAAATGTCTGTTTTCATAGTATTATTTTATAAGTTTGCAATCCTAAGTTAGTTTGTTTTGTATCGAATATATTTTACGTTTTGAGAGACTCATAAACTAAGAAGATTGATGATTGTTGAGAAAGAAATAATTGCATTGTTTTATAAAAGTAATAATAGAACCCTTTGAAAAACATGATACACAAATTTAAAAAGCTACTATTTCCCTGCTTTTCGTTGGAAAACTTGACCATAAAACCATTATTGGCTTCATTTTCCGCCCCGAAACAAGTTCGGGATTTCCACTTTGTTCCAACCTTAATCAGAAAAATAGTATCTGTTCTTTCTTTACACACAGGGTTTGTCAAGGGATTCTAATACTTTGAACTACTATATGAATAAAATGAAAAAGACAGATAGATACTTACCTTATATAATGCTTGTTTTATTATTAATTACAAGTTGTTCTCAGGCACCTAAACTTGTAATTAAACATGAATTTTCAATAAATAAAGTCTCGGAAGTAAAAACTGGAATAGAAAATCTCGAAGATAATGGTTTTAAACCTTTAAAAAATAAACGAGTTGGCTTAATTGCAAATGCAACGGGTGTAAATAGAAAATTAAGGTCCACGATTGATATACTTTTTCAATCAGATGATGTAAATCTTGTTGCGCTTTTTGGGCCAGAACATGGTGTACGTGGCAATTATTCTGCTGGAGAAAAAGTTTCATCATCAATAGATGATGAAACAAAACTACCGGTATTTGCCTTGTATGGTAAAACAAGAAAACCAACGCCTGAAATGCTAAAGAATATTGATGTATTAGTTTATGATATACAGGATATAGGATGTCGGTCCTATACATACATCAGTACAATGGGATTGGCAATGGAAGCTGCGGCAGAGAACAACATTGAATTTATCGTTTTGGATAGACCCAATCCTTTAGGCGGAATAAAAATTGAAGGTAACATTGTAGAAAAAGGTTTCCAATCTTTTGTGAGCCAATTCCCAATTCCATATGTGTATGGATTAACTGTTGGTGAGTTAGCTCAACTTATTAATGAAGAAAATATGTTATCTAACGGGTTAAAATGTAATTTAACTGTTATTTCGATGGATGGCTGGAAACGGTCAATGCTTTTTAAAGATACCGGGCTACCATGGGTCCCTACTTCATCCCATATTCCAAATAGTTCTACGCCAATATTCTATGTAAGTACGGGAATTTTAGGAGAATTAGGAGTATTATCAAATGGCGTTGGTTATACCTTGCCATTTCAATTGATAGGTGGATCATGGATTGAATCAAATCAAATTGCAAATGAATTGAATTTACTTGATTTAGAAGGGGTTGTTTTTAAGCCCATTACCTATAAACCTTACTATGCTTTAGGCAAAAATTCACACCTTACAGGTGTTCAACTCTATTTCGAAGATCCATTAAAAGTTAATCTAATGAGTCTTCAATTTTTATTTATGGAAATTCATCAAAAATATTATCCTGAAAAATCGCCATTTTCATTAGCGGATCCGTCAAGATTAAACATGTTTGACAAGGTAATGGGTACATCCAAAGTTAGGGAGCTATTTTCAGTGAATTATAAATATAGTGATATTAAAAGCTATTTAGAAAAAGATATTGATTCCTTTAGAAAAATGTCGAGAAAATATTATCTATATGAAAAGGATTGATTTGCACTTATTACCCAATTTATCAGGTTCAATTTCGAAAGTTTTTTGTTCTGTTGTTATTGTTAATTTATTTTCTTTTTGCACTGCTGCGACACTAGATACAATTCAAGTTTTTAGTCCTTCGATGGAAAAATCTATCCCTGCTTTGATTGTTTTACCTGATTTGTATCCTAAGACCGAATCTTCTTATAATGCAGTGTTCCTTTTACATGGATATGGTGGGGATTATTTAAATTGGTCAACTCATGCGAATCTAGAAGAGAGTGCTGATAAATCTTCAATGATTCTAATTTGCCCTGATGGAAGTCCAAATAGTTGGTATATGGATAGCCCGATAGAATCGTCAAGTCAATATGAGACATTTATAATCCAAACATTAATACCTTGGTTTCAAGAAACGTATCGTATCAATAAAATTGGAATTACGGGTTTAAGTATGGGAGGTCATGGGTCGTTGTATTTAGCAATACGAAATTCAAATGTGTTTCATGCTGTATCCAGTATGAGCGGAGGTGTAGATTTAACATATTCAACGGTTAAGTGGGAGATTGC
>JABIHN010000038.1 GCA_018649625.1 Fidelibacterota bacterium | reverse complement strand
GAACCCAAAATCTGACACCAACCGTTTTTAATTATAATTTCTGAAGTCTTTTGAGCATTTTTTCCTAAGTACCCCAAAGGAGAGCCTGCATCTACTTGAATGATGCAACCCGCTTCAAGCCAATCTGTTACAAAATTGATATTTTCTTGAACAGGTTTATATCGTTCTGGGTGAGCTATGATTGGCGTGACTCCAGCCATTTTCAATTCAAATAATTGTTGTTTTTGGATATCGGGAATCTGATGCGCCTGAAATTCTATCAGCATATATTTTCCATGAGAAAAAGTCGCAAGGTGATTATTCTTGATTTGTAACAGATTTGGTAAAAAAAACACTTCCGCACCAGAATGAAGGTGAATCTCAATACCATTCTTATCTAATTCGGTCTGTAACTGCTCAACTTCTCTTTGTATTCTTTTGATAGAGATATCATCAGTTTCCACCTTTGGGTGTTGAAAATGAACCGTATTAACAACATCTGTAATTCCTTGTTCTGCTGCATATCTCAACATAGATAAAGACATATCTAACGACTTAGAACCATCATCAACATTTGGAAGAACATGGTTATGGAAATCAATCATTTAAATTAAAAAATTCGTATTTATTCATTTTAAATGGGGCTCCGCCTCCTCAGTCACAATGCAAACTGAAAAAGCAAAAAAAATCCGGCTAAAAATCAGCCTTACTTCTACTACAATTTAATTCAGGCGATTAATCGCCCGCGACATCAACATATCAACCATTGTGGTTGAATTAATCCATGTTATATCGGAATTTTTATTATTTACTTTTGTTTTTCGAATTAATTCATCTGCAAACGCAGGTCCAATTAAGTCAATATTATTAAAATCAAACTCAATTTCATTTAAATCTTTTAAATTGTGTAATAAACTTTGAGCTTGAGTTCTTGAATTAACTTGCCCACCTTGACTTCTAACTAAATTAACAGGAATGCAAACTGAAGAATCATTCTGTTGAAATATTTGATAAAACACTTTCTCACAAGTACGATTAGAGTTTGTACTTATTTCCAAATGAATCCGAGTTCCATTTTGTTGAGATGATTCAGAAATTGTCCATTCATTATTATTCTGTTGATACGTTAAACAAATTCCAGAAGCATCAATGGTAACCTGATCAAATAAACGAATAACAGTCATGAGTTCATCACCTGCATGATTTACTGGATCTGTCGTAATTCGCCCTTTTGCAATTTCGATAGCTGCAACTTGAAAATCATTTAACCCTAAAAAACGATTCAATTTTTTAAATATACCTATTCCATTATCGTTGAGTATAAAATGAATTTCGCTGGGCGAAACATAAATTTTGTAATGAAGGTTACTAGCCTGTGCATGATCAAAGACATTTGAGAGCAAAGCTTGAAACGAAAATTCACATATCTCATGAATATTGCTCGGAATAGAATCAAGATTGGGGAGTATTTGATTCCTTAAAATATCATTGGCTGAAATAGATTCATCAATATCCACAGATTTGGAATAATTGACAATGGGTTTTAATTCGTAAAATCGATCTCTTGTTTTGCCGTGAGCAATCACCCGATCTTTGTTTATCAAGGTATGCATATGCTTTAGGATTGCTTGGCGTGATATTCCAAATTTATGGATTGAAGCCTTAATAATATCCTTCTGATGCCTACTTAGGTTTTCTAAGATAAAATCTTTTATTTGCTCGGATGAATGCATGGCTTTAATATTAATGAATTATTATCAACTAAATCCATATTTATTATAAACTAAATAAAAATATTTATCAACTGCCATTTTGTTTTTCTATTCGTAAAATCAGATAATAAATTGATAGGAATTAATTTTAGTTCCCTAAATTTTAAATTGAAATAAATACAAATCGGTACAAAGAATTAAAACAAATATTGGAATGGAAGACGATCAAATTTTAAAATATTGGATAGCAGTTTATACAAAACCGCGTCACGAAAAAACTGTTGAAAATGAACTTCAAAAAAAAGGGTATGAAGTATATTTACCCTTGCTTAAAGAGCGTCGAAAATGGAGCGATAGAAAGGTATGGGTTGAGTTTCCTATGTTCCGTTCCTATATATTTGTAAAAACTGAATTAAAAAATGCTCTTTTTGTTCTTCAAACAATTGGGGTCGTCAAGGTTATCAAGTTTGGCGGAGAAGTTGCCGTGGTCCAAGATAGTAGTATTCAAGCAATTAAACTCATGATTGAAGGAGGATATATCCCCGAAGCAACCGATTATTTTGTGAAAGGAGATCCTGTTGAAGTTAAAGAAGGTCCATTAAAAGGGCTTATTGGAGAAATTACTCGAGTTGATAACCATGATCGCTTTCTAGTTCGTGTTGACGCAATTCAACATTCAGTTTCAATTCAAATTGATCGAGGATATTTAAAATCAATATAAAAGAAATAGATTATCAAATTATTATTATTGGCACAGGAGTTGTAGGGCTTTCAATCGCACATTCCCTTGCTGAAAGAGGATTTAAATCTGTTCTAATTATTGAAAAAGAATCAAATTTTGGACGAGGAATTTCTGGACGAAATAGTGAAGTAATACATTCAGGGATTTATTATCCGGAACGTTCTTTGAAATCTAAATATTGCATTCAAGGACGTAAACTTCTTTCATCCTATTGTGCAACTCATGGAATTTTCCATAAACAGTGTGGAAAAATTATTATAGCAAATGAGAGCCAAGAAAATGATTTGATGGATTTGTTTCAACTTGGAAAGTCAAAAAACATGGCTGGACTAAGCCTTTTAACAAAAGATGAGATTTCTCACCACGAGCCTAGAATCATGGGTTCATTGGGATTAAAAATAGATTCGACCGGAATTCTTGACGCTCATGCACTTATGAATTCTTTCTATCAAGATTCTCAGACGTTAGACCATGATTATTTATATAAATCAACTGTTTTAGACTGTACAATAATTTCTAATGGATATGAAATAACTATTCAATCTCCAGCATCAGAATTAGAGAAAGTTAGGAGTAAGTGGGTTATCAATGCGGCAGGTCTTAACAGCGATTTAATCTCTCAAATGATTCTTCCAAAAAATAAACTACCTGAACTAATATATTCTAAAGGATATTATTTTTCATTATCCAGTCGATGGAAAGATAAATTTTCACATTTAATTTATCCTATGCCTGATAAAGAACACCGTTCACTAGGCGTTCATTTAAGTTTTGATCAAACCGGTACATCCAAACTGGGACCTGATGCTCATTTTTTGGAAAATAGAATTGAAAATTATTCAATGGACGAATCATTATTGAATCACTTTTTTGAAGAAGCATCAAAATATATTATTGGATTAAATAAAGAAGATTTATCCCCTGATTTTTCTGGAATCAGACCTAAAATAAAAAATGATGCATTGTCATTTGAAGATTTCTATATAGCACATGAATCG
>JABIHN010000037.1 GCA_018649625.1 Fidelibacterota bacterium | reverse complement strand
GTCCTTACTTTTGATGAAATTCGAAAATCGAGTGCAGATCATTTTCAATCATTGATTGATCAAATTCCAAACCTGAATTATGCTGGGGGTACCAGTCGACCACGGTATTTTCAAATTCGTGGAATTGGAGAAAGAAGTCACTACTTTGGCGAAGGTCCACCCAATTTTTCTGTTGGATTTGTTATGGATGATATGGATTTAAGTGGGTTGGGAATGCTTGGCATTCTAGATGATATGAATCAAATAGAAGTATTTAAAGGGCCTCAATCTTCTGTATATGGCTCCAATGCTATGGCAGGACTAATTTCTATGAGATCAACAGATCCACATGAAAAATTTGAAATGAAAATTTCATCGCGCTTTGGAACAGATAATCAAAAAGGTGGGAGTTCAGTCGTGAATGTTCCTTTAATGAAAAATATGAATATGCGATTGACTGGCGTATATAATTATAGCGATGGATTTCGGAATAACATAAGTCGGCATATCACAGATTCAAACAAAAGGGAAGAAATTTTCACTCGATTGAAATTAAGTTTTAATCCAAATAAAAAATTATCTATTTTGACTACACTCATATCTGCAAATCTAAATAATGGATACGATATGTGGGTGCCAGACAACAACACTAACTTTAATACTTATTCCAATGATATTGGAGAAGATAGCCAAAAAACTTATGGATATTCATTAAGAGCTAATTATAGAACTTTTTGGAAAATAAATGTAACGAGTATCACATCATTCACAGAAACAGAATTAGTCCACGCTTATGACGGTGATTGGGCCGACAGTATTTATTGGCATAATAATCATGAATTTGATCCCGAAGTAGAAGGTTGGGCTTATGAGTTTTATGATAAGAATGAACGAAATCGCTCAAATTTCACACAAGAAATTAGATTATCTATGGGCTCCATAATATTGGGTGGGTATTATAAATATATGATTGAGCAAGATGAAGCAAAAGGTTATTTATTTGGGGGTGTAGCAACGGATGCAACAAGTCATTACGATTTTCAAGCCCAAGCTATCTATGCACAAAATGACATCGAATTAACGCCATCTCTTAAATTGAAAACCAATATTCGATTTGAAAATAATTCTATTCTTTATGATGGTAGATCTTCTGGAATGAATGATAATTGGGAAACTATGGAATTGCCTTCAATACATTTTAATATTAATCATTCTATGTTGGGGTACAGAGCTTCTTTGCATTACCTGAAAAATAAATTCACTAGTTATTACAGTTCAGTTTCTCAAGGATATAAATCTGGTGGTGTGAATCAACAACCTTACCTTTCAGATGCAAGTCGGCCTTACAATCCTGAGTTTATCCAAAATTATGAAATTGGATATAAACGTAAAACGGATAAACTATCTTCTCAATTATCTACATTTTATAGTTTAAGAAAAGATCAGCAAGTTTCTGTTTCGAGTCAGCAAGTGGAAGGAGATCCCAATAGTTTTCTTTATTTTACCGGCAATGCAGGATCGGGACATATTAAAGGAATAGAATTTGAGACTATATATCAAGTTTGTTGTAATATTTTCCTAAATGCAAATTTAGGAATTTTGGATTCATGGGTAGATAAGTTTACCTATCAAGCTAGTTCTGAAATTCATGAAATTGGCGGAAATCGGGAAGCAGCCATGTCGCCAAAAATTACTGGATCTCTAGGATTAAGTTATGAAACTGAATCCAACCTTTTCGCTTCAGTTCGTATAAGTTATAAAGATGAATATTACTTTTCGGACAGTCATAATCAAAAAAATGAGCCTTATTCATTATTAAATCTGACGTTAAGAAAAACAATAGGAAATGGATCAGCCACGCTTTGGATTCGAAATGCTTTAGATAAACGATACGCAACACGAGGGTTTTATTTTGGACTTATTCCGCCAAATTATCCAGATCAATTATGGTTAAGTTATGGAGATCCTAGACAAATTGGTGTGACTGTAGATTATACTTTTTAAGTATAAAGTATGGTTAAAAAAGGCAATTAGCCCTTGTGATAAATAATAGTTAAAATTGATAATATAATTTATGAGTCCTATCCGAAAAGGGGCTAAAGCCCCTAGTTTCTTTGGTTTTGCTTTAGCCCCCGACCTAAAGGACGGGGTTAGTAATTCCTTATATCTCATGATATTCTTATAATTACCCCATGCTTTAGCTTGGGGGTAATTATTCTGAAAATATGGGGCTTTAGTCCAAAATGACCTTTCCGGAGTGGATTCATTTATTTTTGATTTATATGAATTTCCACGGGGATAAACTACGATTGGTTTATTGTAGATATTTATTTGAATAAAGATTAATGTTGTTTACGAAAAAAATAAATCAGTTTTGCGCATAGTCACTTATTCTTAAACATTGTATTTTACGGATATGATTCGTTCTATATTTCTTGTCATTTTCTCAATAGTTTATCTTAATGGCCAAACCACTACAGATAAACCAGTTGAAACTTGTGGACATAACCAATCCGCTTCTCGATGGCTTTCAACAGAATCGAGCTTAACTGAAAACCAAGAATTGATTGATATTACCTATTATCGTTTATCTCTAGATGTTGATATTGAAAATCAAAATATCTCAGGTTCTGTATTAGCCAATGGTCATGTAGGATTTTCTCAACCTGATTTTATTGAATTTGACTTTAGTGATGAAATGTATGTGGATTCAATTCATTTTGAAGGTGAAACATGGGATTTTTATCATGTAAATAATTTATTAAAGATTCCTGCTCCTGAAATAATAATACCTGAAGGTTATGAGTTTTCAATTGAAATATTTTATCATGGGAGTCCTTCAGTAGATTACATTTCATTTAATTTTGATACACATGCTGGCGAAAACCATATTTGGACTTTATCAGAGCCCTATGGCGCGCGGCGTTGGTGGCCTTGTAAAGATGACCCATCTGACAAAGCTGATTCTATGGATATTATAATAACAGTGCCTGCAGATCAAATTGTAGCATCTAATGGATTGTTGGTTAATGAAATTGAACTTGGGGATGGACGAAAACAGTATCACTGGGAAGAGCGTTATCCTATTTGTACGTATCTTGTTTCAGTCACATCTTATCCTTATTTAGTATGGGGTGACACTTATGTTTCTATGGACGGAGATACTATGCCAATTGTTTTTTATAATTATCCAGATCAAGTGGCAATAGCAGACGATAATTATTTATTAACTAAGGATATGATTGGTGCATTTGCTCAACGATTTGGGGAATATCCTTTTATCAATGAAAAGTATGGTCATGCTGATTTTGGTCGTGGTGGAGGAATGGAACATCAAACTCTCTCAAGTATGGGTGGACATTCTCAGTGGCTGATTGCTCATGAACTAGGGCATCAATGGTGGGGGGACTTATTAACCTGTGCTAGCTTTCATCATATTTGGTTAAATGAAGGATTTGCGCGATATTGTGAAGCAATTTGGGAAGAATCTCATAATGGCGTTGATGCTTATAAAAGTTATTGGGAATCTCATACATTTTATGGACCGGGCACTATTTATGTAGAAGACCCAAGTAGTGTTGGACAAATATTTAATGGAAATCTATCTTATAATAAAGCTGGGTGGGTGGTTCATATGCTCCGGGGTGTTATGGGAGATAATTTGTTTTTTGAAACTATGAAATCATATGCATCCAATGACTCTTTGGCTTATAATGCTGTAACTACTGAAAATTTTCAAGCCGTGTGTGAAGATGTTTCTGGACTGGATTTAAATGCTTTTTTTCAACAATGGATTTATGGTGAACGGTATCCCCAATATTCAGTTTCATGGGAAATATTGGATTCTGATGAATTGATTGTCACAATAAATCAAACTCAATCGTGGCAACTTTTTCATATGCCGATTGATTTACAAATCTTGACCGGATTAGATACATTGAACGTTACTGTGGAAAATCAAAATCAAACCCAAGAATATAATTTGGGAATCGTATCACAACCACTTTTCAACGTTATATTGGATCCAGATGATTGGATATTGAAAAGTGTAGAATATTTAACATTAAGTAATCAAGTGCCTGGTCCAGATCAAATAACACTCTTTCCGGCTTTTCCAAATCCATTCAATCCTGAAACATCCATATCGTTCTTTATTCCTGAAAAAGTAGGGGAAATAAAATCAATAATTCAAATTTATGATATTAAGGGCAGATTAGTTGATGAAATTCATTCTGGCCGTAGCCTACCAGGAATGAATCATATCAATTGGAATGCTTCTGGAATGGCAAGTGGAACATATTTCGTACAGTTAAATGTGGAAGAACATCATTTTAAACAAAAAATTCAATTGGTAAAATAAATGGATAAAGTTCGTATTCTAAATCTCAAAATTCCTGCTCGCCATGGCGTATATGAATTTGAAAAAGATAAAGATGGTCTATTTGAATTGGATGTAGAAATGCATAAAATGCTTACGATGGCCGGACAATCCGACGAGTTAAAACATACAATTGATTATGATAAAGCCATTTCAATTATTATTGAAAAATTCACTGAAAAAGATTTTCACTTAATTGAGGCAGCAGGTGAATCAATTTGCGAAAAATTATTATCAGTATTTCCAATTCAAAAAGTGATCATAAGAATTAGGAAACCCCATGCGCCTATTATGGCAAATCTTGATACGGTTGAAATTGAATTGGTTCGGGAAAATAAATGACACCAGTAGATGTATTTTTATCATTAGGTTCAAATTTGGGTGATAGAGAATCAAACCTTGCTCAAGCCACAATGGCTTTATCAATTAACTTCAATATATCTAATATACAATCATCATTATATTATGAATCAGATCCTTTATATAAAATAGACCAACCTCAATTTTTAAATTCTGTTGTTAAATGTTCATCGACTTTAAATCCATTCGATTTTTTAGATGTAACAAAAAGAATTGAAAAAATGCTGGGTCGTTCTGAAAAAACAGAAGAAAATGGTCCACGTATTATTGATATTGATATTTTATTTTATGGAGATTCAGTTTTAGAGACAGATAAATTAGTAATTCCACATCCTATGCTTGGAATGCGTAAATTTGTATTAATCCCCTTTGTAGAATTAGAACCAGACTTTAAAATTCCCCATTCAAAAATAACAATTAATGATCTTCTTGATCATTGTATAGACACGTCAAACGTGATTCGTCATCACATGGAGACCCAAGCTTGAGAAATTTATATTATATAGCAATCGAAGGACCAATTGGAGTTGGAAAAACCAGCCTCGCCAATTTGATGGCAAATGAATTGAGTGCTCGACTTGTGTTAGAAGAATTCGATGAAAATCCATTTTTACCCGATTTCTATAAGGATCCTGAGCGATATGGGTTTCAAACCCAGCTATTTTTCTTATTACAACGCTATCGACAACAGCAGGAACTCCGTCAAGTTGATATGTTTCAAAAATTACTTGTAACGGATTATATGTTTGTTAAGGATAGACTTTTTGCATCCCTGAATCTCAATGAAAAAGAAATGCAACTTTATGATACTGTTGCTAATCTATTGGAGCGAAATATCATTAGACCTGATTTGGTGATTTATCTTCAAGCGGACACGGATACACTCATGAAAAATATTTTAAAGCGTGGAAGATCTATGGAAAATGAAATCACCTACGAATACATTGATGCGTTGGGTCAAGTTTACACAGAATATTTTTTCCGATATCAAGAAACACCATTAGTTATTATCAATACAAATAATATAGATTTTGTCCATAATGAAAATGATTTGAAAGAAGTAATTAAATATATTCGTCAGCCAATTTCTGGAACAAAATTCTTCAATCCTGTTTCGGCTCTCTAATGATTAAATGGGTACTGCTTGGCTTTATCATATATTTATTATACAAATCTTCTGGACCAATATTTTCAATATTCAAGGTAAGCCAAAATATTAAAGAGAAAAATCGGAAAACAGATATTCATTCAAAGATTTTAAAAATGGATATTCAAGACGCAGAGTTTGATGAGGAGAATAATGAATAAATTAAGGTTATTATTAAATAATAATGAATTATTTCAAGGTGATAAGGATTGGGCATTACTGATTCTTCGTGTGATTCCATCATTTTATCTATTTCTACTTCATGGAATGGACAAAATCACAGGTGGAATGGCAACTTGGGGTTGGTTAGGTAGTGCAGTGCTTTCAATCATTGGCATTTCATTTGGACACGTCTTATTTGGGTTTATCGCTGCAGTGAGTGAAGGAATAATGACTTTATTTGTGTTAGTGGGTTTCAAAACACGGTTAGCTTCATTTTTAATCATGATGACTATGTTTTTTGCTGGTGTTTATCATTTAAATAAAGGCGAGAGTCCTGAATCAGCTTTTATTTATTTTGCTATTTATTTTACACTATTTTTATGCGGTCCTGGTAAAATGAGCCTAGATGCAAAACTAGATAGATGAAAGCAGTCAGAATACATGAACATGGCGATATTAATGTTCTAAAGTGGGAAAATAGACCGAAACTTGAGATATTAGCTGGAAATGTTCTAGTAGATATTAAAGCCACGTCATTGAACCATCTTGATATATGGGTTCGAAAAGGGATTGCAGGTGTACCCTTACCATTAACCACGGGTAGCGATGGTTCTGGCATAATTTCTGAAGTAGGTGATGGCGTACCAAAAAATCGATTGGGTGAAAAAGTATTGATACAGCCCTTGGTCTTTTGTGGAGAATGCACTTATTGTAACAAGGGGAAAGAAAATTATTGTATATCTATGGGAATTATGGGTGAAAACTGCCAAGGTGTGAATGCTGAACAAATCATCATTCCAGAGTCTCAAGTCGTGCAATTTCCCGATCGATTAACATTTGAAGAAGCAGCATCTTTTGCTTTAGTTGCACAAACATCATATCAAATGCTTGTGAATAGAGCAAATTTGGAATCGGGTGAAACTGTTTTAGTTTGGGGAGCCAGTTCTGGGGTTGGTAGCATGGGAATCCAAATTGCAAAAGCATTAGGTGCAACAGTGATAGCTGTAGCAGGCACTGAGGAAAAGTGCGAAAAATCAATAAGTATTGGCGCAGATTATAGTTTGAATTACACTGATACGGATATTTTAAACGAGGTCAAATCCATAACTAAAGGTACAGGTGTTGATGTTGTTTTTGAACATGTAGGGCAAGCTACTTGGGATATTTCAATGAAATGTTTAGCGCGAGGAGGAAGACTTGTAACTTGTGGTTCAACTACAGGATTTAAGGCAAATTTAAATTTGACACACTTATTTTTTAAACAACAATCCATTTTAGGATCAACGATGGGATCAAAAACAGCTTTCGACGGGGCAATGACGTTATTGAATGAAGGTAAAATTAATCCTGTTGTCAATCGTATATTTCCTATAACAGAAATCCAATCTGCTCACGATTATTTGGAATCGGGAAAGCAGTTTGGAAAAGTGGTTTTATCTTATGATTAAATTTTTAACTTTATTTTTACCCATAATATTATTTGGACAATTTGACCAAGTCACTAACGGGTTTGGTTTAGATATCGGCTCAAATGGTTCCGGAATATTTGTAACACGCAATTACATTCATAATTCAGAAAAAACATCTTTAAATGGGGAAATCCGTTTTTATGATATTAAAGCAGATGATGAAACAATTGTTTATGATTATTATACTGGCCAATATAAAACTGTGGGAGGAAAAAGTCTCGTTATGTTTCCCGCATTTGTTGGAATAAATTATTATCCTTTTGTTGGTAAAATAGAAAATAATTTTGCTCCATTTGTTGCCCTGAAAGGCGGGATGGTTACAACTATTGATGGCGACGAATATGGGACATTTAGTGAACGTTGGAAAAACCCAAGCATCCAATATTCTCCAGGAGGATTCGTTGGATTAGGGATAGATTTTAAAATGATTAGTCAATCATCCGTAATGGTTATGGTGGGCATTGAACTTCTCCCTTTAACATTTCAAGCAGATGGAAAAAAAGATTATTCCGGTGTTTTAATTCATCTTGCTTTTAATCGTCCGACTAAGTGATTCCAGATAAAGCCTTTTATGTAAATCCCCAGTCTGTGATTGGGAATAAATTTTATTTAGATAAAGATGAATCTAATCATGCATCCAGAATTCTTCGTTTAAAAGAAAAAGACGAAATTTGTCTATTGGATGGTGTAGGTGTAGGGTATCATGCCGTGATTAATTCCATTGATAATAAAGTATCGGGAACGATAATTAAAACCTATCAAGGTTTAGGCGAAAATGATTATACTATTACATTGGCACCAGCTTTAATCAAACGAGATAGATTTGAGTTACTATTAGAAAAAGCTACAGAATTAGGTGTTACAGATATTCAACCTCTTTCACTAGAGCGCTCTGTTAAAAAAACATTGAATCTGGAGCGTTGTCAAAAAATAATAACATCATCTGCAAAACAATGCCGTAGAAGTCAATTCCCAATTTTATATAAACCACTTAATATGAAATCATTATTAAAGAAAACGAATGGATTATTTATTTCAGCAGTGATGGGCGCGAAAGAACCATTATCTACTTTGGAATTGTTTAATAATATCACTATAATTATTGGACCAGAAGGGGACTTTACCAAAAACGAAATTGAACAAATGAAAAACGCCAATGTTCTATTTTACCATTTAGGCGAAAGAAGGCTTAGGGCAGAAACGGCTGCCCTGAATTCACTTTCTATTTTAAATGAATTGTTAATTTAAGGAGTCATGATGAACAAATGTTTATTTTGCAAAATTGTTAAAGGAGATATTCCAGCCGATAAAGTTTTCGAGAATGAGAGTATTCTTGCTTTTCGTGATATTAATCCTGCTGCACCTACTCATATATTAATAATCCCTAAAATACATATTCCTACGTTGAATGATTTAAAACCTGAACATAGTAATCTCGTTGGGGAAATGATTCAATTATCATCAGTTTTGGCAAAAAAAGAAGGAATAGCGGAAGCAGGGTATCGAACCGGATTTAATTGCAATGAAGCAGGTGGCCAAACTGTTTATCATTTACATTTACATTTAATGGGTGGACGAACATTTGGATGGCCGCCAGGATAGAAAAACTTTAAGATAAACAAAAATTGTTAATCACCCACATTTCATTTTTAAATATCGTCGGAAAATCCGTATAATCAGCCATTAATTTTTCACCTACCACACAACAATAAATGCAGGAAGAACGTCGTTTAGAAATACTAGGAATCCTTACCATTGCTTTATCCGTCTTTGTTTTAGTCAGTCTTGGCGGATATAATCCCAGTGAGGACCCTTCTATATCATCTAATGTCCAGGTGACAAACCCAATGGGAATTCTTGGAATATTTACAGCTCATTTTTTTGTGAAAATTGGGTTTGGGTATTCTTCAATTATAATTCCACTTTTGGGTCTTATTTGGGGATGGTTCCTATTTGCAAAAAAAGAATTGGATGAAATTATTCGTGGTACATATTATGGTTTAGGTGTCATGGCACTTTTTTCAATCTCCCTTGGTGTATTAAATATTCAGTTAGATGACAATGGTGTTGTCAGTTATATCTCATCTGGATTAATTGGCGGAGTTGTTGCACAATTTTGTATCGATTGGTTCTCTATTTGGGGGACATCACTTTTTCTAATAGCTGCCTATCTCATGATAGTTCGCGGTTATTTCAATTTAGATTATTACGGTCCTTTTGTTAAAGCAAAAGGGAAGTGGGATGCATGGCGAATTCAGCAAACTGAACAAAAAGTCGAATTTGAGAAAGAAGAAGTTAAACGAATTCATACCCAAGATTTAAAAGCTAAACTTGATGCACAAAAAGAAAGGGAAGTCGATGAAATTAGTTTGGGTGAATCTGAGCCAATTGAAGAAGAATTAGAAGGGGAAATAGCTTCTCAAACTAAAAGTGATGAATCAACTTTAACGACAACAAATGATGAAAGTCAATCCGAAAATGATGAATCTGAGATAAAAACGGAGGAATCCCAAACTGAAATATCTCAAAATGAAAATGAAGATGGGACAATCGATGAAAAAGTTGAAGATTTAAATATAGAAGAAATTGTACAAACTGAAGAAGTCGATATTGATGGAGTGGTTGAACGACAAAAGCCCAAACGTAAATACCAGCTTCCATCATCTGATTTATTAGCAAACCCTGTAACTATAACTGACCATCTAAGTAGAGATGAACTGGTGGAAAGAGCTAATTATTTAACCCAATCGTTGGCGACTTATGGCGTTGACGGAACTGTAGTTAATGTGCATCCGGGACCAATCATTACCTTGTTTGAAGTTGAGCCAGCAGAAGGAGTTCGGGTCAATAAATTCGTTGTATTGGCTGATGACCTTGCTCGAGTCATGGAAGCAAGTAGCGTTCGTGTGATTGCTCCCATCCCTGGGAAATCTTCCGTAGGCATTGAAATACCAAACCGTAATCCAGCAACTGTCTTTTTTAAATCTGTTGTGAATAGCTCTGAATTTGCAGAAGCTGAATCTATGCTGACTCTAGCAATCGGTAAAAATACAACTGGTGAAATTGCAACGTTAGATTTGGCAAAAATGCCACATTTACTCATTGCGGGAACAACAGGCTCGGGTAAATCTGTTTGTATTAATACAATTATTTGTAGTATTCTATACTCAGCGACGCCTGACGAAGTAAAGTTTGTTATGATTGATCCTAAAAAAGTGGAAATGACATTATATAAAAAATTGGAAGGATATCATTTATTAAAAATGGAAGATATTTCCGAACCGATTGTAACATCTGTTGATAATGCAATTTTAGCTCTCCGTGCTTTAGAAAAAGAAATGGACCGACGATATGATGTATTAGCCGATGCTGTTGTTCGAAATATCAATGAATTCAATGATAAAAAGCGGGCAAATGATGAACCCATTATGCCTTACATTTTATTAATAGTAGATGAGTTAGCTGATTTGATGATGCTTTCAGCAAAAGATGTGGAAGCTCCAATTGCTCGATTGGCGCAATTAGCTCGTGCAGTTGGAATACATTTGGTCATTGCGACTCAACGTCCATCTGTGGATGTAATTACAGGTGTCATTAAAGCTAACTTTTCTTCACGAATCGCATTTCAAGTAGCGAGTAAAATTGACTCGAGAACTATAATTGATCAAATCGGTGCTGATAAATTAATTGGTAGAGGAGATATGCTTCATTTGGGCACAGGAAGTTCTGATGTTACACGGATGCATAATGCATTTCTTACCTTAGAAGAAATTCAAGCAATTATGAAACATGTTGTTGAGCAACCAAAACCTGACGAAGTAATTCTTCCATCTGTACGAGAAGCAGTAACAACTGAATTTGGTGGGAGCATTGACGGAACTAAAGATGAGCTGTTCAACGATGCCGTTTCATTAGTAATTACTCATCAACAAGGTTCAATCTCTTTGCTGCAACGTCGATTAAAAGTTGGATATTCTAGGGCAGCTCGATTAATTGACGAAATGGAACAAACGGGTGTAGTAGGCCCCTTTACCGGAAGTAAAGCAAGAGAAGTATTGGTAGATGAAACTTATCTCGAAATGATTCGAGATTAAGCTTGTGAAGAAAATATTTATTTTCCAAATAATGTTGAGTTTATCCTTGTCTCAGCCTGACCCTTATCAGCAGTTTTTAGAATTTATGAATACAAAGGGTGGTCGTATTCTTGAAATTGAATTTTATCAGGAACAATATGGGGAACGGTATAATTCAACAGGCACTTTTTTTTATTTAGGTGAAATGGATTATACTTTTGATGCAAATGATCAACGAATTTCATTCAATAAAGGCGAAATAATTACAATCAATAAAATTGATAAACAAGTCATCTATGATAAATCAATTCCAGGAGAAGTGACTATTTTTGATATATTGATTGGAGAAAAAAATGCTATTCAAACAGGTGAACCGTTATTAGAAAAAAATGGGTTACGTATTCCTTTTACGTTAAAAGAATGGGATATGCGGGGAGCAATTAGAACAAACCCAAGTAACGGAAAACCAAGAGAAATAATTTTGAATACAGATGAAGATTCTGAAATAAGAATAAAAATAATATCAAGTAAGCTTGCAAATGAGCAAGGTGCTAGAGCAATTAATTTAACAGAGTATGAAATAATAGATTTACGTGAATAAATATATAAAATTAACAATTGGTGGTGCAATTAGTGCCATAGGTATCTATTTTGCATTTAAAGGTGAAAACTTTGGTGAACTGATTCACCAAATAAAAGAAGTAAATATAACAGCGTTTACAATTGGGTGTTTTATTCTGCTTTCAAGTTGTATTGTTCGTGCTTATCGATGGAAATTAATTATGGACCCAGTAGAAAAAATTCCACTACATGACGTATTTGCAGCAACCATGGTGGGGTATTTTGGCAATGGGATTTTAGCATTTCGACTCGGTGAACTGCTACGTGCATATTCAGTCACTGCTGGACGAAAAATGTCAACTACTCAGGCGTTTGGGACTGTTATCCTTGAAAGAATTTTAGATCTTTTAATGGTTATTGTTTTATTTATTATCGTAATTCCATGGTTCCCATTTGATCACAGTGGAATCAGATTTGCTTTCTATATATTTTCGGGTTTAACCTTTGTTCTCATTGTAGGTGTATTTTTATCTTCAAAGTATAATTTGATGGAAAGAATCGGGAAAATGGATCTTTTTCAAAAAGGAATTGGTCAAAAAATATTTTTTATATGTGATAAAGTTTTTGATGGTGTTACCCTTATTAAAAAAACAAATCACTTTAGCATAATTATGGCATCGAGTGTCTTCTTGTGGAGTTTCTATTTTGTTGCAACTTACTATTTATTAAATGCATGTGGAATCCCGCAGGATTTAGTCAGTACAGGAATTATTTTAGTGCTCGGAAGCATTGCTATTGGTATTCCAGCTTTACCCGGTTCAGCTGGTACGTATGATGCGGGAATTAAGTTCAGTCTAATTGTTGTTTTTGGCATTGCCAGTGATCAAGCTCTTACATATGCAATTGTTAGTCATGCCGCTTCGTATTTTCCTTTTGTGTTTGTTGGAGCTGTTTATTTTTTATTAGGTAGCGTTAGCTTAAAAGATGTGAAAAAGGATTCACTGGCTCCATGAAGAAATATGATTGTATTTTTTTAGATAGAGACGGAACATTAAATCCTGATTCAGGATATATTAGTTCGTTAGATGATTTTATATTTTTTGATTTTACAATCTCTTCTCTAAAAAAGCTGGCTAAAGCTGGAAATCAGTTTTGTATTATTACAAATCAATCGGGTATTTCAAGAGGGTTGATTCAGAAAAAAGATCTAGATGAGATACATACTTATATTAAATCAGAATTTGAAAAACATGAGATACCTCTTTTGGGGATTTATGTTTGCACTGATCATCCGGAAAAAGCGACAGAAAGGCGAAAACCTGGCCCTGGTATGTTTCTTGAAGCTGAAATGGATCATAACCTTAATTTAGAAAAATGCCTTATGATTGGCGATTCTGTTGCAGATATAGAGTCCGGAGAAATGTTGGGAATGGATACTATGCTGGTACTTACTGGTCGAGGTTTAGAATCAATGAATTTTATTCCTGTTTATGAAACTCCGGCCTTTATTGTGGATGATTTATCTGATGGAGCAAAAAGACTATGCCCTTGAAAGTTGGTATCTTAATGGGTGGCCCGAGTGAAGAGCGAGATGTATCTTTATCGACTGGTAAGGCTGTTTCGAAGGCATGTAAGTTGAATGGGTTTCAAATAGATGAGATGCCTTTTTTACATGATTATAAAAAGTGGAAGGACTCTTTTTTAAGCTGTGACATAGTTTTTAATGCACTTCATGGTGGAATCGGAGAAAATGGTAACATTCAATCCTGGATGGATGAAAATGAAATTAAATATACAGGCTCTGGAGCTTCAGCTTCTATGCTATGTATGAATAAGGCAAAAAGTAAAGAGTATGCTCAAATGATTGGTGTAAAGACTGCTAAGTGGGAACTCCTTACTTCTGAAAAAGAATTACCATCATTGGCATTGCCTTTCGTAATCAAGCCTAATGAGCAAGGAAGTTCTGTAGGGCTTACCATTGTTCATAAAAAAACAGAAATTAAGTCAGCTATTCAGTTAGCCTTTTCACATGGCTCCACTGTTGTCGTTGAAGAATATATTCACGGTAGGGAATTAACAGTGACAGTTTTAGGAGAAAAAGCATATCCAATCGTAGAAATTAAACCGTCACATGAGTTGTATGATTACGCATGTAAATACACAAAGGGGATGAGCGAATATATTTGTCCCGCGCATTTAGACGAACAGCTAGGTAAATCGATTCAAATTGATACCGAACTAATATTTAATGAATTGGGTTGTAGTGTCTATGCTCGAGCTGATTTTTTGTTAGATGAAGAAAATAATTATTATTTTCTTGAGATGAATACATTACCAGGAATGACGTCAACAAGTCTTTTTCCTAAATCGGTAAATGCAACTGGAATGATTTTTCCAGATTTAATAAAAAATATTATAGAATTGAGTTTGTAAATGGCACTTAGATTTTATAATTCCATCAAAAGAGCGAAGGAAGACTTTCACCCCATTGAAACAGGAAAAGTTGGACTTTATACATGTGGTCCTACCGTTTATGACACAGCGCATATAGGTAATTTTCGAACATTTATGTTTGAAGATTTACTTAAACGGTGGTTACTTCATTTAGGATTTGCAGTAAACCATGTGATGAATATTACCGATGTGGATGATAAAACAATAAAAAAGGCTCAAGCTCAAGGTACCAGTCTTCTTAAAATCACATCTAAGTATACTGATTTGTTTATGGATGATTTAAATTGGTTGAAAATGACTCCTGCGACATCATACCCAAAAGCAACAAATTCTATTCCTAAAATTATTGAAATGATAGAAATTTTGTTAGATAAAAAATTCGCCTATCGTGAAGATGACGGTTCTGTTTATTTTAATATTAAATCTTTTCCTGAGTATGGAAAACTGACCAACATAAATTTGGAAAGCCAAAAGTCTGGAAGTCGCATTGTCTCTGATGAATATGATAAAGATTCTCCTCAAGATTTTGCCCTATGGAAAGGATGGAAGAAAGAAGATGGAGAAGTTTACTGGGATGCTCCGTGGGGGAACGGTCGTCCGGGTTGGCATATTGAATGTTCTGCCATGAGTATTGAAGCATTGGGAAATCATTTTGATATTCATTGTGGGGGAGTTGATAATATGTTTCCACATCATGAAAATGAGATAGCGCAAAGTCAATGTGCCACAGATAAGCCTTTTGTTAACGTATGGCTACATTCTGAGTTTTTAATGGTAGATGGTGGAAAAATGAGTAAATCACTCGGCAATTTTTATTGTGTATCCGATTTGAAAAAAATCGGTTTTTCGCCTGAATGTATTCGTTATCAATTGTTATCAGGCCATTATCGCACAAAAATCTCTTTTTCAATAGATAAAAAGCATGAAGGGGATAAAGTTGTACGGCGAATTTCAAATTTTCAATCAAGACTTAATAAGAGGAATGCTTTAGAATTTGCTGATGGATTATTACCCGAATCCTATCAGAAATTTAAAAAGCAAATGAATGATGATTTAAATACACCTAAAGCTTTAGCGGTATTTTTCAGTTGGATGAAAGCTGTTAATATAAAATTAGATCAAAATAGCATTACAGAAATAGAATTAGGGAAAGCGTGGGAGTTTTTAACGGTATTTGACTCTATTTTTGGGTTAATTCAAAATTCGATAGCAGAAATTCCAGCAGAAGTGGCTTTATTATTAAATAAAAGAAATAAAGCACGCCTAGAGAATAAATGGAATGAATCCGATAATATAAGGGATATGCTGAAAGATATGGGGTGGATTGTTTCAGATACATCTTCAGGTCAGCATATAAAAAAGACAAATTAATAAACTTCGCATCAGTTCTAATTTATTTCTAAAATAATTTAAAAAATGTATTGAATCGTTTTCATAATGTGCCTTAAATTACGAGGCTGTGCATAGCATGAACACTTCATCGTAATGAATATTCTATTTTTGATTCGTTCTTAAGGTTTCTAATTAGTAATGTTTAGCTGAATGTGTGATTGCCACCGTAGCTCAGTTGGTAGAGCGCCTCACTTGTAATGAGGATGTCGCGGGTTCGAATCCTGCCGGTGGCTCGACTGAGTAGTTTTTTGAAAGGACAACGTTTATCGGGGAGATGCCCGAGCGGCCAAAGGGAGCAGACTGTAAATCTGCCGGCGTATGCCTTCGGAGGTTCGAATCCTTCTCTCCCCACTGCCGCGAGTGTAGTTCAATGGTAGAACCCCAGCCTTCCAAGCTGGTGATGTCGGTTCGATCCCGATCACTCGCTCGAGTTGCCTACGTAGCTCAGTTGGTAGAGCACTTCCTTGGTAAGGAAGAGGTCACCGGTTCAAGTCCGGTCGTAGGCTCGCCATTGAAAAAAAAGAATTAGAATTAGAATTAAAATTAAAATAAGGAGTTTTAAGTCATGGCTAAAGAAAAATTTGAAAGAACGAAACCTCACGTGAACATCGGAACGATTGGTCACGTTGATCATGGTAAGACTACGCTGACTGCAGCGATTACAATGGTACAGAGTGCCCGTGGCTTTGCAGAAGCAATGGCTTTT
>JABIHN010000036.1 GCA_018649625.1 Fidelibacterota bacterium | reverse complement strand
GGGTACCATCAGCAAATTTGGAATGGAACCAACACACTAGGACAAGCTATTTCATCTGGAACTTATATTATTCAGATTTCATCAAACCAAAAAATCTTCAATCAAAAGGTAACCTACATTAAATAATCAAATGAAAAAATTATATTTATTAAGTCTATATTTTCTCCTTTGGAGTTGTACATCAACGCCCAAAGGTAAAATCGTAATTATTGAGCCAAAAGTTCAAAACCATCAAGAAGGTGTTAGAACAGGATTAGATGTTTTATTAGAAGATTATCCATTATTATTAAAAGGGAAGTCAATCGCACTTATTACAAATCATACTGGAATTTCAAAAAATAACGAAAAAAACTATGAACTTTTTTCAAAAAATTCAGATATAGATTTAAAAAAAATATTCGCGCCCGAACATGGTTTTTATGGCGAAGCAAGTGCTGGTGAAAAAGTTGAGTATAATTCAAATCGTACTGGGGTAGAAATTATTTCCCTTTATGGAAAAAATAAAAAACCCACACCTGACATGTTGGAAGGAATTGATTTAATTATTTATGATATTCAAGATGTAGGTGCTCGATTCTATACTTACATCTCTACTTTAGGGATGGCCATGGAAGCTGCAGGCGAACATGGAATAGAAGTGATGGTCCTTGATCGTCCAAATCCTATTGGTGGCAATATAATCGAAGGCGCTATCCTAGATACTGCATTTAAGTCATTTGTGGGGTACTATCCAATTCCCACTAGATACGGTCTCACAGTTGGCGAATTGAGCCAAATGGCCTATAATGAGAATTGGTTAACATCTCGACCACCTACCTTAACAATTGTAAAAATGGATAAATGGGAACGATCGATGTATTTTGATGAAACTGGATTAACTTGGGTAAGTCCATCTCCAAATATTCCTGATTTAGAAACTGCAATTATATACCCAGGCATGTGCATTTATGAAGCAACAAATGTGAGTGAAGGCCGTGGAACAAAAAAACCATTTAAACAAATTGGCGCGCCATGGATGAGTTACAGTATTGCAAAAGAATTAAATAATTACAATCTTGAAGGTGTTGAGTTTGGATATGCAAAGTTTAAACCGAAAAATTTAATTGGCGTAGCTGAAAATCCAAAGTTTGAGAATATAAAATGTATAGGGTTTAAAATAAATATAACCGATAAAAAAGAATATAGACCTATAAAGACAGCAATCCACAGCACCTTAATTTCATTTGCATTCTACCCTGATCAGTTTAAATATGAATCTAAAAAATTGGGTAGGCTATGGGGAAATAAAGAATTGTTTTTATTTCTTACTGGAAAATTAAAAGAGAAGAAATTATTTAAAAGCTTAAAATCAGATTTAGATATCTTTGTACTTCAATCTGCTCCCTATTTTTTATATTAAATTTATTTTAGATAAACGATTTTATGGGACTTAACAATTTGATCAGTCGTTATTTGGATAAAATATATTCCACTTGAATTGTTCAATAATTTATTTTGACTCAACTGAATGTAGTGAGTCCCTTTTGTAAATTCATCTTTTACTAAATGTTGAATGTTTTGACCTAGGATATTGAATATATTGATTTGTACATTGCTTTTAAATGGTAATGAAAATTCTATTTGAGTTTGTGAATTAAATGGATTAGGATAAGAGTTTATAAGTATCTGCTCTGATATTTTATTTATATTTTTTCCCTTTTGAATATCCAACCAACTTGATTGAATCATATTTGATAATGATAATTCAGAATCATCAGAATCATATCCTAATGCCCACACCATTATTCCACCTAAATTTCTTGACTGTGCAAAATTAGTTTTTGCTTGAATGGATTGCGGATTATCATACGTTATTATTTGAGACTCATCTTCTTTAATTAAATATGGGCATTGTGCATTATTATCCCAATGTTCAACCCACCCATTATTTATTAATTCAACTATTTCATAATAGCGTAAATCAATTACATTACCGGAGAAAGACCCATTGATTGTAGATGCATTATATTGTTTTCCCCAAAATGGAATTCCCATATTCAACTTTTCTGGAATAATACCACGAGAATTAACTAAATAATAAATACCAGTTTCAACAGATCCATGTGAATCACCTGGTGGCGATTGAAACAAAGGAGAATTGTGTCCAGCATGATTAGTCCAACTTCCATGGATATCGTAAGTCATTGCATTAAAAAAATCTATATATTGAGATAAAAATGATATATCATACCACTGCCCTGACCAATTAGTTGTAGGTAGTGCCATAGTAATTAATAAATCTGGGTCAATTGACAAAAATACAGAGTCTAACTCCATTATGAATAAATTTAAATTATTTTTTTGTTCATTTGATTGAGGATATTCCCAATCAATATCGATCCCATCATATCCAAATAAAATAATAACATCTAATATATTTGAAATAGTAATAGCTCGTAACTCATGAGATGATGTGGCGTTTACAAATCCATTAGCATGCCCCCACCCTCCTAATGAAAGTAATATTTTACTATTTTGATTATGGACATAATCCGTAACAGATATATCAAATAATCCTACATCAGATTCAATTTCGCCTTCTTCATTTGGCCAGGCAAATGCATGATTAATATGAGTATAAATACCAAAATCAATTTGCGAAATATCATAAGAACTTTGGACCCAACTTGGATAATACCCAACCACTCGCTGGGAATAGGAAAAAGAAATTCCATAAATCACTATCAAATATTTTAAATATTTATTCATTTTTCTTTAAAATAAAAAAGGGGCCGTAAGGCCCCTTTTTTACACTAAAACCTAATTAAGATAGGTTACTTAACAAATGTCATTTTACGGTTAAGTAATAATGATTTTGTTTTTAACTGATAAATATACATACCAGTAGCAACTTTTAAACCAAGATCGTTAGTACCATCCCAGTTAACAAAATGTTGACCAGCCATCATATCTTGATTAACAAGTGTTTTAATCAACTTTCCTTCAACATTATAAACAGTAATACTTACTTGCTCATGTGCAGGAATAGAGAACTCAATTTGAGTTTCTGGGTTGAATGGGTTAGGATAGTTTTGCTTTAGAGTATACTCTTCAGCAACTACATTACTTGGATCTTTAGAAACAGAAGAGTAATCGGATGTAAATATGTAAACCCCATTGCCATAAAAATCAGCAAG
>JABIHN010000035.1 GCA_018649625.1 Fidelibacterota bacterium | reverse complement strand
CTTGTGTATTTTGATAAGGATATTTATACATGGGGAAAAGTGTATCTATGCTCACTTCATTGTCTCCAGTGACTACATAAAAGCTAATTGGAGCAAATAAGAAATGGATTGGAATCTGAAACGTATGATTAAAACTATATTTATATCCTTTTAATGGATCTGTCTCTATTTCAAAAGGGAGTGTATCAATTGGGAGAAATCTGCCTGAATCATTAAGTCCAATAATGAAAAAATCTACATTTTCTGTATCCAAATAAAAATAATCTCCAGATATTATTTTAAGTGAATCATAATAGACTTGTTCAAAATTAATTTTTTTCAAATCAGCACTATTGGGTAAAAAAATTCGCTCATCCATAGGGCGATCGCAGGAAAGAGAAAGTATAATTAAAAATATTAGACGATTAATATTCATAATGTAATAAACTATAAAAAATATTCAAATTTCTTTTTTTATTTTCAATCACGTTGATTGCTGGACACTATCCCAACCAGAGTTGCCTGTCGAGACTTCTATATTGGATTGCTTCACTAATATGTCCTGAATTGATTTTTTCAGTTTTTTCTAAATCTGCAATGGTACGAGAAACTTTTAAAATACGATCGTACGCACGAGCAGATAAGCCTAGTTTATCCATGGCAGTCCGTAGAAGTTCATTTGACTCTTGGTCCAATCGACAATATTTCTTCAAATCTTGACTTTCCATTTGAGCATTCGCATACAAGCAATTTGAAATTGTAAACCGATTCAACTGTATTTCTCGTGCTTTTTGCACTCTTTTTTGAATATGCTTTGATGATTCGCCTTCATTTTTATCAGCCAATTCCTGAAATGGTACCGTAGGGACTTCTATATGAATATCAATTCGATCCATCAAGGGTCCTGAAATTCGGCTCATATATCGTTGAATCATTTGAGACGAACAAGCACATTCATTTTTAGGATCTGTGGCATACCCGCACGGACATGGATTCATGGCTGCCACGAGCATAAATTGAGCAGGATAAGTTAAAGTTAAGGCAGCTCGAGCTATGGTAACCACGCCATCTTCTAATGGTTGTCGCATGACTTCTAAAACATTTTTTTTGAATTCGGGTAGTTCATCGAGAAATAAGACACCATGATGCGCCAAACTGACTTCGCCAGGTTTAGGTATTGCTCCACCGCCAATAAGACCAGCATCTGAAATGGTATGGTGTGGCGATCTAAATGGTCGAATCCCTACTAAACCATGTTTGTCGTGTAAGATTCCTGCGACGGAATGAATTTTAGTTGTTTCTAATGCTTCATCCAGCGTTAGGTTTGGTAAAATAGTTGGTATCCTTTTAGCAAGCATCGTTTTTCCACTTCCTGGAGGTCCCACCATAATCACATTGTGTCCACCGGCTGCAGCCACTTCTAATGCTCGTTTTACCTGTTCCTGACCCTTTACATCGGAAAAATCTCGAGGATAATTACTGTTTTGCTTAAAGTAGGAATCCAAATCAGTTTTGATGGCTTGTTTTTCTAAGGTCCCATTTAATATTTGAACCACTTCAGATAGCGATGAAGCTCCTGCTACTTTAACACCATCTACTACCGATGCTTCTCGGGCATTTTCTTCTGGAACAATAATACCTGGAATATGATTTTTCTTTGCACAAATGGCTATCGGAAGTGCCCCTTGTATCGGACGAATTGTTCCATCCAATGCCAATTCACCCATTAAGAGTAATTTATCTAAAAATGTGTCATTTACAATTCCCATGGCTGCTAAAAGACCAACAGCAATTGGAAGATCAAACGTGGAGCCTTCTTTTCGAATATCCGCTGGGGCAAGATTAATCGTGATTCGTTTACCGGGAAGTTTATATCCACTATTACGAATGGCCGCTTTGACACGTTCTTTACTTTCTTTGACTGCCCCTTCGGGTAAACCGACTGTTACAAACTTTGGTAATCGCGCCCCCGTCATATGGCATTCAACTTCAACGATATAAGCGTCGATGCCTAATATTGCACTGCTAAGGACTTTTGAGTTCAATTTAAAAACACGAACTGATGTTAGAATAAGCTAAATAAGGTATTAATAAATATAAAATAGAATCACGAATTAAATAAAAGAAGAAAAACACGATAAGAACGGTCCATCCTTTTTCTCTCATTAATTGTGTAAATCCTCCCTTTCTATAAATCTCCAACCATTCATGAATAAATTTTGGTCGATAAAATGACATCAATCAGTTCCGGGTTTAATTGTTTCAAATTTTAAATTTTCATATTTTTGCCACATGGTACCACCTTCTGCATCGGCAAAACGATATGCAAATTCAAGTGCTTCATAAAAAGGTCGATTTGAATATTCACCATGTGAGTAAAATTCATCGATCCATTCTGCCATCTCAGCAATGGTCACTTCTTCTAATTTGTCAAAAATTCCATAAATCAATTCAGCGCGGTTTTTATAATACCATTCAGTAAACCCACCAAATCCTTCGGAATCTTGAAGCTCCGTGTGTGTTTCATATACTTGCGTCAAATAAGAAAACAGGAATGTTTCTTTTTCATCTACACTTAATGTTTTCCAATACGTCACAACTGGAGATAGTTTTCCAGATCCACCCTGTGCGACTAAAAGTGTTGTTAAAAGAATTGGGATAAGTTTTTTTATAATATTCATAATAAGCCCTAATTAAACATCGTTGGTGTTTTAGTACTGTGAAAAATACGATTCTCTATGAGTGTTGAACAATGTTAAACATTACTTGGTTCAACCCAGTCTCCATAAGATTCTATCAACTTTATTAATTGATCAACTGCTGAATCTTCAGGTATGTTTTTTTCAACTACATCCTGCCCTTTATAAAGAGAAATTTGTCCAACTCCTGTGCCTACATAGCCATAATCCGCATCCGCCATTTCTCCGGGACCATTTACAATACATCCCATTACACCGATTTTTATACCTTTCAAATGATCGGTTCGTGCGCGAATTTTTGCAGTTGTTTCTTGAAGATCAAATAAAGTTCGCCCGCATGATGGACAAGAAATGTATTCAGTTTTAGAAATTCTAGACCGAGATGCTTGAAGAATACCAAAAGAAATTTCATTTATAAATCCTGATTCAATATCAGATTCAATCCAAACTCCATCTCCAAACCCATCAATTTGAAGGCCACCCACATCCGTAGATGAATACAAAAGAAATTCGTCTTTTAATTCACCATGATAAGCTCTTTTTATAATAATAGGATTTCGGATTTTCTTTTCTATACAGTGCATAAAGAATCGTCTTTGATCTGCGTATCCATGGTTATGATTGGTTTCTAAAATAAAAATTGTATTAGTCAAATTGGTCAGTTTATCTAAATCGACGCCAGAATCTATTATTAAGAATGAAATTTGATTCGGCAGAATTTTATCTACAGTTTTGATTGAGTGGAGTGAATAACTTCTTTCATTACCGTTATAAGATTTAAAATTTTGTATGATGCCAAGCGTCACGGGAATTTCAAATTCAATTGAATGATTCCCTGTATAAAGAAAATCTACTGCTTGATCAGATATATACCATTTATCACTCGTCTCAGAATATAAATATCCAAATGGAATTAAATCCTGATATGAAATAGATAATTTATCTGATAAATCGCCAATGACTCTTGGAACTTCACTGCCCCCAAGATTAAGAATTTTGTTCGTTTCACGTTTTAAACGATAAAATGGGTCATAGGGTAAATCATTTATTTTCGGAATTGATTCTTGATTCGCAATTCTATTAAAATAGCGGTTTACTAAAATTTTGGCGACCGGAATTTCGGCTTCAGGATCTTCAGTTAATGAGACTCGAATTGTATCACCCAAGCCATCTTCCAAGAGAGTACCAATTCCAACCGCAGATTTTATTCGTCCATCTTCCCCTTCACCAGCTTCTGTTACACCAAGATGTAGCGGATAATTCATTCCTTCTTCAACCATAGTTTTAACTAACAATCTGTAAGCCTGAACCATCACCTGTGTATTACTAGCTTTCATCGATAAAATTATTTGTTGGTAATTTTCAGCTTCAGCTATTCTAAGAAATTCCATGGCGGATTCAACCATGCCCAGAGGTGTATCGCCATAACGACTCATAATTCTATCAGATAATGAACCGTGATTTGTTCCAATCCGCATGGCAGTTCCATATTCTTTACAAATCTTGACCAAGGGAATAAATCTGTCTTGAATCCGATTTATCTCTTCTAAATAGGATTCATCAGAATAGTCATGAGTTTCAAACTTTTTCCGATCGGCATAATTCCCAGGATTAATTCTAACCTTCTCGACTATCCGAGCTGCAACTTCCGCCGCATTGGGCGTAAAATGAATATCTGCCACTAAAGGTGTTTTGTATCCTTGAGTAGCTAATCCATCTTTAATGTGCTGAAGATTTTCAGCTTCTTTTACGCTAGGAGCCGTAATTCGAACCAGTTCACAGCCAGCATTGATCATTCGAATAGATTGAGCAATCGACCCTTCAGTATCCATGGTATTGGTGGTAGTCATTGACTGTATCCGAATTGGGTTATTACCGCCAATACCCAAATTTCCAATCATGACTTCGCGAGTATTCCATCGTTCATAGTGTGTTAAACTGGGGCAATATATTTGCATCTATTTATAATTTGTTTTTTTTAAACGATTTGTTGCTTCACCCATTGCAGATGAGAAATTATCAAGATTTACACATAATTTATAACTAGTTTTTGCTTTCGACCATTTGTTTAATTTATCATAATTCTTCCCCTGTAATAAATATGCATTTCCTAATACTATATCTAGTTCAGCCGAATAAGATTCAATAGATTTCTCGACGAATGCTAAAGAGGTCGTATATTGTTTTTTATGAAACGCCAATAAAGCTTTTTCATAATTTAAATACGGGTGATACCATTGACGTTGTCGATCTGTCAATGTATGTGAGAGACTCTCTATAGAATTTATTATTGCTTGAGTTTCATCCAGTTTATCTGTGCGGATTAAGGTCTCTAAATAAAGAAGATTAAAATAATAATTTTCGGGAAAATTTTCAACCAAATCCTTGGCGTGCTTATAAGCCATAATTGGTTCATCTTCTACCCAAAGATAAAGAAAACTAAGAATTCCTTTTGCTTCAATCCAGGACCAATCACCCCCATTTGCTGCTTCAGATATTTCATTTAACCCTGCATCTTTTGAAGAATTTAATCCATAAAGTTGAACCGCCCATTTTAATAAAGCATTGCTAATTCCGGCATAATATTGGATAATGCCAATTGGAAGTTTCGCATCAATAATTTCAGGTGATTTTTCTGAAATATCATGAATAATCGAAAATCCCTTATACGCTCTATATAAGGTTTTAAACCATTCTTTCTTCCCTAAAGTTACTCTAGCTCCCAATCCGAGTGCAGACCCTTGATAAAGACGATAATTTGGGTCATGTGGATAGGTCTCAACTAAATCAGCATACACGGGCGCAATTAACTCTAAGTCCAATTCGAGTTGAGTGTTGGCAATATCCACATCATCTATAGTTTGGCTTTGGATCCAGCGAGATGCAGCCCAAACTAAATGAACCCCTGGATGACTTGGGTATTGAGATTTTGCTTCAGTTAAAATTGAAACAGACCGTTTATATTCATAATTATAAAATGCATGGACGCCTTCTCTTACCAAAGAGTCCCCTTCGTAGAAGTCTCTAGAATATAGCGTAGAAGCCAGCAGAAAAAGACTAAAAACAAACCGCATTATAGATGAAATATTTTTAAAAATTAAATATTGTTCGTTAGGATACATTTAAAGATAATAAGGTTTAGGAAAATTTATCCAAATCAAGGCGTGTTTAATCCACTTTGGAAAATAACTGAGCTTTATTCCAAAAAATGGATTTAAAATGATGATTACTTTTTAATAAGAAGTCGGTCGAAAAAAGATTTATGGAAATCTAAGAACCTTGAGAAGACAAAATGAGCCATCCACGAGATTCATTTTGTTCCGGTTTTATTTGAATACTTTTTTCCCAAGATGCTCGGGCTAATTGTTTTTCATCCATTTTCCAATACGTAACACCTATTCCCATATAAGCATCTGCATCATTCGGCGATAATTCTAAAACTTCCTGATATGCAACTAAAGATTCTCTATACATATTCTTTTCACGATAAAATTTTCCCAATACACCCATTGCACCCGACAACCATGCTGATGTGTTATTATTGACTGAAAGTGCATTTTTAAACGCTTGGCGTCCCATAGTTGGGTTTCCAATTCTATTGTATTCAACTGCCATGATATAATACGTTTGTGGAAGGAGATTACGGACCACTGCATCATTGGGTCTGTAGTGGAGTAAATCTTCCCAAGAAGCTGCTGTTCTACCCCATTCATGAGCATTAAAATAGCTGAGACCTTGCATGTATCGATAGTCTGGATTATCTGGATTTAAATAAACTGCATCGCTAAATGAAAGAGCTGCATACACAAATTTCCCTTGTTCAAAATATAAATCGGCTAAGGACAAATGAGGCTGCAATTCTTTAGGATTCAATTTAATAGCACGCTGAAATGTTTTTTTAGCTTCTTCTATTCGACCAAGTTTTAATTGACTTTCTCCAACGAGTTGTACAAAACCAGTGTGATTTGGAAATTTCCCAGTCGCTTCTTCCGATAATTTTAATGCTTCAGTATAATCTCCGGATGACATTCTTTCACGAATAATTGTAATTCGCTGGGCTGGACCGTTTGGTGCTTTCTGAGATGAAAGTGTTAAAATGTCTTTACTTAATTTCCGTTGTTGGTCTGTATCAACAAACATGGACATTGCTTCAATGGTAGCACCGTGATTTGGATCAATATATAAGGCTTCTTCAAATGCATTTTTTGCTTTGTGGAATTCACCCAAGCTTGTATATAAAGAGCCTAGAAAAAAATGCGCATCAGGATTACCTGGATTCTTTGCAACTTCTCTAAGATAAACATCCTTTGCAGCCTCATAATCACCATTGGCTTCATAATGCATACCTAATTGCCGTTGAACATAAAGTTTTTCGGGATTAAGGCGTGATTCCTTTTCAAAATCATCACGCGTAAAAAAGGGTTTTGACTCTAAAGAGACTGCAACCTTTTTCGGTTCATCTTCATAAAAGTAACGAGTTGCTCGAGCCAGTTCTTTATTAGAAGCTTGAAGTTCACCTGTTAGATTAAACAATTCATCTGCGTAGGAAGCAGTATTAATCCGAGGTGTTTTATTTATTGAAGATGCAGATTCAATTGGTTCTGCAGAAGATGATAAAGTCGTTTTTTTCTTCTCACTGGAAGATTTCTTTTTTTTCTTTTTACTTGAAGACGATTTCTTTTTCTTCTTACTAGGTGATTTCTTCTTTTTACTGGAAGGTGATTTCTTCTTTTTACTTGAAGATGGTTTTTTTTTCTTCTTTTTTTTCTTTTTTGCTGCTTCAGCATGTAATGCCGAAAACGCCGACACTGTAGGAAGCGGCAGTGCACCTGCCATTAATAGGCAGATTAGAATCCGAGTTATGGTTTTGAAGATAGAATGTTTCATTGGATTAGGTTCGAAATTTACACAAAGAAGGAAAAATCCCAATAATTTATTTAGGGAGTCGTAAAATTACATTTTCGCCCAAAACTAAATCATCTACGTGCCCCGAAAGTCCCGATTTTCCATCAAGATAATGCATATGAGAGTTGGTTGAATGATGCGTAAAAATAGCATGATGCTTTATAGAGTAAAATCCTAAAATTTTACCAATTCTATTTTTATCAGTCTGATTCCACGATTTATTCATATGGTCATCATGGGTTCCACCTAACCCGGGATCACTAATAATATGCCATTTTACTAAAGGAAAAACACTTTCCAAAATAAATGGAAAAGGTTCATCCGGATTAAGTCCCTTACTTTTCGCGGTATTATAAATATAATCATTGAGAGACGATTCTATTGTTGTACCGTTAAAAGACGTTTCGCTCCACTCCTTTATTTTTGCGGAAACAAGTAATAATGCCTTTTCTGAATTTGCATCCATTGAGAGACTTGCTTCACCTCCCTTTTTTGCTTTTGTCAAAATCGGCTTAGAATCCCAAATCAAAATTTCACCATCCAATCCTTCCAATGCGCCCACACCATAAACATGTTTTTCTTTTATCACATCAGAAAGTAATACAAGGCCTTCTCTAGCACCACCATGCATTATTTTTCGTAATTCACCATGGATATTTACTTGGAATTCATTTTGACTTGACTCACAACCCATGATCATTAGCCCACCTAAAAATATTATATTTTTAATCATTATAAGTGCCCTCTTATTTTTATTTTGTAAAAATGGCTATTTGCCATACAAAAGTTGTAGCATAATACTGTTTAGTAAACCCATGCTTGAAAATGATTTCTTCCACATTTTTTGTAGGATGAATAAAGACTCTAAATGGACTGCCTCTTAATTTCGGATATAAATTCAATATGGGGCGTGCTAATTTTGTCCACCACTCATCACGTGGATAAATGACTGCATAAATTTTTCGAGCTAATTTTGAAGAGAGTTCTACTAATTGGGTCATTTCATCATAACAACAAATGACTTTATCCAGCGTCACAATATCAGCAGCATCTTCTTCGGTAGCTATTGTGGTAAAGTCACCTAGTTTAAACGTTACTTTTTTTGCGAGACCCGTTTGATTCATTTTACTTTTTACAACATTAATATAGGCAGATGACGCTTCTATACTTGTCCCATTTGAAGCGCCTTCTTTTATTAAATCATATTGAATTGCACCAATTCCACCACCAATATCCAAAAACGATAATCCATTTACGCCCAATTTATGAATGGCATTTAATAGCAGACCCGTTGTTTTGGTCGGCCCTTTCTTAAGATATCGTTTTAATTCTTTCCGGGCAGATTTTTCATCAAATATATTCTCTATTCCCTGACACTGACAACACCCCATATATATTCCCTAACTAAACCTAAAAAAACTATAAAATAGACTAAGGAATTTAACCATCACATCCACAACAACTTCCTTGATTTTTTGCTTTTTCAAAAGATTCTCTTCCTTCTCTGAAAGCAAGTCCCGCAATAATGAAAGATCCAATTGCATCAATTCTTCCAATGTTAAATAGCTCATATCCTAAGCTGGAAATTAATAATACAGCTGATAATTGCATACAAGCTCTTGTGCAATTCGCATCGGCAAGAATAGCATCAGAATTCAGTGTGTTACCTACAATTCGTTTTTCTCTTACTAGCCACCACATAACGCCCAACGATAATCCGGAAATGATGACACCCCATAAAGTTGTTTCAGGTTGAGCGTCTATCCATAAATTATACGATGATGATACAACTAAGCCTGCTGTGAGAAGATAAAAAGCAAACCCTGTTATTTTTAATGCTCGCTTTTCAAATTTATCTTGCTGCTCATTCCCATTCATCTGTATCCGCAACACCATATGCCAAATCCCGATTCCCGATATCACTTCCACGAAAGAATCTAACCCAAATCCAAATAAAGCTAATGTTTCATCTTCTATCCCGAAATATATAGCGGCAATTCCTTCAAAAATATTATAGACAACCGTTACAATCGATAATATAATTGCAAACTTTAAATGGGATTCTTTTGTTTTCATTATGATTTTACTTTAATGCATCTTTTTCATCTGAATAAAATCTCCGGTCGCTTCTAACGTTACAGTAACTGACACAGTATTCCTATTTCGCCAAAACCAACCATGAAAACCATCAAATTCTGCCTTTAGTCCACCACTATCTGAATGGGTCATTCGCCCTTTTTTATAACTAATGAAATTTTGGGTGCCCTTATACCCATCACCATGCAAATCGAAATTTAATCCTCCATTTTGAGTAGTCCACTTATAGTGTGCAACTAATCCTTTTTTCATTTCAAGCTTAATTTCAATTGCTTCACCAGGAGAGATTTTT
>JABIHN010000034.1 GCA_018649625.1 Fidelibacterota bacterium | reverse complement strand
CTGTTATCTTGATGGTGTTGAATTGGGTACTGCTACAGATACCACTTCAGCTGGTATGATTGAATCGGGATATTATGGAGTGTACTGCTGGGATATGTGGAATGGTGATGCAGCTATTAGAGTGGATAACTGGAAAGTAGAATCATTAGGTGGAACAACTGGAATTGATGATAATGATATTACTCAAATCCCTGAAGAATTCATCTTAGAACAAAACTATCCAAATCCTTTCAACCCAACTACCACTATTTCCTTTGATTTGAGTAATAGTATGAATGTATCATTAAGCATATTTAATGTGAATGGACAGTTGGTAAGATCGTTAATTGACGATAATTATTCGGCAAATCATCACACCGTTACTTGGAATGGGAAAAACAATCTAGGTAAAAATGTGCCAGCAGGCCTGTATTTTTATACATTATCAGGCAATGCAACTTCTGTTACTAAAAAAATGATTTATCTAAAATAAATCAAAAAAACGGGTGCGATGATATCATTGCACCCGTTTTTTTATACTTTTATTATATAGAATGTTAAAAAAAATAATATATCAGACTCTTCTAGCTATGTCTATCATTTCATCCGCTCATGCAGGTGTTGGAGGAAAACTAAATGGTTTTATTATAGATGAAAAAGGTGAACCACTTGTTGGAGTAAATATTATTGTTGGGAATACAGGGCAAGGACGTGTTTCTGATATAAATGGAAAATATTACTTTTTAAATATCTCTCCAGGACATTATGATATAAAGTATATGATGATTGGATATAAAACCACTATTCAAAAAGATGTAGCCATTATGTCTGACTTTACCACCACTGCATCTATTACCATGGAACAAACTGTTATAAGCGGCGAAGAAATAACAGTGCATGCATCAAAACCCTTGATTCAAAAAGATGCAACTTCTTCAATAAAAGTAATTGATGCCGAAGATATCATAGATATGCCTGTAACAGATTTTAAAGACATTCTTGCAACACAAGCAGGTTTTACAGAAGATGCATCTGGTGGAATTCATGTTCGTGGTGGACGAACAAAAGAGATTCTTTATATGGTTGACGGCGTTGTTGTTACAGATCCTTTACAGGGCGATTTCTCGGGGTCAGTTAATCAAAACGCCATTCAAGAGATGACAATAATCAGCGGAACTTTTAATGCGGAATACGGTCAAGCCATGTCCAGTGTTGTCAATATTGTCACTAAAGACGGAAGTGATGAATTAGAAGGTAAGTTTGAATTTATTTCTGCTAAATTGAACTCCTCTCCTTATCATGTTTCCGGTGCATTCTCTGACGTAAATGACACTAATTATACATGGATTGACTTACAAGAGCCACTTTTTAATAGTTTAAAAACTAATATGGATCGTTCATTATCATCTCCCTTGCTTCCCTTAATGAATATTCCAATCCGAGGAACAGGTAGTTTTAATCTTGGCGGGAAACTTCCATTTGGGAAATCCCATTTTTTTGCATCTACCTTTTATAATGCAAATGATAATAATCTTCCTCATGGAGTCGATATTAATCAAGATGTTCAATTAAAACTTTCTACTCTACTTACATCCAATATTAAACTTTCTACTCATTTTCATAGCTCCAATCGTCTCTATCAACGATATTCTCACCAATGGAAATATCGTCCACTTAACCAAACACATACTTTTAAATCGAATGATAGAATTGCTTTAACGATGACCCATTTTATCAGCGAACCACTTTACTATAATTTATACCTAACCAAACAAGAAGTGGCTACTCGAACAGGTGTCATGGATAAAGTGCCTGACGATTATGAACGTCCCCTAACTGATGAAACTGTTTACTTTTATGATACTGGTGATCAAGGTACTTTCGTGAATAATAAAAGCACCACCTATTCCATAAAAATGGATGTTACCTATCAAGCGAACCAAATACACTTACTAAAAGGTGGGTTTACTTTTACACCCCATACTTTAGATCTTTATACTGAAGAAAACCCATGGACAGGTGGTACAAATTTTAAGGATGACACGACATTCACCCCAAAAGAAGGTTCATTCTATATTCAAGATAAAATTGAACTTGATTACATGATTCTAAACCTTGGAGTACGATGGGACTATGTCGATCCAAATGCCACAATGTGGAAAGATGTTACTAGATTTGTAGAATGGGATTCAACCGAAAATATTTGGGTACCAGCAGAATTAACTGTTGCGCCATCACAATCTAATCTGAGCCCAAGAATAGGAATTGCCTATCCAATAACTGATAACACTGTTTTTCATTTTTCATATGGTCATTTTTTCCAGTCACCAACTTTTGATGCTTTTACTTATAATGCAACAAAAGACGTCTCTGCATCCCTACCTCTTGTTGGAAATCCTAAATTAAAAGCACAAAAAACAATTGCTTTTGAAGCGGGGCTCAAACAAGCAGTAACAGAACATATGAGTTTGGAAATAAACTTATGGTCCAAGGATATTCGAGATTTGCTTTCAACCTTGCAAATTCGATACCTATCAAATATGTATGTGGTGTATGCCAACTCAGATTATGCCAGCGTAAAAGGAATTGATATATCGTTGGATAAACGCTTTACCGGAACATTTGGTGGCTCACTTGCCTATTCCCTATCAGTTGCAAAAGGGAATAATTCTAACCCCATCGGTGGATATTTTTCAGCCTATGTACAAGAAGAAATTCCCCATCAAGAATTTTTCTTAGATTTTGATCAACGCCACGACTTTTCTATCTCAGCTTATGTTAGGACAAAATCAAAATCGGGACTTAATATTTTTGGATTATTCCCATTCTCAAATTTAAATACAAATATATTGATCAATACTGGTAGCGGGTTGCCTTACACACCTTATGTAGATCCAACATTCCGAGTTGATGTTAATTCAGCTAGAAGACCCTGGACATTTTCAGCGGATTTAAGAATGAAAAAACGATTTATGTTTCAATCAACTTCCTTAGTCCTTTTCTTAGAAGTTATTAACTTAACAGATTATGAAAATGTATTATTTGTTTATTCTCGAACTGGAAAACCATTTGACCCAGGTGTTTTTGGTGTTGGAACATCTTTGGATGCAAACCATAATCCAGCTCATTTAAGAGAAGGCAGATCATTTAAAGCAGGTATTAATTTCAATTTTTAATTATGAATAAAACATTGTCAATTCATTTAATTCTTGGTACGATTCTACTATCTGGTTTACCAACTCCTTTAAAAGGTGTTGATTGTAATCAGTGTCATGTTAAATCTCCCAATCGAATAACATATAAATCGTCTGGTTTTTCAGAAAAAGCAGTAGGCGTCATGGATAAAGGACAACTTCAAAATAACACGAGTAATTTTGGGGATTTATCTAATTATCATGCATGGTTTACCAATGCTGGTCATTGGCCAAGAACTGGAAACGATGATAGACAATATGTTTATGGATTAGGATTAGTTGTTGCAGTAAACAAACATAATGTTATTGAAACAGTTTCTCAAGCAATGTCAAAAGTAACAGATTGGCTTCCCACAGATAATGCATCCGGACGCGAATACTCTGGTGATATCCGAGCTGAGTCAGATGACACACCATTTCAAGCATCAAGTGATTTCAGAGAAACATGGCCATTAGGGTACTATGATGAAAGTGGGAATTGGGTGAATACTGATGAAAGAACTTGGCCTGGAATTTTCAGAGTAGATGTAGGAAACATCAGTGATGATTCTTTGGCCTTACACCTTGATTCTCGATTTTTACCTTATCGAGAAAATGAATTCACATCAGATAGAGATATTTTTTGTACTTATAATGATGACAATAATGTAAATGGATCTGTGGGAATAAAGGTAGAACAATCATCCTACAGTTATGGAAGGCCCTATGCTGAAGATTTTATTTTTTGGGATTTAAAGATAAGCAATACAAGTGATATAGACTTAGATAGTATTTACATTGGTTTTTATACGAAGTTTCGGCCTGATTATGATAATCACGATTATATTAATTTTATTGATAGTGATGGAGATGGTAAAAAAGATTTTGTTTATGTATATGATTTAAATAATGAACGGAATAAAACGTGGGCGCATACAGAAGACCCACTTGGTATCCCTGGATTACGAATATTTGATACACCTTCCAATATGGGTGTAACTGATTTTCATCATTTTGCTCGCGGCGTCTCTCCTACTACTGATGAACAATTATGGGCTTTAATGACGAGTGACAAAGATACGTCTGTGTTAGACTCAATTTCTTGGTATTTTCATGGAGATGACCAAAGAATTGATCACACAGGCATAGATTCTTTAAGCTCTTTTTATCCATCCTGGTATGACGAAGAGAGCAATGTAGAATTAGAAGGCGATGGTATCAATTTCATAATATCGAGTGGACCTTATTCACTCAAAGCAGATTCTACTACTACAATTTCATTGGGAATGATAATGGGGCATTCAGGAGATACACCAAATGCGCCAGACACCACAGACCTTATGAATAATCTTCGAATGGCAAATAATATGTATCGATTATACTTTCAAGGTTCCGGGCCACCAGATCCGCCTAATGTAACGGGTGTAGCAGGAAATAATAGTGCATCCTTATTTTGGAGTTCTGAACCATCCGAATCCACAATAGATGTTTTAAGTAATGAAAAAGATTTCGAAGGATATAAAATTTTCCGAAGTACCGACGCTGGTAAGACTTGGGGTTCTCCTGTCACTGACGCTTATGGAATTCAAGTAGGATGGGTACCCATTGCAACTTTTGATTACTCTTTATCAGAAGATTTAGATTTATTTGGTGAAGATATTTCAGGATTAGATCCAGCCTACCCACAATTATTAGGTACAAACACAGGACTCGTTCATACCTATATTGACTCCAATCTTATTAATGGACTTGAATATTGGTATTGTGTTACATCATATGATAAAGGAGTTCAAAATTCCGATATTCCAGAGCAATCTTATCTTTACCCACTAGGTTCATCCATTTATGAGCCACATACCGTTAGTGTAATTCCCGGTCCTGCTCCTATAAATATCTCTGATGCAATCGTTCCAAGTGGGCATCTTACTGCAAAGGGCGGTTTATGTGACGCGGTTGTAAAAGTTGAAATTGCAAATCCAGAAAATATAACTGGGCATGGCTATAAAATCATTTTTTCAGATAGTGTCTTATTTGTTGAAGATGGAGATACATCTTATAATTTCGGATTCACTCTCATTGATACAACGGATATAGATACACTTTTTTATCAGGAAGCTTTTTCAGATGAAACAGAAGACAATTTACCTGTAGTAGATGGGTTTAGAATAATGGTTCAAAACTCCGCTTCTGGAATTAAAGAACTGGGATGGACAAAAGTTTTGGGTGACACCTCAACTTTTGATTGGAGATTTAAATCTAAATATCCGGATCTTATAGCAGGTAATCAAGCATTCGGGGAAAAGATGGATACCTATGATGATTTCAGGATTACAGTTGATACATCAACGGATGGTGGAATAGATGCAAAATGGTTTGATCTATTTGCCGGTGACTGGGCACAGAACCTAGTTGATGGGAACGGAGTTCAATTTGATTCTATCCAAAACCTTCCGTTAAAAATAGAAATAGTGAGTGACCCCGATAATCCAATCGATGTGAGCGATTATTTAGTTCAATGTGATTTTAGAATTGAAGCGAATTGGAATAATTATAGACATTGGTATTATAGCCCTTTGGGTTGGGATTTAATCCCAGGTGGAAAAGGTTTTAGTGCTGGTAGCACAAATAATGGCTGGTGGTATGAATTACATGTTGATATTCTAATTCTGTCTGGTAGCCCCGATACTTGGGATAATTACTTATATCTTTTAACAAACAATACGCCTGATACTTACATTAACAGTGATGGTGAAACTATTAATCAAACCGCAATAGCTCCTTCTCACGGAGATCAATTCACCATAAAAACATTTAAACCAATACGAGAAGAAATATATTATACATTTGGGACGATAGCACAATCTGAAAAAACGATATCAGGAAATTCTTTAAGCGATATTCGAGTCGTTCCCGATCCATACATCGTTACCAATATTTGGGAAAAAAATGAATTTGGGAAAAAGCTTCAATTCAATCACCTCCCAAGTCAATGTACTATCAAAATATATACACTTGTTGGAGATCAAGTTTCAACAATAAACCATGATTCAAACACTGGATATGAATTTTGGAATATGCGAACAAAAAATGATCAATTCATTGCACCAGGTGTTTATTTATATCATGTCACTACACCTAATGGTGATGAAAATATGGGGCGATTTTTAGTCATAAAATGATACGATTTTTTACAATACTCATTTTTTTTAATTCACTAAGCTTTGGAGAAAGTGATTTTGATAAAGTAGGAACTACAGCTGCTCAATTTTTAAAAATGGGCGTTGGCGCCAGAGCCATTGGAATGGGTGGTAGTTTTGTTGCATTAGCAGATGATGGTTCTGCCATGTATTGGAATCCAGCTGGGATGGTATCTCAAAAAGGATTCAACACATCATTTATGCATAATGATTGGGCATTGGATATTTCACATGATTTTATTGGGATATCTCTTCCAACCGGAAAATCTGGAATGCTAGGTTTTTCATTAACAACTCTATCCATGGATGAAAAAGAAGTTACGACCGTCGAAAATCCAGATGGAAATGGGCTCACATACTCAGTATTAGATATGGCTTTTGGCATCAGTTATGCTCATCAATTAAGCGATAGAATGAGTTTTGGACAGACAGTAAAACTTATTCGATTATCTGCATTTAACGAAATCGCAAGTACTGCTGCTATCGATATTGGAATGTTACTTAAAACTGATTATCATGGATTAATTATTGGGATGTGCCTTTCCAATTTTGGTGGAGAACTTCAGTACAAAGGTAGAGACTTAATTGGAAAATCAGATATCGATAGTGAATTAAATGGGAACTACCTGACCGATGTAAATCTAAATACTGAATCATGGCCACTGCCACTATTAATCCGCATAGGACTTAGTGTAGATTTAATTGGGAATGACGAAGCATTTATTCAAAACTCAGATAATCGTGTAACATTAACACTTGATGCAGAACACCCAAATGATAGTCGAGAACATTTGAACATTGGTACCGAATATTCTTTTCATGATAAGTTTTTTTTACGAGGTGGGTATCGAATAAATTATGATGAAGAAAATTTTACTTTTGGTGCAGGATTAAAAGTAGATATGGGATTATTTGGACAAACATATATTAACTATGGAATGAAACCATTTGGCCCATTTGGAATAACAAGTCAACTTTCAATTGATTTTTTAATAAAATAAAAAAAAGGAAACAAATATAATGATAAATAAAATCACTTTAATTGCTTTAGGAACACTTCTCATATTTGGATGTAGTCCAAAAGAGCAACAAGCACAGATCTCAGATACTGCATTTGAAAACCTTACATCTGAACCCCCTATAAAATTAGTTCCTAATTTAGGAAAGGCAGCTGAAGCTTACTATTCGCCAGATGGAAAAAGTTTCATTTGTAATGCAAAAATCGCTGAAGATGATGCAGTTCATCATGTTTATACTGCAACCACCGAAGGGACAAATATTAAACGAATTAATCATCTCGGAGAAGATGCTTGCTCCTACTATTATCCTTCAGGGGATAAACTCATTTGGACTTCAACGCGTGATTATCCAGATGTTCCAGTTGGAAATTGGTCAGTGCCAACTATTTACCCACAAGGTGCCGAATTATATTCAAGTGATTTGAATGGCGAAAATATTGTACGATTAACAAACAATATGAATTATGATGCTGAAGTATCTGTTTCACCAGATGGAAAGTGGATATTATTTACACGACAAGTTGATGGTAAATTGGATCTTTGGAAAATGAAATCTGATGGAACAGGAGAACATCAAATTACTTTTACAGATGGATGGCAAGAAGGTGGCTCATTTTATTTACCTGACAGTAAAACAATTCTTTATCGAGCATGGAAAAAAGAATTTGATGATGCGAGAGCAAAGCCCATGACTATTTTTACAATTAATCACGACGGGTCTGATTTAAAACAAATCACCTTTGAAGATGATGAAACTAATTGGGCTCCACACCCAGGACCTGATGGCAAACATTTTGTTTTTGTAAAGGTTCTTCCACCACATAACTTTGAAATTTATATGATGAATATTGATTCTGGCAAACAAACTCGCCTTACCTATAGTGATGCATTTGATGGTTTTCCAGTTATGTCTCCTGATGGAAAATCTATGTTATTTTCATCAAGTCGAAATGCAAAGCCTGGTGATAGAAGTTTAAATTTATTTGTCATGGATTTAAGTTCTCTCTATAACTAGTACCGACAATAAATACTTATGAATAATCTCAGTAAAAACAAAATTACTTTTGGTCTCATTTTTCTTTTCTTAGCTTTGGTTTTAATGAAAAACCAAGGCACCATTAGAGGAGGCAATCCTGAAATAACAGAATTAGAAATAATAGAGCATATTAAATTCATGTCAGATGATTCTAAAAAAGGGAGATATCCAGGTACCAAAGGTTCTAAAGATGTTATATCCTATATCATTAGGCTATGGCGTGAAATTGGGATTAAACCCGGCGGGGACAACGGATCTTATGTTCAACCCTTCGATATTTCAGATGGTATTGAAATCGGGAATGGAACAAAGTTATCTATTGATGGAAAAGAATTAATACTAGATAAAGAATTTTCACCAATGTCATTTTCAGGAAATGGTACATTTTCTGGGAATGCAGTTTTCGCTGGTTACGGATTTAACATAAATGGCGAAATAAATTGGAATGATTATTCAGAATTAGACGTATCGGGAAAATGGGTGATTGTCATTATGGATGCACCAGAACAAGTACATCCACATTCTCCTTATTTTGGTCATGCTTCATTAAATAAAAAAATGATGGTAGCTAGAGACAATAATGCACTTGGTATCATTTTTATTTCAAAAGAAAATGATGGGGAATTAGTCAATTTCAATCATTCTCCTGCAAGTTCAACGGGAAGTATTCCCGCAGTACAATTTTCATTAGAAGCCGCTAATAATCTATTTTCACAATTAGGGCATTCCATCTCATCTATTCAAAATAAAATGGATTCTTCTCTCAAATCCATACAACTTAATCTTGATGGCATTATAATATCTACTCATATCAATTTATTAGAAAAAACATTTCGAGGTGGAAATGTTGTTGGAATAATTGAAGGAAAAGATCCTATATTAAAAAATGAGTTTATCGTTCTTGGTGCCCACTTTGATCATTTGGGAATGGGTGGACATCATACAGGATCTCGAAAAAGAGATACAACTGCTGTCCATAATGGAGCTGATGATAATGCTTCTGGAACAGCTGGAATTATTGAATTAAGTCAAAAACTTTATTCTAAGCGAAATCAACTAAAACGTAGTATAATTTTTGTCGCTTTTGATGCTGAAGAAAAAGGCTTATTAGGATCAAAACACTTTGTAGAAAACTCTTCCGTTGTTTCAGCTGAAAATATAACAACAATGATAAATATGGATATGGTTGGACGACTTCGTGATTCAACTATTAGCGTAGGTGCAATTGGTACTTCCCCTGATTTTGAGCCTTTATTAGATAGTTTATTTTCAGAAAGTGATTTATCATTTACAAAATCAATGAGTGGTTATGGACCAAGTGACCATTCAAGTTTCTATGTAAATGATATCCCGGTCCTATTCTTTTTTACGGGTGCTCATAGTGAATACCATCTTCCTGAAGATGATTGGGAATTGATAAATGTCCCTGGTGAAAAAACCATATTAGACTTTATTTACAATTTGACTCTCATTCTAAATCAAAATAATGAAAGACCCGCTTTCTCAGAAGCAGGACCAAAGGAAGCGCCAAAAAGAAGTCGAACCAATAATGTGACTTTAGGTATAATTCCATCTTATACGGGAGGGAGCAGTGAAGAAGGCATGCTTATTGATGGCGTTAGCTCTAAAGAAAGTCCAGCCGGTAAAGCTGGTATGATAAAAGGAGATGTCATTATAAAGATCAATGGCAAAAAACTTTTGAATATTCAAGAATATATGGGACGAATGGCTGAGCTAAAAAAAGGACAAAAAATAAAAGTAACTGTTCTAAGAAATGGAGATAAAAAAGTACTAGATGTTCAATTATAAAATGGACGCTACCCTTATTTAAACCAAATTTTCCTGATGAATATCTTTGGCAGCCTTAATACCGGATTGAAGGGCTCCCTGCATCCAACCATGATATTCAGTAGTATGTTCACCGGCAAAATGAATTTCTCCTTCAGTCATTCCAATATGGGAACTATATAATTCATTTTGTGAATCAGTTGGTGCAGACCATGCGCCCATTGACCATGGTTCATTCATCCAAGAAAAGGATAAACCCAGTTCGATATTTGAATTCGCACCTGGAAATATCGTTTCCAATCTATCAATTATACTGGCGATTCTATCTTCTTCAGATAATAAATCTGTCTCTATAGCTCTATCATATCTTAAATATGACTGAAGAATACCTTTTGTAATATTATTATTCCAAGATGGGTGCCAAATTTCTTCGGGCCAATCTGAATTCGCCCATCCATTTAAACCTTCATCTTCCCAAAATCTGTCATTAAACTGCATAAATATTCTTGTCGATGGTGCATACTGATAATTTCCATTTGCAGCAGCCACCTTTTCAATAGACAAAGGTGGATTAAATTCAATTTGATTTAAAACAGGTAGTGGAACCGTACAAATAACTTTATCGGCGTTATATTCAAGCCCATCCGACCCTTTTACAATAATTCGACTATTAGTCTGATCTACTAATATAACATCACTTGAGAATTGAATATTTTCAATTAGGTATTCATAAAATGCTTTTGGCAATTGATCAGTGCCTCCCAAAATTTTACTATATTCTTTATGTTTTACTGAACTTGGCCAGGGTCTATTTTCTAAAAATTCTTCAGGTGAAATAAAGGATCTATTATTCTCAATTAAGGTCGTGTATAAATTATTGTTTGGATAAAATGGCCCAATTTCTAAATCAAAGTAGTCTGCATATCCAAGTGTTAGATTATGATGGTCTGGAATTCGTGCTGCACCTGCTTCTGCGAATAGCTCATTACTAAAAGGATCTCTAATTGTTAATACTCGTCCTCCCACTCTATTTCTCGCTTCTAAAATTGTAACAATATGTCCTGCTCGTTTTAACTCAAATCCTGCAACAAGCCCAGATAAGCCAGCACCAATAATGATTACCGATTTCGGATCTTGATTCCCAAATAATTTTCCAGGTGTTTCAGATTTATTTTCAACATTATCTTCACATGATGCAAGCGCAATTCCTGCAACTGATAAAATGCTTTGGCGAATAAAATCTCTTCTATTTATTTCATACATTCAATATAATCCAATAGGGATATTTTGAAGTTATTGCAAATTCCCATAACATTTCTATCCAATTTATGATGAAAATAATACTTATTCTTTTTATGTCACTCATTTCGCTTCGTGCTGAAATCATTCACGAGTCTGGAAATTTAGTCGAATTTTTTGGAGGTATCGCGCCAGAAAGTGCCTACGATAATTGGGTTAGCCACGTTACAGAAGGTATCGCGAGTGTAGGATATAACGATTATGGACCTCCATGGTTAGATGTACAAAGTAATGGATTTGGTACACATACACTTTTAGAAGAAGGCTCTCCAACTTTAGACTATTGGAAAACAATTTTTTTTCATTTAATAAATAATGATACGACTCTCGTGGACTCCTTATTAACAGATTCATTAGAATCGTTTTATTATGAGCTTGTTCTATTTCAAGACACAATTGTAAATCGAACATTTCACATATTACGTGAAAAATTAGACTCATCTTTTATTGACCTAAATCTACCAAATATATCTGAAGATGATGTTAGAGGTAGCTTCAGAAATGGATGGGGTTTATATATTATAAATCTCGAAGCTACTCGAAATCAAGTTTTGGTACAGGTTCCTCACCCCTGTGATGATTTTATTGCTCCATATATCGCAATGGATTTATTTCTAGAAATTGATGCAAAAGGATTTATGATTAATGGAACGGGTAGAGAAGTTCTTTGGAATGAAGATGGTTCTTATACAAATGGAAAATCTTTATCTGATCCAACACGATATAGGCATACAGTATTTCAATTATTTCAAGAAATTATTTCGGAACCACTTTTTGATATTTATCCGCATGAACCATTAGTGTTTGCTATACATAGTTTTGATAATGAATCACACGCTACTAGGAATTCAATTATAATAGCAGCAGGGGCATTAAATGGAAATACAAATAAACCTATTCGAGATATTTCTGGTGACTATTTAGATATAATTAATTTCACGCAAGAATTCCCAATCCATGCGAATCAATTCTTTAATTCAAACCCTGTCCATGTAAGTCAATATTATGAAGCCAACTATAGCGGCGTTTTTAACTACAATACGGGTTCACAGTTAATTCCAATTCGAGAATCTACAAGTTTAAATGGAATTCAGTTTGGTCATCAAATGTTTCATCTTCAAAACTTAGTGGATGGAAATTCAGTTTATGAGCCTTGGGTTCAAGTAGAAATGGATGAAAAACCAATGATGTTTGACAGTTCAGGTATTTCTGATGAAATACTATATATTGAAGGATTATATCCAACTAGTGTTCATAATTTTTCAATAATACGAGACTACTACACCCCTTTCATTGAAGCAATTCAATTATATTTAAATCATTGGGAAATAGTACCGGACTTATTAGCACCAGATTCTATAGAATATTTCAGGGTATTTAACATGGATATTGTTAATCAAGTTTATTTGACTTGGAACCCTGTATTTGATACCAATTTTAAATCATATGAAATTCAAGTAGATACGGACTCAATTGCTGAAAATTCTCCTATTTATGATTATTTAAATTATTCATTGTTACAAGACATGATGACAAATAATATATTGATTTCAGGGTTAAATAATACAGAAACATTAATTTTTCGCATTCGTGCATTGGATTATTTTGGGAACGTAGGTTTATGGTCAAATACCGTCTCAAATTTCCTGCCCGGGCATAGCCCAGCTGACACAATATTGACATTTGATGATTCAATAGTAATTGAGAGCATATCGGACCAGGATATCGACGGTGAGTCCTTTGGTATTGACACAGTAAATACCATGCCCGGAAGCAGCCCATCATTATCTCTATTCGGCAACACTTGGAAATCGGTTCAAATTACTCCAATCCTTCCAGACACCCACACAGTTTTTCAACTGTTTGCTAGAATTGATAGTATTTCAGGTATTCAAGCTATTGGGTTTTCTGATGGGACAAATACGATTCGTTATTCATTAGCTGGGAATGAAATTGCAAATATTGAAGAATGGATTCCTGTTTATCAAGGATCAGGACAATCGGGTCATTGGGTATCATTTGAATTGCCTGTTGGGGATGATTGGGTGGCTTGGTACGACACATTAAGTCCCTTAACGGAGATTCATTTTATTAATGATAATGATAATAACAATCTACAACCAGGAGCAATCCATTTCAGTTTAATTCGAAACATTACGTCTACTCTGCCAATTTCACCAGATGTTAGCATTGATTTTTCCATGGGAAATAACAGAATAATTAATCTTCAAGAAATGGTTTCTGTCTCTTTTACATCCGTGATTGAAGATATTGATTCATACGATTTTTCATACTATTGGGAATTCGGTGATGGTACCGTTTCAACCCAACCTAACCCTACTCATGAATATATTGTAGAGGATGATCATGATTACACTGTAATTCTTTCCGTAGAAGATGAAACGGGACATCAAGGTTGGGGCACAGTTGATATTCAAATTGATGAAGGTGAAGGCACTTTCCCGCTGACTATAAACTTTGTAGGTGATATTATGATGGGTCGGAGATTCGAGGAAGATGGTGGCATTATTCCAACACAAGGGGCTTTCGCACTATTTGAACCCACATATGAGATATTAGGTTTAGCTGCTGATATTTCTGTGGCAAACCTTGAAATAGTTCTTTCAAACCAGGGAACACCACACCCAACCAAAGGTATTGTTTTTCGATGTGCACCTGAAAATGTAAGTGGGCTTTTTTATGGTGGCATTGATGTGGTTTCTTTGGCTAATAATCATATTTTAGATTATATGGAACCAGCATTAATCCAAACACAAAACATTTTAACTGCAGCTGGGATTATTCATTCTGGAGCTGGCATGAATAGATATGAAGCATATCTCCCAGCATTTAAATCAGTAAAAGGTCAAATAATTGCTTTTCTATCATCAAGTGATCGTACTGGCCAATACAATAATTATCAACCTTATCTTCAAGCAGGTGAAAATAAATCTGGATTTGCTTATATGACGCCCTACTATTTAAAACAACAAATCCATTCTGTAAAAGATATTACTGATTTGATTGTTGTTGAAATGCATGCTGGAAGTGAATATTCTTCTTCGCCTAGTGATAATTATGATTCTTATGAACCACCCGATGGATATGAATCCATGCGAAACAATCCTGCGAGTGAAATCGGTTTTATAAGAGACCCGCTCATGGGTATGGAAGCCGAAGATTATTCGCCAAGATTGGATCGTCCACAAATGTGGGATCGAGCAATTAGGCGATTTGCAATCGATGAAGGTGCTGATGCAGTTATTGTTCATCATCCACATATTATACAAGGCGTTGAAATCTACAATGGGAAAATGATTGCTCATTCCCTTGGAAATTTTATTTTTGACCTTAATTACCCTGAAACTTACCCTTCTATGATTCTAAATGCTGAAGCGGATGAATCAGGATTCACAGGCTATTCTATTACACCACTATATATTGATGATTATTTGACTGTCCCAGCTACAGGAGAATTGGGTAATTATATTTTAGATTATCTTGCAATGCGCTCTCGAGAATTAGATACCTATGTTCATGTAAATCAAGAGACAAACAGAGCAAGCGTTGTGATGGATACATTTTCTATGCAAAATCAATCATTAGATTATTTCAAAGAAAGTTACAGCTGGAGACAGACAGAATTGAATGGGCAAACTTATTTTGTTTCAAAACCATTGTCTATCCCAAAAACCGGAAGCTTGTCTGATATTTTGAATGTAACTCCAAACATTTCTCATTATCGTTTAGGGAGAGAGAAAATATGGATGAAAAATTTTGAGTATGAAGGTAGTTCACTTTGGAATGTAAATAGCGATAATGAATTTCTACAAGATTCTATTTATCGACGCGGAGGAACAGGCCTTTCCCATATTCGAACATCTGATTCACCAGACAACATTATTACCAATCTTGAAGACAGAATGCCATTTAGAAATGAATATGATTATTCAATTCATGGATACATCAAAACTGAAAATGGAGAAAATGTTACGTTACAGCTCAGGCTTTCAGATGGCCGATCGGGAGGAAATATTTTAACTGCTTCCATGAAAGATTCCGTTCAAGGAACCCTTGACTGGCAATACTATTGGGGAAATGTCCCCGGGCATGAAGAAGCCAACTTTTTTGATATTCGCATGAGTTCAGGTGTCCCAGAAGTTGGAATCGCTTACTCTTGGTTTGATGATATTGGACTTATTCAATGGGATTCAACTCTCAGTATAAATGATTTTTCATCCATCCAAAATCCTAATGATTATAATTATATTCAGATTTTTTCAAATGATTCATCAGTGCCTGCATCGGGAATTCAACTTAGAAATACAATTATTGGAGATTTACCAGCATTAGATGCCGTTCCTCGTGTGGTAAATCCAGTGGTCACTTTACCTAATAAATTCCATTTCTATGATGAATCAAGAGGACCTGTAGCCCATTGGCGATGGGATTTTATTAATCAGATACATTTAGATGAACAACATCCATCATTTGACTTTCCATATCCTGGTGTGTTTCAAGTCTCTCTAACGGTTACAGGATTAAATGGTGAAACAGATACAGAGAATATTACAGTTATTGCATTAGCCAGTGATTCAGAACCACATGATTTAGGAGATATTAATGGAGATGGAGTTCTAACTCCGGTTGATGTCTTGTTATGTGCAAATTATATTTTAGGAATTTTGGAATTGGCACCCGAAGAATTTTTAGCAGCTGATATTGATGAAAATGGTATAATTGAGATATATGATATTCTATTAATTACCGATTTTTTAAATTAATTTTCCTCTTCCAGTTCCCAATTATAGTAATTGGGTAGTTGTGGCGAACCAATTAAAATATTAAAAATATCTTCTTCTAGAGATTCGACTGGTGACTCAATAATTCGTCCAATTTCTTCACCGTTTTTATAAAATATAATCGTTGGAACATGATGAATGTTTTTTCCATCCTCAACTCCATGGCCACTTTTTTTATCTCGATTAACAAAAATCAAACCCATTACATTAATCGGAAATTTTATTTCGTCTAATATTTTATAAAGACGAGGAACTTCTCTTCTACTATCACCGCACCAAGTTCCCAAGTATGTTTCAATTTTTATACCAGTTAATAAATCTTTGGATGCATTAATTAAATTTTCATCGCCATTATAATTATCATATTCTTCATTAAACCATTCTCCAAAATGGCCCATCATTAAATCGGTTTTTTGGCCAATGCCTACCAGCATAGGATCACCAGTTTTTTCATCAGTAACCGATTGAAGAGTCTGCCCAATTAATGGTATCAAAAGACTGAGAAAATATATTGTACTTTTTATGTGGGTTTTATAAGCATTGTTTTTCATATTACTTATCTCCTATTTCAATAAAACTATTTTCTGTGATTGATGAAAACTTTTATCACTGATTTTTGACTGTGCGTCTATTTTTACAAAGTACATGCCTGAACTTACCGGTTCTCCTTGTTGGTTTATACCTGTGATTGATGAAAACTTTTATCACTGATTTTTGACTGTGCTACCATCTGAATAAGGTAGATTCCGGAACTAATTGGTTCACCTTGCGATTAGTAAGACCATCAGTGGGACTGTAGTTTGCTGTAACGGTGGCATTGGGAACATGGAAATCTGCTCGTTTGATATTGTTCATTTCAAGAGGTGGACTATATTCAGTTAAGCTTACCTCTTCAGGATTCCAGATAAACTCATCAAAGGACATGACAATATCATTCACAGTTTGAATAACCATGGGCGCATAAATGGGAATCGAATGAATCGGTTCATTCGCAAAAACTGTTAAATCATTAGGAACCGTTGGCCAATCTGCTAGTGGCAAGTCTGGCTCCGTTGACCATGGGTCTAAATAGTGTAATGTTGCTGATTGGCTGGATGTAATGGAAACAGGTGTTTTTTCTTTATACTTAACTACAATATCTTCCATCCCAGCTTCGGCAACAACTGTAAATGTATTATCATCAAAATGAATATTCCCATCCCAATCGTGTAAATACAAACCATCAATCGATCCGGGAACTGTGAATGTGTAGGTTCCGCCGATGTACATAGTGTTGTCATATTCAGGGTTTTCAAACTCTCCCGTGATTGGATTTTCTAATAATCCTACTAATACTTGACCCTGTAAAGCATTACCATTTGCATCTCTTAAAATAACGAAAACTTCTTCTTCTACTGCTTCGTAGTTGGCTGTTACAGAACTACCTGCACTGGTAAAAACAACGTCTGTTTCTAATTCATTTTCATCACCATTAAAATCTGCATTACCAGACCAGTTGATGAAATCATAGATGAAAACACCGGTTTCTACTATTTCTGTTGCACGAAGGCGGTAGATTGGGTAGCTTGGATTAAAATATAGATTGTGACCTATGAAAACACCATAAAATTCATCGCTCTCAAATTCTAAAAATATGTCACCTGGTTGTTCATTATTTTCATTTAAAAACCAAGGATCATTTATAAAGATTGTGTAGTCTAAATCATGAATGAATTGAATTTCTGACCTTGACTTGAAAATGGCACTAATTCCGGTAAATATTGACTCATCTGTAATATTTATAGAAGGGCTTTCAAGTTTAAAATATTCACGTAAATCATTCCAGTTATAATGATAATACCCTTCAAGATATTGTTCATGTGTTTTTGCATTATAAGATCTGTCCCTGAAAACTGCTGCCTTATCTCCCGATGGAATAAACTGGTTTTCCAATTCAGGGGTAGTTGGGTCATCTAAATGTAAATAACCGCCAAGTATTTCACCAAATTCAGTTTGGTTTACCATTCGAATTGAATCCGGTATGAGCCAGCCTGATAGCTCATCTTCAATCCAACCGTGTAGCCTTCCGGATTGCTGTGGTGAAAATTCGGTTTGACATTCGAAACTATAACCCATAAAATTATTAAAAGGAGTATCACCCCATTCTTCATCATTGCAATCTTGACCTTCCGGATTATTACAAGAATTATGAATAGGAGTTGAGCGTGTGTCTGAACAAAGGTCGCCCCGTTCGTCTGCTTCTGACCGATTTACAAATTCATAGCAATCCCCACACTCTGCTACTTCGTTTACGCCGCGAAAGATATGCCATAATCCTAAAACATGGCCAATTTCATGCACTAATGTAGTATTAAACTGGCTAAATTCTTGAAAATGAACTAAAACACTACCATTTAAAAATAAATTTTGATTATCCCAGGGGAAATTTGCAATTCCATTCATTTCAAATAAATTCACAACAAAAATATTTAATGTACTTAAAGAAAAGATCGAAAAATTCATTCCAAGATCTGACCATGATTTTCCTTCGTCCGGACCTTCATATCCAAAATCCAGATAGGGGTTAATAAATTTAAATTCGGTACTATCATGTATTACAAATTCAGCATCAAATTGAATTTTATAGGGTAAAAATACTTCATTAATAAAACCTAATTGTTCTTCATAATCTCCATAATCAACAAGGGGATCGCTACCATCATCATTTGCAAATGTATGAATTACAGTGTTTATGAATTTGGCAGGAGTGTTTGCAGTCGGTATATAAATATCTCTTATAGATGGATCATCAGGTGGTCCATTAAAATTGCAAGATCTATTAATGGATTCATAAAATTCATTCCCGCAATATCCACCTTCAGTCTGTCCATTAGCCAAATTGAATAAAAATAATACACCAACAATTGTTTGGGTAATAATTAATTCTTTCATATTAATCACCTAATGTATTTATGATAGTTCCTCGAATGGAAAATGCTGTTATTAAGGGCCAAGCCCACCCGCCTAAAAATATTGTATTTCCATTGATTTTCGCTGCACGAGCGGTATGAAATCTTGAATTATAATTTGTATTATCTTTATAAAAAGATATACCATTGAAATGTACAAAATCGGCCCTTCCTGCAAAAAAGTACATATCATTTTTATCAATGATTTTAATTTGCCCAAAATAATTAACGAGTACTTCATTCTCATGTAAATATTCATTGATAAATATTGATTCACCGCTTATGTAGTTATACTTCCAAAGACCATTTGCCATGGTAAAATAAGCTGTATCTAAAAAAACTTCAACAGTTTGAGGTTCTCCATATTCGCCTGCGTTAGTTCCATCAACCATGTTCCAATAATATATTATTTCCCATTCTCCGTTTTTATACTCTAGGATGTACCCTGTCCCTGAATAATCACCTAAAAAATCTGCTCCTATGGCAAAGACATGCTCACCATCATCACTTCCTTCGATATGATCCAGCATTGTAGGTACAACACTTTCAATTGCTGTGAACTTATTCCCGTCCCAATGAACAATGACTCCATCGCTTCCGACAAAAAATATATTTGATGATGAACTACCCCAAATTTCTTGCAAACTTACTCCACCTTCTGTAACTCCCATTTCCCATAGAAGATAGGGAGTCCATTCATTCCCATCCCAATGCATAGGAATACCACCAGACAAAACCCAAATGTCATTCTCATTTATATAATAAATACTTTTTATCGTTTCTTGATTATTAGCAATTTCAAACTCCCAGCTAATACCATCCCATACACCGTAATTATAATAGGTAGTTCCAGTCGATGATGTTGTGTCTGGTAAATGAAAAGAACCGACAATAATTATATTATCTTCATCAACGATATGGGCATCATATACGTTACTGGCATGCAAACCAAACTCGTATGGTTCCTCAAATTCAAAAATATAGAAAGTTGTGTCCATCGTTGATAACTCAAGTGAATGTGAATTGTCTAATATGTTTTTATTATTAATTTCTAAAAAGGCTATAAAATTTTCCGTCCCCGGTTCCATCCCACCATGGCGATACATGGTGTCATTGGTGTTTAAGGTTAAGGTATCTACAATTGTACCATTTTGTTGAATGTGAGCTGTCCAGGGGAGTGTTCCTTCTCTTTGGATATGAAGCATGGAAGAGGTAACACCTGTATCAATAGCTGTTAATGTCATGGATGTTTCTTCTGTGCTTATGGAAACGGGGATACTTGTGGAAACGGGTGTGGAGCCTTCTAAACGTTTTGCTTTATAGGTGTACTCTGTTGATGGATATAATCCCCAGTCCCTTAAACTCATTGTATTAGAGTCTGATGTTTCTGTTAAAACAAGAGAATCATTTCTGTATAACTCTGTTGTCCAGTTTAAGTTGGTATCAGGGATAGTGATTTGTAGCGTAACATTGGTTTTTGCAATATCTACAACAGAGAGTTGGATGGTACTATCTTGAGTTTGGACAGAAAGAACATTGGAAAAACTTTGTATCTCATCTCCATTCAGCCAATGGATTTGGTAATTGTAAATTGAATTTGCTATGAGACCGGAATCCACAATGTCAGTTTGAACAGGGTAAGATGAATTGAGAATGGTGGAATCATTTCTCACTAAATTATAAGAAAAGGTAGCAGTGGTATCTTCCGGTTCTACTTGGAGAGAAATTGTAGTAACGGTGGCGGAAGAAAGAGAAAGGGTGAGAGTGGTGTTTTGTTCATCCTTATCATCTTCAAAAAGAAAACAGGATGAGAATAACAAAAGTATGATTGGGAGGAATTTTCTCATATCAATAAAAGTATCTTCTGTGATTGATGAAAACTTTTATCACTGATTTTTGACTGTGCTACCATCTGAATAAAGTAGATTCCGGAGCACCAAAAGCTTCGCTAGTTCCGTTGACCACAAAAAAATCTATCCAACCATCTAAGTTATAATCCGCCCATCTTGCTCCCCAGCAAAGGCCGGGCCCAACTTGAGCATTGACTTCTGCAGCTACATCAATAAACCCATCACCAGTATTTTTAAATAATAAATTATCAATTTGAGTATAACGTTTAGGAATAACACTATCACCCAAGAAATGACCGGGATGAAATACGGCTAAATCCAATAATCCATCATTATCAAAATCAATCCATGCATTTGTTGTTCTCAGCTCATAATACATTGGAGCACCTGCCACACCCATTTCCTGGCCAACTTCTGTAAACTGCTGGGCACCCAATATTGAAATAAAGAATAAACCCTTTGAAATATGTTTAAATATTGAATCTATCATTTGAAATCTATATCAATATACGCATAAACTCGTTCAAATCGGATACGACTTTACGACCTGTTTTTTCCAATCGTTTTCTATTCATGTGTCCATTTTCAACCAAAACGCATTCTATACCCATGGCTTCTGCAACATCACTATCATGATTCGTATCCCCAACCATCATTACATCATGGGATTCATAAGGTATTTTTTTTATGCACGACATACCCAACTCAATTTTTCCTGTAGCATATTGATTATCGATTCCCAATACCATAGTGAAAAAATTTGATAAATCATGATTATAAATCCAATCGATTAAAAAATCTTGCCGACCCGCTGATAAAACAGATTGAGACAACCCACTTTTTTTTATTTCGTTTAAAACAAGAATTGAATCTGAATGAAGGCTCACACGATGAAAATTTTCGCCATAATAGGAAACAAACTCATCTCCTGCAATATGAAAAGGTTCCTTTACGAAATCAAATCCAACTTTTCTATAATAATCTTCTACAGGAAATGAAAACACATCTTTATATTTTTCTTCTGTGATAGTAGGTATGCTTCTTTTATCTAAAGATTGATTTATTGCTTCTACGCAAAGCCAACGATCATTTAATAATGTACCGTTCCAATCCCAAATGATATGTTTATATTTCTTCATAATTTCGATTTAAAACTTCGGGCAGATTACATTAAAAAGGGATAATTTTTTATAGCATGAAATCTGACTATATAGAAAAGATATCTCAACGTCTTCGTAAAAAACTTCCAGGGAAATTAGCACATGATAAAATGATGATAACACCACAGATTCCATTCCCAAAACTTAATTTTGATAAAAAAGGAATCCCTGCATCTGTCTTAATATTATTATTCCCCAAAAAAGATGAATTACATTTCTTCCTAACTAAAAGAACAAATACAGTTAATCATCATAAAGGCCAAATCGCTCTTCCTGGGGGAGTGGTGGAAAAAAATGAATCTTTAAAAGATGCAGCTTTAAGAGAAACCTATGAAGAAATTGGTATAAATAAAGAGAAAATTCAGCTAATAGGTTCACTCTCTTCTTTTTATATTCCTGTATCTGGTTTTGAAATGTTTCCCTTTATCGGATGGGCGAAAACAGAACCGGTAACATCTATTCATGATCAAGAAGTTGATCGTATATTTTCAGCTTCAATTAAGGAGTTCATGCTTGATGAAACACAAAAAGTTAAAAAAGATACGCTTCGTGGAATTCCAGTTACTATTCCATACTACGATTTGGGTGGTGAAATTGTATGGGGAGCAACATCCATGATTCTATCAGAATTTAAATTAATATTAAAGGAAATCTTATGAGTTTAGGACAATGGTTAAATACGCTCAATGGTTTAGACCATGGCATTTTATTTGCAATTTTTATAATGGGGATTTATATCAGTTACATTACTTTAGAAGCCATGATAGAATATTATAATAATAAAAAACGACATAACAAATTCAGAGTACAATTCCGAATTACACCAGCTGTACTATTAACACTTGGTTTTATATATAGCCTTCTTCTTCATCAAATTTTAAAAGCAATGTTCGACTTTATTCCCTGATCTATTTCTTTTTTCTTCCTCTTGCAAAATCCATTGCTCTCCAAGCCATTTTAGGCATTCTTTCTAAATCGTTAAATTGGCCCGCGCCTTTCAACCATTCTCCCCCATCCATAGTAATCACTTCTCCATTCATATACCCTGATTCATCTGCTAACAAATATGATGCTAAATTTGCCAACTCATTATGCTCACCAAATCGCTTTAGTGGGACACGTTCCATCATTTTTTTCTCAATATTGAGTCCTGGTGGAACAAGTCGTTTCCAAGCGCCTTTTGTTGGAAATGGTCCAGGTGCAATCGCATTTGTACGAATTCCATATTTCGCCCATTCAACAGCCAATGATCTTGTCATGGCCAGTACGCCAGCCTTGGCACAAGCTGATGGCACTACATATCCAGATCCGGTAAAAGCATAGGTTGTAACAATATTTAGAATAGTTCCACCGCCTGATTTTCTCATGGATTTTCCTACTGCTTGAGTACAATTAAAAGAGCCGACCAATACAATATCTATAATGGTGCGAAATGCATTTTCGGAGAGATTTTCTGTTGGAGAAATAAAATTTCCCGCTGCATTATTCAATAATGAATCTATGGAACCAAATTTATTTAAAGATTGATCTACCATTTTCTCTACTTGTTCAGAATGGCGTATATCAGTTGCAACCGTTAATATTTCTGCACCGGTTTTTTCATTGATTTCTTGGGCTGTTTCATCCAACACATCTTGTTTCCTACTTGTAAGAACTAGGTTTGCTCCTAACTCTCCAAATCGCATGGCCATGGATTTTCCAAGGCCAGTTCCTCCACCCGTGATAATAATTGTTTTATTTTCTAATAAATTTTTTATAAACATAAGCTTTATCTCCAACCTTCTTCCAAGTTTGTACTATGTAAATGATAATTTGAATTTATTCTATACTCATAATTTAAACACAGCTCTAGTATGGTTATAATAGTATCATCAGAAAACAATAAAAAATAAAATTAATCAATTCAGACTTTCTAAAGCTCAAAGTCTTGTTACGGTTTAATTCAACGGGTAAATTCAATCTGCTGAAGAAGTGAATTGGCAAATAATCTACTATAAATTGAATTCAACTCATGTTTAATACTTTACAGTTTCACCTAGATAACCAAGGTAAAGCAACTTTATCAAATCTTTCCCGTTGGGCTAAAGTACTGGGAACAATCAATATTGTTCTAGGTTCATTTAATGGTTTTTTATCAATCCCATTATTATTTGGAAACAATGGATTGGGCATAATCGCATTACCATCATTAATTATGTCGGGGATTTTATTATATATGGGATTGCAACTCACCGGCGCTTCATCCAAACTACAGTTTGCGATTCTCAATGAAAGCGATCAAGCATTTTCGGATGCATTGGATAGAATTCAGAAATTCTTTTTTCTCTCCGCAACGCTATATCTACTTGGGATATTTATGATCTTAATGATGGTGGGACTTGGATTTATGCCTGGGACAGGTGTTCAGGAATTAGTCCCTGAAAATTCCGGTACAATCTCTATTTAATTATAGGTCAAAAAGATCGATTCAGCAATTACCCTTTAATAAAAAAATCCATTACCATTAATCCCCAAATATTTCATTAACTTTTTCATCAACTTTTTTCTCTACTATTTTCTTGGTGGATTCTTTGACATCTTCAAGAGACTCGGAAGCAATATCTTTTGCTTGCTCTACACTTTCTGATACAGACTCTTTAAATTCATTTATACTTTGGGGAACTTCTTGCCCTGTATAATTCAAATAAATGACATAAAGAATAAGCAAAACGCCTATGCCAAAAACTAATTTTATAATTTTCTTGATGATGGCAAAAATTAAAAGGATTGCCAAAATACCAGCGATTGCCAAGTAAATCGGATTTGAAAAAACAATATCTATCATATTTTCCATGATTGAAATATAATTAAGGAAACGGTTTAGGTTTAACTGAATTTTAATTAATTTTTTACGTGCATTATACTATTCTAATTCTTTTTATTTCCTGTCTCGTAGGGCAATCCAAATATCCTGCCGATTCATTATTAGCATCTCCCAATGTTTCTATTATTCAGAAAATTGGATTAATTCCAATCGCAGGGTGGCAACGAGTTTCCTATAATACAAATTTATTCAATTGTCAGTTCTACCCCAGCTGTTCCAACTATGGTGCGGATGCAATTCAACAATTTGGTATTATTCGCGGCGGAGCTATGGCAGCCGAAAGAATAACTCGATGTAGCCCATTTGCTTTTCATTATCACCTAAAATTAAAACAACCTTTCCATAATCCTGAAGGACGAATGATGGATCCAGTAATTCAAACACCATCTCCTAAATCAAAAAAATCACCTTTGTTGGCGGGATTTATATCTGCCATTCTTCCTGGGGCAGGACGGATTTATTCCGGGCGAGTCTTGGATGGAATTATGGGGATGTGGATGATGTATGTTGTTGGAAACTCTGCTTACAACGCTATCAAGCATGAACGACCTTTTGCAGGTCCTTTTTTTGGAATGGCAACTGGCTTTGTATATCTAGGTGAAATCTATGGAGGTTGGCGAGCTGCAAAATATTATCAAATTCAAAAACAGGACGCCAAAGAGAATTCTTTTCAAATGGCAGAGTGAATATGTAATATTTACGGCATATTAATATACATTTACGCCACCGTAGCTCAGTTGGTAGAGCATTTCATTCGTAAT
>JABIHN010000033.1 GCA_018649625.1 Fidelibacterota bacterium | reverse complement strand
CAGTTTACCTTATATCACTTTATTTGGTTTGGATAGTTTAGATGAAAATGGCGGTACGAATTATGATGAAATAATTGATAAAACATCAGTAAATATTATTCATTTAACTGATGGGGAATTATTATTCCCATCTTTACATCCCTTTGCAAATAGCGATTCCTTAGAAGGAGGTAATACACAAGACCACTTATCTACTCAATTGGGGAATGGTATTATTTATACATCTTCTGTCACTACAGAAGTGAACAAAGATCATCGTTGGAATATTGAAACTAAATTTTCCAATCAAAGTACGACAATCAATTTAGGGTTTATGTTAGTTGAAGGGAGTGAAGAAGTTATCCAAAACAAGATAACCTTAAAACGAGGCGTTGATTATAATATTGATTATTTTACAGGGACTATTGTCTTGCTTAATGAAGCCGCAAAAGACCCAAATGCAACTTTACAGATTAATTACGATAAACATGAATTAGTCTCTTTTGATAAAAAAACTATTTTTGGAACACGGGCACAAATGGAATTAGGTAAACCAAATTCTTTTATTGGGTTTACAGCGCTTTATTTTAATCAATCAATTATTAATGAAAAAGTTGAAGTGGGATATGAACCAACTCGGAATTTTATTTGGGATTTGAATGGTCGATATGAATGGGAAATGAATGGTTTAACACGTCTATTAGATAAACTCCCTTTAATTGAAGCGGAAAAAATGTCATCATTTTCTATTGAAGGTGAAATAGCTCAAGTTATGCCCAATCCAAATTCAATAAATAATCCTGAAACGGGTGATCCTAATGGAGTTGCTTTCATTGATGATTTTGAAGGCAGCAAGAGAACTACATCTCCATCAATTCAAAGGCGATTTTGGAAAAACTCTTCTGCACCGCTCGTATTTAACAGTGAAACATCTACTTTTGAAGATGAATATAAACAAAGAAATCGCGGAAATTTATTTTGGTTTAATCCTTATGTGCCGTATCGGACAAAAGATATTTGGCCCAATCAACAAACATCACTTCGTGCGGGAAATGAGACAACTGATGTATTGGTTTTAAGATATAAGTCTCGTGATTCTCAAAGTAATATAAATCCGGACTCTCTTTGGGTGGGCGTTACTACATCACTTTATTCAGGAGATTATGAACAAACTCAGAGTAAGTTTTTTGAAATTTGGCTTAAAGGGGAGACTGGTCGACTTCATATTGACTTGGGTAAAATTTCAGAAGATATTGACGGGAATGGCAAACTGAATACAGAAGATATTCCTCCTCAGGGACAAATTTTAGGAAATGGATTCCTTGAAGATAAAGAAGATACAGGATTAGATGGTTGCTTTGACGAGTTTGAAGATGGGTGGGGAAGTTGTATTGATTCTTTAATTTATGGCGAAGCAACTTATGCCGAATTATTAGCCATAAATGATCAATCAATCAATATTGACAATGATGTAGACCCCGAAGATCCAAATGGTGATAATTGGTATTATGATGATAGTAATATAAATGATTATACAAGAGTGAATGGAACGGAAGGAAATGGAACCGGAAATAAGATTCAAGAGGGTGGAAAATATCCAGATACTGAAGATTTAGATCGCTCAACAAGTTTGGATAAAGCAAACGATTATTTTTCTTCTAATTTTATGTTAACGGATACAACTTATTTAGCCGGCATTACAGAAAAGAATGGTAATCCGACAGGCTGGAAACTTTTTAGAGTTCCATTATCTGACTTTTCAAAAGTTAATAATATTGAATGGAATGAAATTCGATATGTACGATTAGCAATCAGTGGATTTGAATCAGATCAAAAACAACTTCAAATTGCAAAAATGGAAATTGTTGGAAATGATTGGCAAGAATTGGGAATTGTTGGACCATCTACAAGGAATAAGAAACTACCATTTTTGGATAAAGGTTTCCCGGGAGGTATAGACGACATATTTTATGAAGGGAAAACAGGAAATAGTTTTGATCCTAGTTTCCAAGTGGCAGTAATCAATACAGAAGATAATGCAGATTATGAACCTCCAACGGGTGTAAAAGGAGAATATGATCGTCTTAATGAAATTCGCTCTAAAGAACAATCTCTTGTTTTGAAATTTCAAAATTTGCCTATCAATCAAACAGGTATAGCAGAGAAAACTTTATACACATTGAATGATAATCAAAAACGAAGCTTTATGACGTATGATTATATGAAAATGTATGTGTATGGTGATAGTCCATGGATTACAGCTTTGGAAACAGATGTTGAAGTTTCTCTTAAATTTGGACTGTTAACTGGCTATTATGAAATAACACAGCCTATTTACCGTGGATGGGAAGAACATCGAAATAGTTTTGAAATAGATTTGGATTGGTTAACCGCTTTAAAACAAGCCGATACATCAAAAGTACAAAAGTATAGGGAATCTGATATTTTGTTAGATTCAGCTGATGTGCGACAATACTTATATACTGATAAGGATGGAATTCTAACGGGTAAACGTGTAACAATTGTAGGAAAACCAGCATTAAACCGACTCCAATATTTTTCGGTGGGTGTGAAAAACACGGGAAATGAACCAATCTCTGGAGAAATATATATTGATGAATTGCGTTTGAGTGGCGTTAAAAAAGAGAAAGGTGTTGCAATGCGAATGCAATCCAGTTTCAAATTATCTGATTTGGGTTCGGCATCTGTTGTTTACAGTCGGCAAGATGCTGAATATCATCGATTACAAGAAAGAGTGTCAAAATCAACAAATAGTTCTGAAAATTTGAATGTGAGCGGAAAATTGGATTTTCACAGATTATTGCCAAGATCATGGGGAATATCTATTCCATTGAATGGGTCTCTCACTCGGAATCAAAGTCGCCCTAAATATTTTACCGATGAAGATATTTTAGTTGATCCCGACTATATGCCTGATTCTATTATGACTCTAACTGAAAAAATATCGTTAAGTACTTCATTGAAAAAAACGGGAAAGTCAGATAATCGGATTATTAAATATACATTAGATAATATGTCATTGAGTTTTAATGCATCCCAATCAATATCTTCTGATGTGACTTATTTGAAAAAGTGGTCAGAAAATTATTCGGGTAAATTTTCTTATAATATTCCATTTGGACGAAATAATTATATTAAACCATTTAATTGGACAAAAGATATACCATTCATAGGAAATTCAATGAGTGATTTCCAAATTTATTATACACCGACATCATTCAAGACGGGATTGAATTTGACCGAAAAATTAAGTTGGAATCATCCACGGTCGGGGGTGCGAGGAGTTGAATCTTATAAATTTGGAATGGATCAGTCTTTAAATCTTGATTATAAATTAACAAACGGACTATCTGCTAAATATGCCTGGAGCGGCCAAAGTATACTCAATGATTTTCGTGGGTATGCTTGGACTGCATTGCGAGATTTAGACCCTGGAACTGTGACGCAGACCACTGAAAGTTTTAATACAACATTTAATCCGAGTATTATGAAATGGTTAAAACCTTCATTCAATTATTCTGCAAATTATCGTTGGACTGATGAATTGTCTCGAGACGGGCAAAACATTAGCACGCATTTAAGATTCGGTTCCAATTTCTCAATCACGCCTGTACAAATTATAGAATTATTATATAAGCCGAAGGCGTCCCAAAAAAGTAGAGGAAGTAATCGTTCAAGAGGGTCTAGGTCTAGATCGCGAGTAAAGAAAAAAGTTGACGAACCTAAAGTGGATGTGAAGAAAAAATCAAGTTTTAATCCATTGGTAATTGTTCATGGTCTCTTTAAAAAAATAAATCCAATTTCCTTGAGTTACACTGAAGATTTAAATAGAACAGGTAATCAAATTGTAGGTGAAGTTCCCACGGGATATAAATTTGGATGGCTTCCAGACCATGGTCTAGAACATTCTATTCAAGCAGGAAGTAATATTGGGTCATGGAGTCATAAAAGAGATGGGAATATTCGATCGGGAATTAAGGTTAGTCGAGCTTTAACTATTAGTGGTTCTTTTGGTCAAAATTTCACCACAACAAGAGCAAGCACTGGTTTAGAACAACTTTCCATGACTCGAGATTATTTTGCGTATGGGGATTTATTAAATGAAGGATTACCCTTTCCTGGCTGGAGTTTTAGAATTAGTGGATTAGAGAAATGGCCTATCATAAAATGGGTTGCAAAATCCGCATCATTAGAACATAGTTATTCGGGGAAAGAGACTCGGTCCTGGCAATTTGAAGAATTTTCTCCTGATCCAATGAATTTTTTCAATTTTGGTACATTCGCACAAGATTATAAAGACAATGAACGGACATCGAGAATAAATCGAAATTTTTCTCCACTCGTCGGTTTAAATATGACTTTTGTTAAAAATATTTCTGTTACATTTAGACATAATAGAACAAAAACATTGAATGAGACTCCCAACGGTTTAACGATTCAAAGTGATAACAGTTATACTTCTACAGGAACCTATACTCATAGAGGTGGTATGAATATTCCAATTCCATTTTATGGAAATCTGAATCTAAACAACACAATGAGTTTTACCTTAAATTTCGATATGAATGATAGCAAACAAGAAGACTCAGGGGATAAATTGAATTTGGTTGTTGGTTCATTCTCAAATAGTTGGAAAGCAGGATTAAGATTATCTTATCAATTTTCAACAAAAGTAAGCGGTGGATTACGTTACGAGTATCGCGAAACAGATAATCGAACAACTGGCCGGAAAATTGATCGTGATTTTGGGTTTGATGTTAACTTAGCTATTTCTGGATAGAATGAAAAAACTATTACTCATCCCTTTCATTATTTTTCTTTTTGGATGCAATTCTAATGTGCCCATTTTTGATGAAGACCATGCATTTGAATATCTTTTGACTCAATGCAAATTTGGTCCAAGGAATCCAGGGTCTGATGGCTATTATGCATGTAGAGAATTTTTAATTTCAGAATTAAAAGGCTATACAGATGAAGTCATAATTCAGGATTTTAGTTATCAAGAAAAAAAGAAAAATAATAGTTACGAAATGCAAAATATTATTGCTCGATTTAATCCGGATGCAGAATTTCAAACTATAATTTCTGCACATTGGGATACGCGACCTTGGGCAGATCAAGATGTAAATTTTAATTTACATGAACAGGCAATCATTGGTGCAAATGATGGTGCTTCTGGTGTCGCTGTATTATTAGAATTAGCAAAAGTTTTGGCACAGAATCCGCCACCTATTGGGGTAAATCTAATCTTTTTTGATGGCGAAGATTTAGGGATATCGGGGCAAAATACTTCCTACTGTCAAGGCTCAAAGTATTTTTCGGAAAACCTTCCAATCCCAAGACCTAATGAAGCTATTAATCTTGATATGGTGGGTGATAAACAGCTATCAATACCTATTGAACGTTATTCTTTGGAATTCCATCCGAAATTAGTTCGATATCTATGGGATAGAGCAAAAGTTATGGAGCTGGATGCATTTGTAGGACGAGTAGAATATGCAATTTATGACGATCATGTTTTAATGAATGATGTTGGTGGAATACCATCTGTTGACCTTATTGATTTTAGATATCCTAATTCTTATACTAATTATTGGCATACGATGAATGATATTCCCGAGAATTGTAGTAAAGAAAGTCTTGGGCAAGTTGGTAAACTTATGTTGGATTATATATTTAATCGAGAAAACCAAAACTGGACTAAAAATTGATGAACATCAATCTTAAATTCTATGCTATGCGAAATCTTATTTTTTTATTTTTTGGTATGGTGTTTCTAGCCTGTCCTGGTCCAGGTAATGAGCCTGAACATGATTTACTCACAATAACTCAATTCACTTTTCATCAAGATGTGAACCAACTTTATTTTGGTGTATTTGTTGAAAAAGAAAGTATGGGTGTAGAATTAGATAGTGTAAAGATAAATTGGTATGGATCCAGTCAAAGCGCATCACCCGATTTATTGACATTATTTGACGATGGAACTCATGGCGATATTCTTTTGAACGATGGTATGTATGGATTGAAAATTCCAAATGATTCATCCAGCATTGCAAATGTGATTGGGAATGATTCAGGGTTAGTGTTTTTAGATTTTATTGCCTATTATGGGGCTGAAACTATTTTACTTCCCGATACATTTCGGGTTGGCAATATTATCCCGCGGATTATATCCATAACTGCCCCAGATACAATTGTCCGTTCATCGGATGCCACAGTGAGTCTCCATTTAATTTCAGCAGAGGTATTTGATGTAGATGGAATAGAGTCAATAAAATGGGCAGGATTCACATCCTATCATGTAGATGGTGATTCTATGACAAATAATGGGAATTATCTTTTTCTTTATGATGATGGAAGTACTAATATCCTTTATCCGCCTGATTTTACAAGTGGAGATCTTGTAGCAGGAGATGGGATTTATAGTTTTAGAATACCAGTATATGGTTCAGGATTTTCGGATCCGAACTTCCAAACAAAGACTGGAACATTTATATGGCGTTTTATAGCACAGGATTTATCCAATGATTATAGCAAAGTGGTAGAACATGAAGTTGTTATTCAATAAAATATTAATAATAGTAATTATTTGGGTTCCGTTAATGGCTCAATACGGTACGCCAATTAGGTTTTCTCTGAAAACAACTGCGCAAGATTCTTTTGTGACAGAAGGCCTTATCAGTAATGTGGTTGCCGAAATCCGAATGATGGGTGACTCTCTAACTTGGCTGGGTACAGGACAAGGATTAGCATTACATGATGGTCACAAAGTATATGCATATCAAACAGTATCTAACTTACTAGATGATGGCCAGACAACCCAAATTGTGCCTAATGGAGGTATTCCAGCTATAGCTATTTTGGGAGATACAATGGCTGTTGCTTATTCTGGAGATAATGGATCTATTCAGGTAGGTTATGGAATTACAATTACTTATGCTGCTGAAGATAGTAACGGTATAACCTGGACTTATTTAAGACAACCCGTGGATGACTCTGGAGACTCGCTTAATCCGTTTGGTGAAGGGTATTTCAGACAACTTCCAGTGACGGTGCCAGAAGCCAATGTGACTTATGATGCTAGTTTGTCTAGTGATTTTCTATGGACAGCAAGTTGGGCTGGTGGTCTTCGACGATATGATTTAACACAAAAATCCTGGGAGAATGTTCCCATGCCGATGGATGATCAAGATTCGCTATCTCTTTGCAATGGATTCATAACTGATTCATTAACTGGGCTTCAAGTATTAGAAAATTATTATTTGAATCCACGTGATCCAGGCGATGGTGGAAATCATAATCATAAGGCTTTTTCTGTTTTGGCTTTTGGAGATACGGTTTGGGTTGGAACTGCAAACGGTATTAATCGTGGACTCTTAATTAATGAACTAATTGGTGATGAGATTTTTAATTGTATGGAATGGGAACACTATTCCTTTCCAGATGATGGGTTATCTGGAAATTTCGTAGTAGGTCTTGCAAAACAATTTTGGAATGGCCAATTAACGATTTGGGCTGCAACCATGAATGCAGAATCAATAGGTGAAACTCGAGGATTAAGTTATACACGAGACGATGGAATAACATGGTCTACTGCTCTTTTAGGGGAACGAGTTTATAATGTATTTACAAAAGACTCTCTCGTTTTGGCATCCACATCATCCGGTTTATGGAAAAGTTTAGATGGACAAAACTGGGCAAAATTCCAGGCAGCAATTGACACGACTTTTATGCAGCAAAAACAAATTTTAACGGATATTGTGTATACATCAATTCTAGATGAAAGAGATTCTATTCCCAAATTATGGATAGGAACATCTGATGGTGTAGCGATTTCATCAGACATTCATGGATCAAGTTGGGAGATTTTTCAAACTGAATATGACACAACTGAAGTATATGCATATCCAAATCCATTTTCGCCATTAAGTCACAATCAACTTGGAGATGATGGCTTTGTTAGGTTTCATACAGGCGAAATCAATAATACTTTAATCAAATTAGATATATTTAATTTTGCCATGGAAAAAGTATTCAAAAATGAGTTTGATTTAAATTCCTATCGTGGAGCTCTCAAATGGGATGGCCGTGATTTAAGTGGAAATCATGTTGCGAATGGTGTTTATTTTGCCAGAATAAATTTTGCCAAATCATCAAATCAGTCCCCTGATAATTATTGGACTAAAATTATAGTGGTGAAATAATGAAAAAAATATTCTTCATAGTTTTATCTATTATGACCGTTTTGAATGCTGAAGAATGGGCTGGCCGTTCTGGCGGATTTTTACGAATGGGGATTTCGGCTCGCTCAATTGCAATGGGTGGTGGTTTTACAGCCGAGTTAGATTATAGTTTCCCCCAATTTCATAACCCGGCTTGGACTGCTTTTTTAACGAATCGTCAATTGGGGAGTTCTTATTCAAATTTATCTTTTGATAGACGTTTAGCTGCGACGAGTTTCGCAACTCATTTGCCTCCCACAGCAGGAATCGGAATTGCTTGGGTCAATGCAGGGGTTACAAATATTCAAGGGCGATATAGTACAGGTATGAAATCTTCTATGATGCAAACCGGTGAGAATGCAATTATGTTTACCTTTGCCCAAAGAATATTCCCATGGCTTGCAATCGGGTCGACGGTGAAGATTCTAAGGTATGATCTTCCGATTACAGAATCGGATCAATTGACCGGCTCAGGGATTGGATTTGATATTGGGATCCTAATGAAAACAAAAAAGTTTTTCACTTATGGGATAACAATTCAAGATATTAGCTCTAACTATCAATGGGATACCGGTAATGTGTACGCAGAAGGTAGAATCTATAAAGAAAATTTTCCTACGATCTATCGTGTTGGAACGCGATTCAATAGAAAAGAACTTACACTTGTAGGAGATATTGGTGTTATTACAGATCATGAAACAATTGCCGAAACATTACCTCGGATTGGTATAGAGTACGGATTTTTAGATAAATATTATTTCCGTGGTGGTTTTGGAAATAGTAGAATAGCTTTTGGTCTTGGGTATGAGTATGAATTATTCAAGCCACATGATTCACATATTGCTTATGCATTTTCAATGGATTGGGCTGTGCAATCGGCACATACAATTTCCTATTCTTTTAGTTTTTAGACTCTATTTAATGAAACTTAAATTATTTTTTCTTCTTCTTTTCCCTTTAAGTGGGATGGGGACACAATTTTTAGTGCTTCCATTGAATGCAACAGAACTGACTCTTGGCAATCATCCAACAATCAGTCCTGCACTTTTTACCGAGAACCGTGGACATCCGGATTTGTCTATGAGTCGTGGAAATTGGTTTGGTGATGTTAGTTTAACTCACTTGGGATATACTCAGAAATTAAATGGGAAAACTTTTTATTTGGGTGCCAAGTATACCGGCTTGTCTGATTTGGAGTTTCGTGGAACAGTTCCACAAGATGAAGCATTATCGACTTTCTCGACCTATGGGGTTGCGATGGATGCAGGGCTTTCCTTTTTTAAAAATAAGCAAAAGTTCAGTTTATCTCTTTCTTATATTTCTATTGGGCTTTATACTGGTTCTTCATCTGGTATTGGTTTAAATATTGGATATGTTTCTGTTTTAAGGAATGGGTTGAAAATCGGGGCATCTATTCAAAATTTAGGAAAGATGTCAAAATTATTATATGAATCTCCTTCGTTGCCTACTCGAATATCTGGTGGTGTTTCTAAAGCGTTCAACTTTAAGGATTTTAAGAATACAATCTATTTTTCGGGAGAATGGAATCAATCATCATCTACAAACAAACTTAATATTGGAAATAAATTTAATTGGAATCGAATTAGTTTGATGGGTGGGCTCTCCACTTCAAAAAATGTTGTGGAATATTCTGCCGGATTCGGGATTAATTTAAATAGATATCAAATAACTTACGGAATTCGATTTGGTTCTCAAAATCTTGGAGTACCCCAAATCATATCTTTTCAATTGAAATTGCCATGAAAAAACAGAGATCTAATTTCCTAGTTAATTCTGTCTTTATAGGTATCATATTTATTCTTTTAATTTTTCTTAAAAGGATGGATTACAGAGTTTCAGAGTTGGAAAAACGAGATACAGTTATTGAAAAAGTTGAAATAAAGGAAGACCTAAAACCGGATAGAATTTCGTCCATCCCTGTTGTACAAAAAAAACCAAATTTTAAGGGAATTATTGGAATCATTATTGATGACTTTGGTTATCGAAATGATGAAGTATCTGATGGCTTTTTAAAGCTGAATGCGAATTTGACTTATGCTGTGATTCCGGGACATAAATACAGTACTCAATTTGGAGAGAGAGCCGTAAAAAATGGCTATGAGGTTATCGTTCATATGCCAATGGAAAACCTTTCGAATAAAGGGGGTGAAGAAAAATTTGTATTATCTACATTTATGGATAAAAATGTTATTCAAGATAGAGTTAAAACAGCATTAAATCAAATTCCAAGCGCAATAGGAATGAATAACCATCAAGGATCAAAAGCATCTGCAGATCAATATGTAATGTCTAATGTGGCTCGTGTTTTAAAAGAAAAGAACCTATTTTTTATTGATAGTAGAACTACAGCTGAAACAGTAGCAGAATCTACCATGGAAGTTTTTGGTGTCCCCACAACGCGACGGAATGTATTTTTAGATAACGATGACAATGAAGAAAAAATTCTGAAACAGCTTAAAGAATTAACTGAAAAGTCTGAAGAGTGGGGAAGAGCCGTTGGCATTGGACATGTTAAACTAAAAACATTAAAAATATTACAGAAAAAAATACCTGAATTACAAAGAAAAGGCTTCAAATTTGAGTTTGTTTCTAAGATGTTGCACTAATCAATATATTTTCAATTAATTTTAATTTTGTAATCACTAGAAATTTAAATACATATCTATCTTTTTATTAAAAATCGATATAAAATTTTATAAATTTTAGGCCATTAAATTATGAATAATCCCAACCAAGAGGGCTAGGCTTTATCCGCACCGCAAAAAAAGACAAAATGAAATTTGTTATATATTTATTATTCAGTTTATTACTACAAGCATCTAATGCACGAATCTTAACTTATAATTTATTGAATTATGAGAATGAACCTACTCGCAATGATGAGTTTATTTCTATCATTGATTTTATAGATCCTGATTTAATTGTCATTGAAGAAGTTGTTAGTCATTCAGGGTATAATAATTTTCAATCTCACGTATTGGATGTATATGAACCCAATGAGTGGCTGGGTGCAACCTTTACGAATCAAAGCGCTCAACAAGATATTGCTCTTTATTATCGTCCTGATATTTTTTCTTTTGTAAGTACATCAACCATTAATACAGCTTCCTCATCTGGATTAAGAGATGTGGTGGAGTTTATAATGATTCATGAATCTTCAGGTATTGAATTCAGAATTTATGGTGTTCATTTAAAAGCAAGCTCAGGGAGTTCGAATGCAACAGAACGTTTGGCTGAAGTAACTATTCTACGTGATTATTTAAACGAGCTATCAGATGGAACTTATTTCATGGTTGTAGGTGACTTTAATATTTATTCGAACTCTTCTTCTTCAGAGCCTGCCTTCGATATGCTTACAGGAGATGCCAGTGATAATGATGGCCGTTTATTTGATCCGATTGATCGGATTGGCCCGTGGCATAATAATAATTCTTATGCTGATGTGCATACTCAATCTCCAAGAACTACAAGCTTTGGCGGTGGTGCAACAGGGGGTATGGATGATCGATTTGATTGGATTTTCGCGTCAGCATCTATTTTAGATCAAGGGTCAGACATGCATTATATTGAAGATACTTACACAGCAGTTGGTAATGATGGAAATCATTTCAATGGTGCAATTAATAATGGGAGTAATTCATCTGTCAGTGACGCCATTGCTGATGCTCTTCATGATGCGTCCGATCATTTACCCGTTTATATGGATGTCTGGTTTGACGATTTGGTTTATACTGAATATGGGATAATTATTACAGAAATTATGCCTAATCCTTCGGCTGTTTCAGATTCTTATGGTGAATGGTTTGAAATACATAATACTACAGATTCTACAATTGATATTAATGGTTGGTCAATCAAGGATGGTGGAAGCGATGATTATTATATCACTAATACTGTAATGTTTGTTCCAATTGTGTCGGGTGATTATTTCGTTTTTTCTAGAAATGGATATTCCGAATTAAATGGTGGATTAGATGTGGATCACGAATATAGTGGATTTCTATTATCAAATAGTGAAGACGAAATTATTTTACTGGATGCAAGTGGTGCTATTGTAGACGAAGTTCATTATGCTAGCTCTTGGGACTTTGGAAGTGGCGTTTCTATGGAAATTCATGAGTATTCAATTGAAAATAATTTGGAAGAAAATTGGCATGAAGCATCCTTATCATATGGTAGTGGTGATCGGGGCACCCCAGGATCCAATTTTGAAGGGTTGATGGATATTGAAATTTCAAAAACTATCCCTTCTTTATTTGAATTATTTACGCCCTATCCAAATCCGTTTAATCCAACAACAACCATTCGGTTTTCATCAGAGAAATTTCTTGAAAATTCTCTTCTTCAAATTTATAACATTAAAGGACATATTGTAGAAACCTTGTTGAATAAGTCGATTCATCCTGGAGATCATAAAGTCAAGTGGAATGCTAAATTTCTTCCAAGTGGGGTATATTTTATTAAATTCACAGATGGACAATCCTTTCAAATTCAAAAAGTAGTTTTGGTAAAATAAATGAATTTTAAAATTAGATTTCTTCTTTTTTTTACCTTGGTGATGGGGCAAGAAAGATCTATTTATAAAATTCAATCGGCATCAGATGAATATGACAAATATACATCCGTTGGCAATTTGGGGCTTACAATTACTAATTTTGGAATTTTAGGTAATGGATGGAATCGTATGGAAGATGGTAGTATTCATCCATCTTGTGAATTTAAACAACATACAGAAATTGCAAGAGAACAGATAGAACATTTTGCTTATTGTGGACTTTGGGTTGGCGGTATTGTGAATGGCCAACGTCGTGTCTCAACAGCAATTGTTGACGGCGTTTTTGATGCAGGAGATGAAGGTTTTGAGTTGTTTGCTGAAACACCGATTGCAATCCGCTCTTCAATTTCATCCACAACGCAAGACTCAATGGCGCAATATTATTCACCAGATGCAGTTTCTCATCAAGATATGATTTCAAACTTTAAGGATTATGGTGAAGATGCATCTGACAATATTGGGATTGCAAATCATACACCACTTGGTATAAATATTAGTTTGGAAGCCTATGCATGGAATTATTCCTATGCGGATGCATTTGTAATATTGAATTATACGTTTAAAAATATGTCCACAGATACGATTCATGATATTTATGCAGGAATTTGGGCAGACCCATCTGTCTCCAATTTTAACTATACAGATAAATATACACCTGGCGGTGGATTTTCATGGTACGATAAT
>JABIHN010000032.1 GCA_018649625.1 Fidelibacterota bacterium | reverse complement strand
TCGAATAGTGTGAAAGATGTTTGTCAGACTCTGGGGGTTAGTCGTTCAACACTTTATCGGTGTTTGAGTTGCATTTAATAGTTGAATTCAGGACATTAAAAATTTGTTTAATCACATTCTTTCCTTTTACTAAACAAGATTATTTCCATGTCATTGTTTCTTCCGCAATTCACCGCATCATTCATAGTGGTTTGATGGGAATTATCGTCAATCATTCAAATTAATTTAAAAAAATACTTGTTAAGTATAGTTTAACGTTTTAATATTGGTAAGCGTTGCTTAACTGTTAAACATAATTTAACGCTATTAACAATAATAGAAAGGAAGTTAAAATGAAACAACATAACGAATACATAAATAACTTTGAAAAATCGATATCACTCATGGTATTATCATGTATAAATGATCTTGAGTTTAAAGTGGGGAATAAAAAGCTTATCGCAATTCTCCAGGGTTCTGAATCTAACTATATCTTTGAAAATGAGTTTAATAATAATCCTTTTTACGGGTTGCTACAAAACTATAATTCAAATCAAATTTCAACAATAATCGACCGACTAGTTGAAATGGAACTAATTGAATTAAAAGAATTAGATCTTGAATATTATACGAGTATTTTTGACCTGACTTCTAAAGGTAAAACAGCTTTGCATTCTGGTGATCTTGCCAAACCTTACTTATCGAATAAATTATTCGAATTAAATCCATTAATTCTTAGTGATGACAATAAAATATTATTTGAGAGACTTAGAAGAGTAAGGAAAGAGATTGCTAAATCTATTAAAAAGCCAGCATTTATTGTTTGTACTGATAAGGTTTTACGTCAGATAGCAGTAACACAACCGAAAAATGAAGATAGCCTATTGGCCATTAAAGGAATTGGGGAATATTTTATTGATAATTATTCATCACTATTCCTCAATGAATTAGAGTTAGCTCGGACTACATCAGAAAACTACATCAATACATATTAGGAGATACGAATGAGTAAAAAAACATTAGGAAATCTCATTAGCAAATTGAGAAAAGAAAAAGGACTTAGCCATCGAAAATTAGCGGACAATTTAAAAGATCTAGACCCAAAAAATGCTATATCTTATGTATCAATCGTCCATATAGAAAAAGGGCGCTTTAATTCAAGCCGGGAAACATTAGCAGTGTTAGCAAAGGCATTGGATTATAACGTGGATGCTTTATTAGCAGAAAGCGATCAAGTTGGGGATGATGTGGCTGAGGTCATTAAAGATAAAGCAGATATTATTCCAGATTTTTTGAGATCTGCTAAAAACTTATCTAAAAGTGATTGGGACACATTATCGAAAATGGTAAATAAAATGAGTAATAAGAATGATTAAGTACCCATATATCTCCAAACAAGATATTGAATCAACATCGATACACCTATTGGAAGATTACCAATCGAAAACTGGAAACTCTGTTTCTTCTCATATTGATGTGCTTGATATGATTGAATTTTTAGGATACGATATTGATTTTAGAAAAGATGGTCTATATCAAGATCCAAATTATTTAGGTGGGCTTCATTATGATAAAAAATTAATCGAGATTAATGAACTCTTAACTGAGCAAGAAGGTAGATTACATTTTACGGCAGCTCACGAAATTGGACATATCATCCTTCATGTTCCTTTATTAGAAAGGCTAAACGATAAATCAAAAATACTTTGTCGAAAAGATGAAGGGTTTGCTGGAACCAAAAGAGTGACAGAAGAATGGCAGGCGGATACTTTTGCGGCCTATTTACTGATGCCTCGAAAAAGAGTAACTGATGCCTTTAAAGAAGTATCGTCTTCGCCCATTAGATTAAAGAATAAATGGTTTTTGAATCTATTTATGAAAACCAGGTCAACAAGACAAAGAGCCGTATGGCTTGCTGAAAAAGTTATCAATATCGGTGGATTTGACAATGTATCCAAATTAGCCATGACGAATCGACTCATAGGCCTAGGACTTATTAAAGGACTTACATACCAAAAGAATTTAAATGCCATTTAATCAATTTAATATTACACCGTCTCCAAAGATAGGTACCATGATCGGGACATGCCATACACGATCCAAACTAACAAAAAAAAGGAGATTAATATGATCAATTCAGGAACAATGGGCATGCCCCTTCACTTTGGGAGAATGCCAAAATGGCTCAGCGAACGCATGGGGAAAATGGGTTCAGCTATTATTGAATCTGTCGCACAAAATTATGGAAAATCTGAAGTCCTTACGCGACTATCGGATCCAAATTGGTTTCAAACATTCGGAGCGGTCATGGGAATGCAATGGAACTCTTCAGGTGTTACTGCCACAGTTTTAGGTTCCCTTAAACGAAAAATAAATCTAATGGCATCTGAGCTTGGTAATTACTTCTTAGGCGGAAAGGGCCGATATGGTTGGAACACACCACAGCAGGTTCGGCGTGTTTCTGATATACATAGCTTAAATGGTGATGAATTAGTCAGAGCAAGTCAATTAACCAGTGCTAACTCAAAAAGTTATGTTTTTCCTTTTATAGCACTAAAATATTTAATTCAAGAAGGTATTTCTTGTAATGCGTGTTTAATGGTATCATTTAGTAATATAGAAACAATCGACCAAGCTGAAACGCAATTAGCCGCTATTCGGCCTGGATTATTAAAATCATTAGAAAAAGAACACATTACTTTATTTCCGAAAGTTGCAACACGATTAAAAAATGCAAACTTTTTCGCAAATACAATTCGTCATCGAGGAAAAATCATACAATTCAATAAGGAGAAAAATTATGTTTGATCAGGCAATATTAAATAATGTACTAGGTAAAGGATTTGACTTTATGGGAATCGCGGATTCACCAAAGAATGGTCAAGATAAACGATATAATAAAATTAAATCTTTTCTTTTAAAATCAAACTTTAGTGGATTTACAAAAGATGATTTATTTATTATGCAATTTATTAAAAAAGGCTGGGGGCATGATATTGCAGCACTGTCAAATATGGCAGAAGCTTTCATGAACTTTTCTCACAGTAATCCTGCTAAGATACCCGAATACCAACAACTTTTAAGCGAAGTTGTGTTTCGTGCCTTACATCCAAAGGTAAATCCATATAAAAAGGATATAAAAAATGTTAAATATTTAGGTAAATATGGATATTATTTAGAACATTTAAATATAATCTTGGGCTGTTACCAAAAAATATGTGGAAATGAATATATTGAATTAAATGAGAAAATATGTAAACATTTAATCGCAAACTCATTCCAGTACGAAAATTTCCATGCCGACTTACTTCCGCATGTAAAGATGAAATGGTCTGCAGATCAAGCAGCTATTCTTTATTCGATATGGCTTTACGATGAAAACAATGGAACGTTTTTAGGTAAGAATCTTACTCAAAAGTGGCTTCATTGGATGAAAACATACGGTACCCACACCGAAACAGGTCTATTTATAACCGAAGTTTTAGGTACACGGAAATATTCAAACCAACCTCGTGGATGTGCCATTGCCTACTTAGTTCATTACATGGGACGGTTTTCACCCAAAGAAGCAAAAGAGCAGTGGAAACTTTTTAAAAAGCATATGGAAATTCGTGTAATGGGAAAAATTGGTTTTCGAGAATTCTTACCGGATTATGATGGCACTTGGTCTCCTGATTCTGGTCCAATCATTATGGGAGTTGGGATTGCTGCTACGGGGCTTGCTCTAAATGCCGCAAGTACCATAAAAGATAAAACCACTTTTAAAGCATTAGAAAAATCTATGAATCCTATATATTCTCTTTTATCCAAAGGAGATATTATACCAGGAATGAATATGATTTCTAAAATTGGAACAGATTTATTATCGTCATCTATTTGGTTAAATGCAGAGTCAAAATAAATAAAATTATGAATACAAAATTAAATACAATAGATCACCCATATTTATGTGGTGTTTGCAACTATATTGCCATCGATATATGGTACCAGGCTTCACATTTAAAAATTGAGCATAATCAATTATATGAAATATTTGATTATGCAATGTCAATTGGAGCGCAAGACCCTTATGGTGCTATGAAAATATTTGAGGAAATGATTGATGATGATCCTGTTACTCTTATTTATAAACTGAATTTAGAATTAATAGAGATTGCAAATGCTTCTAATGTCAATGTTGGATTGGAATACTATGGGAGAAATATCGATGTTAAATTATTAAAAAGCTCTATAAATAGACTAAATGAATACATTAAAGATTATCCTAATGCTATTGAATTATAT
>JABIHN010000007.1 GCA_018649625.1 Fidelibacterota bacterium | reverse complement strand
TGGGGTTTTGTAAAAACTAAATTTGTAAAAATTTATTAAGACTTATTCTTCAAATGGATTAGAATAATTTACATTTGTTAAAAAATCTGGTTCTGAGAATGTTTTTAGGAAATTAATGAGATCTGTTTTTTGTTCGTCTGTCAAATTCAAACCTTCAGAAGCATTATGCATTTCAGGGTCAAGGTTTGGTGAGTCTGCATGAACGCCACTATTGTAATGTTCAATCACTTCTTCAAGCGTCGCAAATCGACCATCGTGCATATACGGAGCAGTAAACTCAATATTTCTAAGCGTAGGCACTTTAAACTTACCTTCATCGGTGGATAACCCTGTAACATCTGCTAAACCAAGATCAGTTAATTCAGAATCAAGTCCATTATTTCTAAATTCATTATCAGTCAGATTTGGACCAGAATGACAATGGATGCAATCGCCTGTTTCTGAAAAATAGATATCAAATCCGTTTGTCTCTGATTCAGTAAATCCTGAAAAATCTCCATAGAAAAAATCATCATACCTGGAATTGAATGATAATAGAGTTCTTTCAAATTGCGAAATAGCTTTAACAATTTTCATAGAATCAACGTCTGAAGATCCAAATGCCATTTTAAACAAAATTGAATATAGTCTATCATTCGATATTTTTTCTTCAACTCTAGGCCACGTGGTGTTGAGTTCTACAGGATTAATAACTGGACCCAATGCTTGATCTTCTAACGTTGCTGCTCGACCATCCCAGAAAAAAGATGTAAACCATCCAGCATTTATAATTTGCATAGCATTTCTAGTTCCTCTTTCTCCAGTAATACCTTCACTAAATTGTTCTGGATCTGTGAATCCTGCTGATTGCAAATGGCAACTTGCACATGATTTTGTACTATCATCAGATAAGCGCGTATCATAAAATAGTTTCCGACCTAAGAAGATACCTTCAACTGTCATTGGATTATCTTCTGGAATAGGCATTTCTCCTAAATAATCAGTTACAAATGACGGTACATCCAATGTGACTGGCATTGGTTGATAATTTTCAAGCGTTTCATCTTGATCATCTTCCATATCTTTAACAAGATCATTCAAATCATCTAACTGTGATTGTAAATCAGCAATTTGATCTGTGTTATCAGTTTCACATCCTATGAAAAAGAGCGTTAGTGTTATTAATAATATATGTTTCATTTTTTATTTTCCTTTTATTTTAAGAGAGTAATAGTTTTTGATTTAACATGATTTCCTGAAGTAGCTTGGATAAAATAAATACCCGATTGAATCAATTTACCGGTATTATTCAATCCATTCCATTTCACTGAATTTAATCCAATAGTCAAATTTTCATTTGCAAAAGTTTTTATCAATTGCCCATTTATATTAAATATTTCTAATGTAAATGCATTTAAGTCATCTACCTTAAAAGTCATTGTTGTCGTTGGATTAAACGGGTTAGGATACACATTTGTAATTTCAAATTGTTTTGGAACGGATAGCTGTTCATCAATACCAACAGAAGATTCTTCAACAGTAATGCCACCCCAAAGGCTAGAATTACCCGGGTTTGTGCCACAGTGAAAATAATAGGTACCCACTTCTGTTAACGTAAATGTTGCTATTGGATCACTTGACGTCACTGTTATTGTTGGAAAAAACATAGGTGACATTGGATTGGAATCGGATGTCATTGGGTGTGCACCACCCCCACCATACTCAAATGTAATTTCTTGACCCGGGGCCACCGTCATTAACGGCGACGGTGTAATTCCATTTGAATGTGATAAATTCATATAAGCTTCTTGTCCAAATAATAATTGAAAAAGAACCGCCATTGTACTTAATGTTTTTACTAATAGTGTGATTGTATATTTTTTCATATTATTTTAGTAATGTGATTGTTTTTGAAATTGATTTAGCACCTGACGATACTTTAACAAAGTAAACACCAGACTGGACTTGTTTACCCATATCGTTAAGTCCATTCCACGTAATTGAATTGATTCCCGTCATAAAGTTGGTATTTGAAAAAGTCCTGACTGACTGACCATTGATATTATATATTTCCAAAATAATATCATTTACTTCATCCAATCTAAATGTCACTTTAGTTGACGGATTAAACGGGTTGGGATACACATTTGTAATTTCAAATTGGTTTGGAAATGATAACTGATTATCAATACCTAATAATTGAATTTCAACTGAAGATTCCTCATCAGTTAAACCACCTTCATTCGTTTCTGAAGTAAGTAATTGAATTGATGTATTGTTATCTAAATTTTCATTGACAGTAAAAACAAGATCACCAAGTTTAAAGTCCATTTCGGAAGAAGTCGTATTTGCTGATATAATTCTTAAACTCCCCATATAATCAACATAAATATTTGTTGCTGTACCCAATGATTCATCAAAATCAACTCTATTAAGGGTTAAGATACTATAATCATAAGTTAAGTTTAAATCTACGGAGATAACATTAGACAAAGAACTCATCATAATAGGAACATGAATCTCATTATTTTCCATGAAACTTGCTGCTGATAATTCATACGATGCAGTTGCATCTAGAATACCATCTTCATTTGGATATGGAAGTTCAATAGTTCCATTAATTGCCATTTTCATTAATGATAAATCTAATGGTGTAATAGTCCCGTCTAAGCTTACATCAGCTTCAAAAATTTGTTCATCAGTAAAAGTTGCATATCCATAAAAATAAGTCATCATAGCGATAATATCAGAATAATTCATAACCCCATTCATATCCACATCACCCGACGCAACATCAACTGTTGTGTCTGTCGAAGACTCAACGATGATTGTACCCCAAAGACCTGAATTTCCAGGATTAGTTCCACAATGAAAGAGATAGGTTCCTTCTTCTTCTAGAGAAAAAGTAGCAATTGGATTACTTGAAGTAACCGTAACAGTTTGAAAAAAAACAGGAGATGGAGTGCTTCCATGTCCATCCGTCATAGGATGAGAACCTCCACCACCATATTCAAATGTTATTTCTTGATCTGGCTCAACTGTCATAGTTGCTGATGGTGAAATTCCTGCATGTGAAAGATTCATATAGGCGTCTTGCGCAACCGTAACCTGTACCATAAATAATAGCATACTAAATAGACTCAGATTTTGTTTCATAATTTTCCTCTTCTTTTATTGATTAAATATAATTTTAATTAAAAAATATTTCCCTTCACCTATAAATGAGCACTACCCGTTATTTACTTAGACTTATTTTATAATTTCTCTAGTGGTTTTATTCAATTAAATAACTCACCACAATTTTATGAATTAAATAGTATTTATTCATTGAAAATCATTATTCTGTTTTTTACTAGTTTCCTACAACAGATTTTTTTATTTTATTTTCTAAAAAAGCTAAGTATTCGTGATAAATTTCGAATTAGTATTCAACACATTCTTAAACATTTTATAAAAATAATATATAAATGTCCAAAGAAATTTAATAACAATTTTTCAACCATTATTTAGAGTGATACCTTGATTTCTACAACAAATATTTCCATTCAATTTGGATCGACAGCACTTTTTGAAGACATAAATGTCACATTTTCCAAAGGCAACCGTTATGGCCTTATTGGCGCAAATGGGTCGGGAAAGTCTACTTTTTTAAAAATTTTATCTGGAGATTTAGAACCTTCATCCGGTAATGTAAAAGTAGATATGAAACAAAGATTATCCGTATTGGCACAGGACCAATTTGCCTATGAAGATATTAATGTTATAGATTGTGTTATTATGGGTCATAAAGAATTGTGGAAAATAAAAAAGGAACGAGACAGGATTTATTCTTTACCCGAAATGAGCGAAGAAGACGGAATGAAAGTCGCTGACTTAGAAGTCGAATTCTCAGATATGGATGGCTACATGGCAGAGTCAAATGCAGGTGATTTACTCTTAGGTGTAGGCATTCCTCTAGAACAACATGAAGAACCGATGCGATCATTAGCACCCGGGTTAAAACTTCGAGTATTACTAACTCAAGCCCTATTTGGAGATCCCGGAATTTTACTCCTAGATGAGCCTACAAATAATTTAGATATTAATACAATTCGATGGCTTGAAGATATTTTAAAGTCACGAAATAGCACTATGATTATTATTTCGCATGACCGTCATTTCCTCAATAGTGTTTGTACCCACATGGCTGATATTGATTATGGTGAAATACGCCAATACCCTGGGAATTATGATGATTTCATGTTGGCATCTACTCAAGCGCGTGAACAATTATTAAATGAAAATGCGAAGAAAAAAGCAAAAATTGATGAACTTCAGTCTTTTGTTAAACGATTTTCTGCAAATGCATCCAAGGCAAAACAAGCGACATCTAGAGCCAACCAGATTGATAAAATCAAATTAAATGATATAAAAAAATCCAGTCGTGTGTATCCATTTATAAGATTTAGTCAAGAGAAAAAAATATTTAATACCGCATTACTCGTTGAAGGATTAACAAAAACATTCGATAATCTTACTGTTTTAAATAAACTAAATTTTACCATAGATGCTGGTGAGCGCTTGGCCATTATCGGTGCCAACGGAATTGGAAAAACTACACTTCTTAGAAATTTAGTCAACGATTTAACACCAGACAGTGGAACAATTAAGTGGTCCGAAAATTCAGTAATTGGATATTTTGCTCAAAATCATGGAAATGATTTCAATTCAAATCTTTCTTTGATAGATTGGATGAATCAATGGCGTCAACAAGGAGATGATCTGCAAACGATTCGAGGAACACTTGGACGACTATTATTTTCTCAAGATGATATTAATAAACCCGTAAATGTTTTGTCGGGTGGTGAACAGCGTCGAATGCTATTTGGAAAAATTATATTACAACGCCCCAATGTAATCATCATGGACGAACCAACTAATCATTTAGATATGGAATCAATTGAATCTCTAAACTCGGCGCTAAGTACATTTGAAGGCACCTTAATTTTTGTAAGTCATGATCGAGAATTTGTATCATCATTGGCAACAAGAATCATCGAATTAAAACAAAATAAATGTATTGAATATGGAAATAACTATGATAGTTATTTACATAGTATTGGCGCGGAATAAAACAATCAGAGTTATTTCAATAAAACCATCTTCTTAACCTGATGGAAATCACCAGCTGAGATTCTGTATAAATACATTCCTGCACTTACGGGCTGGTCTAAATCGTTGGTCGCATCCCAAACCACTAACTTGAAACCAGCATTTTGTTGATGGTTTATCAATGTTTTAATCTCCCGTCCCTTAATATTATAAATCATAATCCGTACGTCTGCATCTTCTGGTAAATCGTATCGAAGAGTTGTTGTCGGATTAAATGGATTTGGATAATTTTGCTCTAAAGATAGTTGTGTTGGCAAGAGATCAATTGGTTCAACAATACTCACATCTGACTCTCCCACCCAAATTAATGGTGATGCTACATAATATGATTCAGGATCATCTATATTAAGGACATTCCCCACGGTATCGATACTTTCAGTAACCGTATCATATATTCTCATATATCCTGGCACCGCAATCATACCACCAATTAAGTATTCACTAAATGAAACTTTTGTTCCATCTGGTGACCATGATTGATACATGGCAATTGATACAAAATTTTCACCACCAAAATATCCAAGATAGGAAGATTCATTAGAGGCAATATCATAAATCCAATGTTCGTTACTCAAAAGTGAATCACTACAGGTTGTATAAACAATTTTGTCTAAATCAGTTTCTTTTGTATTTAAAATAGATGGTACACAATAATAGCCTATTTCACTTGTACATGGATTATCTGTTAATTGCGTTATAGTGCCTAACGAACTGTGAATTCTACTAAGCTGAACACAATTATTATCATCAAGAAAAGTTAAGTAAATAAAACCATTATCACTCCAAATCGGGTTATTACGCCAGAATGAACCAACATTGTTATAATAAGGGATTGTTGTTAATGTAGTTGATTCGCCGGTTTCAATGTGGGAAACGATAACTTCATAATCAATATAATTATCTTCTGTATTTTCATCTTCAGTTTGTTTAAAATAGAGCACGTGTTGTCCATTCGGTGAAAGTGTCATATTATCAAAAACGAAACTCAATGAGTCACTTAACATAGTGCTTGAACTATCAGCGAAAGAATATTTATATAATTGCAAATCCGGATAATATTGAGATCCTTCCATATATAGCACAATATCTTCATCATGGGTAAATCTTGCAAATACCGGATTAATACCGGTTATTGAACTGATGGTTTCCGATGTTTCAGTATTGTAAATACTAAAATTTACTGGTTCAACCATATCCCAGTTTACATCTTCAATTTGTTCATATTCAATGTACAATAATTTGGTACCATCTTCAGAGATATCGGAATACGGAATGTCTTCTAAAATTATTTCACTGACAGATCCATCGGGAGAAATTCTGGTCACGCTATAATCCACATCTGTAACACCATAGTTATATTCGAAATTTGTCATATTATTAAAGTATATCCACTCTTCTGCATGTATAAAGCCAAATGTAATGATTAGTGATATTAATATTTTTTTCATTTTATTCTCCAATTTATATTAATTCAATTCCCCCTATAACTAACAAGATGGCCACAATATCTAAAATATTTAATGAGCCATCACCATTCACATCACCGGTAATTTGGCTGCCCATGGTATGATTCAGAATTCACTTTATACAGAGGTCCTCAGGCAGTGAGTTAGTCCCCAATACAACGAACAGAGTTGCCGGAATTTTTCTGCATGTTGAAGTCCCAGTAAGCCACTGAATCGCTGTAATACAGGGCATGGTACCAGGCTTGATAGCTATTGTACTCTGAGGACGACCTAAATACACCAAGACTACCCATATCGACATAGCCTCCAGTCATATTACGGAATCCACCGGGAAGCCCAGAAAATCCACTCTCATTGGTAGCTCCCGTATTGGGGCTATCCCAATGTTCTAAGCCTGCTTCTTTCATTTTACCACCTGCAATGTCATTGCCACCTAAATAGTCTATTAATAGAATGTATTCTTCATCGGTAGGTATATGAAAGTTTTCAGGGCATACACATCTGCTATCATCTACGGCATACCAGTTATATAATCTGCCATATATATCTACATTTGATTCATTATCATCATAGACGGCTAGGGCACCACTGGTGGCAATTTGCCACTCCCCATCAGTTAAACCGGTAGGTATTTCATCCCCATTATTATAATGAGTAGTTTTAAGGTTTTCTGACATCCACAGTTGGTTGCCAATTTGAACGGTACTATAAAAATTTCCGTCAATATCCACACATACCTCAGTAATCTCATCACATTCACCATTACCATCAAGAATATCATCCACCAAGATAAGGATATCTAAAACATCCTTAATACCATCTCTATTCATGTCTCCAAGGCATTGAGTATATCCCACGGTACATACAGTGATTAATATAAATATATTTTTCATTTTATGGCTCCTTTTCTAATTGTTATTAATTTTCAATATTTCAATAATCATTACTGCTGTTTATTAATTAATGCACCCAGATTCATAACCACACGCTCTGAGATGAGTTTATTTGTTTTATCAAAGGGATAAAAGTCGATGAATGGAAATTCCACATCTTTACCTGTAGTTTCATTGCCCTGAAATTCACCAAGATGTTTTCCATATAAGCGTCCATCAACTACGATTCAGTTTACGATCCATTCAAAATAAAATTAAGCATTGTAACAACATCCAACATATCAATTGAATCATCATGGTTAAAGTCTGCTTGGCCATTATAACTTGAACTGTTTATAATTAAATCAACGATATAGAGAACATCAAAGATATCAATCTCTTCATCACTATTTAAATCCCCCACAGTTTGGCACACCACATTGGTAGCAAAAAGTGAAGCTGAAGGTGGGACTTCTAACAATAAACTGCAATTTGTGGGATCATTCCGAACAAAATTTTCGATCCAATACAAGGCTTTTAAACCCATGTCCACATTATTGTTAGGGTTTGTTACAGTTGAATGGCTCCCGCCTGCAATCTCAAATAATAATTTAGGTGTTGTTTCTGGGGTGAATACAAAAAAAACATTTGTATGCTGAGCATTTGGAGCTTCGTCATCATATTCACCACTCAAAAATATAACAGGCGCATCTTGATTCAAAACTTCAGGTGAAACATAGTCACTTTCTAAATAAGGCGCTAAAGCCAAAACCGCTTTAAGAGATGAGTCTAAGCCAGCTGCTAACAAGGCACCGCCACCACCCATGGACCAGCCACCAACTGCGATCTGCTCCAGGTCGAGATGGCCAAATAATGGTGAACCATCTCTAACATTCTCTTCTTGGATTGTGACAATCCCATCCAGCAATGCATACGCTCTTGGCATTGAGTATTCCCATATCCAATTCACATTTACAAATATAGTCACAATACCGTAAGATGCTAAAAAAGGTCCCCATGTTTCTATAGATGAAATATCCCTCATCCAACCGGGAACCATTACAATTGTTGAGAGTGGTCCTTCTGCGTCAATTGGGAAATAAACAATTCCACCTTGATAATCAGGTCCATTTCTTAATCCGTCCGCTTCTGTTACTATTCCAACAGAATATGGCCCATCAGCAAATAAAAATGTTTGAGATAATATAACACACAACGCTATTATTTTGATTATATATTTCATGAAATAAATTAAATTCGAGCATTTTCCAGTAATTTATTCACCATTTTCCAAGCCCTGTTTTCTGCCTGTGAATCATTTAATAACCTAGATGAAAAGTGATATGATGGTAAAATAGCATGGAATTCAAATGCAAATAATTGAGTATCTAAATCTTCACGAAAGTGTCCCTCTTCAATGGCTATATTTGCAGCTTTTGCTAAAAAGTCGATCCAATATTTTTGATAATGGACTAAAAAATCTCTTTGGGGTCCGGGTCTGTCTTCAAATTCAATAGACGCAGTATGTAGCATGCACCCGCCAGGCATAAATTCAGAATCATCCCATTTTAGTAAATTTTTTGCAAATGCTTGGATTCTTGGTTCTCCTCTATGCGCCTGCAAGGAGGGTCTGATTACTATTTCTATAAATTTCTTCTCAACTGCTTTTAATAAATCTACCTGTAACTGCTCTTTAGAATTGAAATGAGCAAAAAGTCCGCTTTTAGACATACCCACAGCTTTTGACAATTTCCCTATGGTTAATGCTTCAAACCCTGTTTTACTGGCAATAAAAATGGCTTCGTTTAAAATGGTCTCTCGTGTTTTAGTTCTTTTAATCATAAACCTAAATTAGCACGAACGTTCGTATCATTACTATAAGTTTATTATATAATTTATTAGTTTTATGAGTATAAGGTCTTCATTGTAAATAAAAAGCCCTCCGACAACTAGCGGAGGGCTTGTATATTATCCGATATAAGTTTGAACTAAACTAAGGGAAATTTTGTCTGTAACTATTTTACATACCTATTTTAATAAAATCATTTTCTTAACTGAATGAAAATCTCCAGCAGAGATTCTATAGAGATACATTCCTGCACTCACGGGTTGACCTAAATCATTGGTTGCACCCCAAATAATCGATTTAAATCCAGCACTTTGCTGATTGTTGACTAATGTTTTGACTTGTCTTCCCATCAAATCATAAATCATAATCTTAACTTTTGCATCTTCGGGTAAATCATATTGAAGTGTTGTCGTTGGGTTAAATGGGTTTGGATAGTTCTGATGTAAGGCAAATGATAAAGGCAATAAATCGTCATTAATCGCCAAATCAAAATAATTATAATGATAATCTAACCATGAATTTAAAATTTCGCCAAAAACTGCACCATGTTGAGATGTATTAAGGCTTAACCTCAACAATTCAGTAATTCCGTGTTCGATTTCCCAACTATTATTTCCATCTCCTTCAAGCCAAAATAAATCATTATCATTGTCAATATGGTAAGGATCATGCTCGCTCACAATAATATCCCAATGATTGTCATCATTCATTTGGATTGGGAGACTATTATTAATACTACTTCCACTATAAATTGAAATTGCGCCTAATAAATTACCTGAATCCTGCATAAATAAAGCTACGCCATTCATATAAGACGCCACAATATCGACGTCAGAATCACCATCTATATCTATGATAGAAAGTTCTTTTGGATTATAATATCCAAGATCCCAGCCCCAACCAAGCTCAAGTGAATTAGCAAATCCACCGTTTCCATCATTGTAGAAAAGAGTCAGTCGATCTCCAAAACTAACGATATCTAAGTCACCATCGCCATCCATATCGATTGGAATTGCTGCAACTTTTGCATGATCAGAAACTAGATGCTCCGTAAAAGAACCGGAACCATCACTCTCAAACCATGAGAGTGTTTTAACATATTCACTTCCTACAACAATTAAATCTAGATTCCCATCGCCATTTATATCGCCAATGGTCACATCAAATACATCGCCTTGAGATGGCGTAATATTTAGTTCTGTAAAAGATTCATTCCCGTCATTAATCAGGAGCGTTATATTGGAATCACCCTTTGAGCCACAAACCAAATCCATGTCTCCATCACCATCTAAATCAATGATTTTAACCGAAGAAGCACCAGGGTGATTTTCTGAAAAAATATGTTCCGTAAAAACACCTGCGCCATCATTTTCATACCAAGAAAAGTGACCATTCGAATCAAATATATCAGAAGCAGCGGTTGCAAAGTCTAAATCACCATCAAGGTCAATATCTCCTATTTCAACTAAATACGCATCTGGTGTATTCGAAATTAAATGGTGCGTAAAGTCTCCCATTCCATTGCCTTCATGCCATGCGAATTTTCCGCTTGAACCAACTCTCACAGAGCTTGCAGATACAAGGTCCATTATACCATCTCCATTCATATCGCCATATTTAACAGCATTGGGATTTGGAAAAGAACAATTATCATTATCCCAAGATGACATATAGTTTGGCTCACAATTGGGGCCGGGAATTGCATCAATTGAAATAGTCTCTCCTGCAAAAGTTATTTGTTCGCTATCTTCTAATAAATGGGGGAAACCTAATAAATGTCCAAGTTCATGAATAATCACTATAGGAGTATGCTCACTTTCAACAATAAGTATTGCACCATTTTCATCAACAGCATCTTGGTATAGATAAGTTGTTCCTAAAAGATTATTCGCCATTGAATTAGTAATAATAATATTTAGAGAGCCTGATGTGTTAATCGTTGTATCCGCATGATATTGAGAAAGCATTGTATGTCCATCTGGGGAATCATAATTAACCGAATCATGTATCCTTTCATAAGAAACAAGTTCAAATATTTCTGATGGTATATTGGGAAGATAAGAAAGTTGTAGATTCATTTCTTCAACGGCATATTCAGCCATACATTGATTAAAATAGCTGTAATAATCCCAACTTGATGAATCATAATACATTGAATCTGGCGGACAAACACCCAAATATCTTTGAGAATAGCGACCACTCCAAGAATTTTCAATTCTAACACCTTCGGATAAGTCTTCTGTGTTCGATATTTCAAAAATCCTAACAGGTATTTTTTCATCTCTATCCAGAAAAGCCCGTGGGGTATTATTTTCTATGATTGGATCCTTAACAACCCTATCATTTAATAATATTGTTTGCGCATTAATTGTAATCGTTAATCCTAATAATACTATAAAACAGTTCTTCATTATCTTCTTATCCGTTTTTTTATATATATTTAATTTAAAAAATTGAAGATGCAATCTACATTCAACTAATCCGATTCACAAATATTAGAAATTTTATATGCAGTGTTCTTTGAAAAGAATCTGTTATCCATTTACAGAAGTGGACCCTATAATTTGGACAGATTTTTCATAATATAAGGGATAAAGTCATAACTCGAATTTTTATCATATCCATACTTTGGAGTGCAACAATTTTTGGGTGTGAAATGAAAAGGGACGATAAAACCGTCCCTTTTTAAGTATCAAATTATGGTGCGACTTATTTCAACAAAACCATTTTCTTAACCGATTGGGAATCTCCGGCAGAGATTCTATACAAATATACTCCTGCGCTAACGGGTTGCCCTAAATCATTGGTTGCATCCCAAACCACTGACTTGAAACCAGCATTTTGTTGATGGTTTACCAATGTTTTAATCTCCCGTCCCTTAATATTATAAATAACTATATTCACCTGTGAATCTTCGGGTAAATCATATTGTATTGTTGTTGTTGGATTAAAAGGATTTGGATAATTCTGATGTAAGTAATAATCAGTCGCTTGTATTTCAGCATCTTTATCTTTCGATAAATAAGATGTATTGACTGTTCCCGGAGAACCATTCCCTATTGAAGAAGCCCAGCTATCAGCTATTGCATTATCAAAATATGGGTTAATTAATTCTAATGTTGGACCATTTCCATCAGGTCCATTTGGCCATGGGTTAGAATCATCATAACGAACGGAATCAACCAAAATACCATTTTCATCATACAACCTTAACAATTCACCACCACCACTAAAACCAAAATCAATTTCTCCTACAAAATTTTCTACTTCAGGAAAAAAAGATGTAAATGATAATGAATCCTTACTTAAAACTAGATATTCACCTGGTTCTATAATCGTATTTTCAGGAAGAATAAAACTATGATCATCGTCTTCATCTTTAAAACGCCACTCACTTATATCCATTAATAAACTGGAAGCGTTATATAATTCTACCCAATCACCCGCATCGAAATTATCAGATGAATTATAATTGATTTCATTAATAATAAGTGTCGAATCTGATAATGTTTGATTGCCAAGACTAAATTCATAAAAATCCTGTTCAGCAAATTCCGGACTTAAACTTAACGCTTCATCATTTTGAGCTCTTACATAATACTTAACAACTGCTCCCCACTCTTGATTTGGGATGAGTGCTCCATAATTACCATCTCCAGCTTCTCCATCTTCATGCGCTCCATCATCAAACATTTCAGTAAATGAAAAATGAGTGTTCACAGCGCTAATAGTCCACATAAGTTCTACAAGTGTACCTTCCGTCACTTCTGCTGTAATGTAAACATCTTCTCCTGCGATTGGAATATCTACGGATTGTATTACGTTTGCAATCACTGGTGTAACCTTATCTATTTCATTGTGACTCAACAAATAAGACCTTCTAGCTTCTACCGTTGGAATAATTCCACAAAAATCTAATCCTAAACCTGTCAATAAAAAATTATCTACATTGTATTGAAAATATTCACCATTCCCAAAAAATGGAAATAAATTGGGATCATTGGCTGCATAAGTTTCAATTGAATCTTGAATTCCATAAGCAAGTGATTGAATATAATTTGCGTTATAAATATCATTCACAATTGTACGAATGTGAGCGCTAAAATACTTTTTATAAATGGGGACTGACATTAAGCGACTAAATAAAGGTCTTGAAACATCATTCTCATAAATAAATGGGTCCCATTCATAAATTTCTTCTACTTCATCAACAAAATTGACAAGAGCTCCACCAAAAGAATGATCTTTATCCCAGGGAATTATTTCAAATTGACCACTGATAGTATTTTGGTAAAGGTAATAATTATGAATCCAAAATCCATTATAAGTATCTAAATCTGGTAAAACGGTTGAAGCAGCAAAAAACCATAATACTCGGTCAACATTCAAAATATTTTCAATCTGGTTTATTTCAAAATTAAGAGTATATATCAGGTCTAATAAATCGTCCCATCCCGTATCAGATTTTAATTCATAACTAAGTTGATACACATCAAGTGTTGAATCAGTTCCATGCCAAGTCAAATCTGGATTTTCCCAATTATCTTCTCCAAATTGTGACTGGGGTTCGCATTTGAAAAAAGCGCCCTGATTATTTCCAAAATGTTTTGATAAAAAAGATTTATTGACTGATTCAACTGAAATATATAACCCAGTCAATTCATCGTTAATACTTACATTCATATACCCCGTTTGTGATGTTGGGAGATAATAAGATGTCGTTAAATATCCTAAGGTTTCTCGCACAAATGTAGGGTCAAATATTGAACTCGATAATTTTATTTTATTGTAGCCCATAAGCTCTTGATCTTCATATATTAGATCTAAATCAATATTTAATGGGAATTTAGGACTATTAGTTTCTAATGTATAATAATAGGTTGAACTGCCTTTGTAGCGAACACCAACACTATCTAATGTATCTCCATTGAAAATTAAAGACGCTAATTCATATGATTTATCATGTGCTTGCCATTGTGCTTGTAGAATAGAATCATAATTTGAATTATAAAATTCAATATTTAGGGAGTGAACTTCATATGGATCAAATAATTCTTGGCTAAAAAGTAAGGCACTTGATAAGTAAATAGATATTCTAATTATTTTATTCATATTTATCCTGAAGTTAGTAGGAGATTTTGACGCTATTTCTTAGTTTACAATACTTTCATTTTATTTAATCAATAATATTTTTCGTATTTGCATTTGGTCACCAGCTTGAATACGGTAAAAATAAGGCCCAGTACTTACGGAAACTCCCTGAGTATTTGAGCCATTCCAATGTATTTCATGAAAACCTTCATTAATATTTTGATTCAATAGTGTATTCACCAATTTTCCATTCAAATCAAATATTTGCAAAAAAACCATTGTCTGCTCAAATAGGGTAAACCGTAAAGTTGTTCTAGCATTAAATGGATTTGGATAAGCGTCATCTAAGGCGAAACTCTCAAAATTCACTTGATTATCAAGTCCAAGATATTCACAACTCCCATCGTCATCTGTGGCGAAAGTATTAAAGTTTAATGCCGTTGAATCTGTACAACCCAGCAAATCTGGGTAAAAATATAAATGAGCAGGTGTATTATATTTTTCTTCACTTGTCGTAAAATACCCATAACCTTGTGGATGCCATGCAATCGCTTCACCTTGAACTTCAGAGATATATGGAATTGTCACTAAATCATGATTAAAAACTTCCCATAACGCTTGGTCAGAAGTTCGTGAAAAATAGAAAATTTCATTGTAAGATTTAACAAGCACTTCTAATCCGTCTTCAGAAATATCACCTGCAACAATATATTGAGAAGAGCCATTTTCTATATTAGGGAAAAAATCTATATCAATCATCAACTCCGGGGTTACAGTTTCAGTTGTCGATTGTGGATATGCTAATCGATAAACATGGACAGGTTCTTCTCTTTTTGAAATAATATATATATCTTTTGTTAATGGATCTAACATTAACGTTTCTGCATCTCGATTACCATTTGGATATTGATAGGTAATTATATCAGCTCCGTAGATTGTTTCAGTAATGGGTATTTGCTCTGAATTCACCACAGGCTCTATCACTCGATAAATATATTTTAAATTATATTGTGCATCATTATCTCCAATATTTCCAATATACAAATAAGATTCACCTTCTATGGGACCTGGACCTGTACACATATCTTCCCAATCTCTTGCCGTACACCCATCCAAATAATAAACACCAAGATGTTCACCAGAGCTGTTAAATGCGTATATCCTATTTTGATCACCAGAATCATTATGCACCCAAAATACATTTTCATTTTTTCTGCTTGCCACAATCCCTGAAGCTTCGTCGATAGGATTATATTCTAATTCACCCCAATCTTGACGATCACCAAATCCTTCAACTTGAGTGTGTATGATTGGTGAGCTAATTGAAAACTCCGTATAGTTGTTTTTAACTCGATCTTGAGAAAAAATAAAAGATTTTGCAAAAAAGAGTAAAAATAATAAAAAAATGTTATTAATAAATTTCAATTTGTTCCTCGTTTTTTTCTGATAATATTAATGTTCCTTCCATATCAAATCTAACTGCATTCCCTTTGTTATATTGAATACCTTGAATTTTGATGCTTTTTGATAATTCACAATATTTAAGCTGACCATTATCATGAAACGTTGTGGCTCCACTTTTTCCATGGAATCCATGAAAAATAGCTGATAAAAATCTAAATTTTGAACAAGGTATTTCCTGTATAATTTCATTTTTTACCAGCCAAGCTGTTTTCAATTCTCCATTTGGATGAAAACCCGTCATGAAACTGTGTCCGCCACCTCCACAAAAATGGCCTTGAATCATCATGTTTTCTGGTAAAAAACACCAATCCATTAAACCTGTTTTCGAAAAATGTACGCCCGTTCCTTTTGGTAAAATTTTCCCTGAAAGAGTGTCTTCCTTAACTAATCTACAAAATTTTATATCACCATTATCGTAATATTCAGTATGTTCGGAACAGGATATATTTTGTCCAAAACTCATCGTTGTCAAACAAATTAAAATTCCAACTAATTTATAGATTTCTTTATAATGTAAAAGCACGTGTTATATTAAACCCTAAATAAATATTCATCTCATCAATTGTTCCAGATGCATTCTCAATATAGGCACTTTCATAAGCGCCTTGTACATTGGTTACCATAAGTTGGAATACATGACCACCTGTTTGAATATCAAACCCTAATCCCCAACTTTGAACAAATGACTCACCCCGTTCACCCATAGGGAAAAAAGTATCAGCATTTATTGAAATTCGATTTGAAACTTTAAATCGCCCTCCAATTCCAACTGAAATTAAATCATGAGAATCCTCATACGTTTTTACCAGGTTATGATGAATCAATGTTGGCATAATTTGTGCAGATAGTCGATGGTTGAATTTTCGTGCAATTAATATTTGCGAATCATAGCTTAAGCGATTGACCATTTTGTCAAAAACATCATTATTTCGCTTAAGGGTTTCAATTTCAACCTTCCAAAAAAATGCAATGGAAATGGGGAATAAATTAGTTTGATTCATCATTTTTATTTTTGAGAATAAATCATAATTCTTTTTCAAACTACTTCGACCGGCGCCCACGGAAATATGTTTATTTATTCCATATTGTAAATCAAAACGAATGGCTGCCCCATCCATTCCAAATAAATCATATAAGCCATTTTTCATTGATCCAAATCGGTGCTGAATCATGAATTCCAATACATCAGGACTAACTAATTCAATAGATTGTGAATTAACAATTCTTGTTGATTTGAACGTTGCTGTAACAGGAATTGGACTAAAATCTGTATCTTCAATTAGATCTAGCAAGTCATCCTGAGAGAAAACCGTAAGTATAAATCCAAAATATATAAATAATGTTTTTTTCATTTCTTCTTCAAGTTTAGTTTGACTGATATTTCTACAATTTTAGCAATTTTCTCTCTAACAATTTTTGGAATTTCTATTTCATAATCTGCTACTTTAATATTGAAATTTGCAATCCCGAATATATTTCCATCCTTCATTGAAATTTCACCGAGTTCTCTTATTTCTTGGCTTATGCCATGAATTGTAAGATCTCCTGATAAAATCACTTCCTGTGGTTTTTCTGATAATTTTAAAGAATCTAGCCCTAATATTTTTCCTTTAAATGTAGCCGTTGGAAATTTTTCAGATTCCAAATAATTTTCATTAAAATGATCCTGCATTAATCCATTTTTAAAAATGAATCCATGAATAGGGACTCTAAACGCTATCTCTTTTGTATCCATGTTCAAAACACATGTTACTTGTTTATTGATAGCTTCAATATCTTCTAATAAAGCGGATGAATAAAATGAAATATTTCCTAATCTAGTAAAATAAATATTCTTAGCGGTTAATGAACTCATTATTATAATAACAACTAATATAGTTTTTAACGGATTCATTCAACACATTCCATATCAAAAAATGTTTGCAATATATCAAGATTTGAATCTGATAATTTTGACCCGCCTTGTGGCATAAACCAATTTTCGCCTTCATCTCTATTTACGCGATTAATGATATCTCCTGACTTACTAGCATTATAAACACTCGTAAAATTATCTAATGCCAAATCGCCCGACGGGTTTTCAATAGAATGGCACCCGATACAATTTGAAGTTAGAATTGGACTAACATAGTCTGTATAATATGTTTCGATGTTAACACAATTAGTCGAGATGATTTCATAATCTTCTTCCACATTTTTTTCACATGCAGAAAATGAAATAAATACGAACAATGTTATCCTAGTTGCAAACTTCAATTTAAATTCTCCCTTCTTATTTAAAATGATTCACACTAAATCAATATCAAATTTAATAAAACATGATTACACGAAAAGAAATGAATTGGAAAATATTTCGTTCAATTATTCCCATCCTCGCCTTGGGTGCAATATATTATTATACTCAATCTATAAAAATTAATTATAAAACTGAAAAACCAGTTCTAACCACAACGGCAACGGATTTAATTTGGCGATTCCAAGTAGATGCATCAAAAGATTTACTTTTTAGAGTTGTAGAAGTAAATGGAAAAGTAACTAGTATGGATTCTCTTTTAGTGATATTAAATCATAAATTGATTTGTGCACCATCATCCGATACTGAACTAAAACCTGTCATTGGAGAAGATATTACAATTAAAGGTCGATGTATTGGATATGATGATCTTTTGGATGAAGTTCGATTAGATCATGTATTTTTAGTACAGAATTAACTTAATAGAAATCAGTTCTAATCACGGGTTGAAATAACTCTTTATTCTGACTGCAGACTAATTCAACGGAACAGTTGGAACAATCTGGACTTGTCATTTCAGGACATCTTTGCCGTGCTCGAAAAAAGAAAATATCTACAGCTCCCATACTCTTCCCTGAAAGTTTGACCAGCTTTTCAAACGCTAAAAAAGAAGCATATCGAATTTCCCATTCTTCGTCAGGCGAATTTTTTGATCTTGAAATAATTTTATTCTTCAAAAATTCATTCTCAATATCAATTAACCCCATTCTTAAACAAGATCTCATAACGTGATAATCAATTATTGGTGCAATTGAATCATTTTCATTCAAACGAAGAAATTTTTCAGGTCTTTGATGTAGTATTATTGAAAGAAGATTACTTTTTTTACGTAATGGATCTTCTTTATATCCTGAGATATAATCTAAAATAGATAACAAATTTGTAAGAGGACTTAAGGTACTATTTGCTTTATTGATAATATCTATTGGGTTTTGTCCAAGACTCATCATATCTCTTCCATAAGAACGACATAAATCTAAATGTCGATCCATAGATGGAATCGGATTTATTCCAGAATCAGATCGGAATAGAATATTTAATTCATTTAACGTGACTTCAGCCTGTCTCTTAGGAGAAAAGAATTGTGGATCTAATTGCAATTTATTATAAAAACATCGCCATAAATAATCTGAACCTTTTTTTATCTCTCCATCTAATTGTGCAATCATAGGTTGATCATAATGATTGTTTTTTGTCATCCAAAAACCAAACTGATGCAAGGTTGTAACAAAAAAATAGTCCAATGCAAACGGGTGTGATTTTTCAGGTAAATCTGGATTAATAAAATCGAATGCTTCTACTTCTACATTTCCAGATAAAGATTCAGCTATTAAATGAATCTGGTTTTCATTTAACGATACATTTTTAAACCCTATTTTAGGAATGGTTGTATTTTTCAACAAATAATCGGGTCCAATATTTTCTATCATTTTCGATGCCAAGAATGCTCCTTTTTGTGCAGAAAAAACCGGATGATTATTTTTAACAATATCAGATAAAGTTGCCCCACAAAAAGTATCTCCTGCACCAGTTGGATCCAATTCATTGGATAAATAGGAGTTAATATGAGAATGTCTTTGGCCTTGAATAATTAGAACGCCTTTCGACGCATCAGTGATAAATATTATTTTCTTCGTATCCGTAGTAATATTTTTTATAGACCCAAAAATTGTTTCGGCTTCAATCCGATTCATAAAAAATAAATCACTTTGTTCCATGACAGCTTTTACGTCTTCCAATTGATTCTTAACAATAAATAATCCAGTTCCTGCTGAAATTTTCTTTACACCACGTTTTTTACACGCATGTATAAATTCTAATTGTTTCACTGCATCACTTAATGGAACCACATGAACCATATCATAAATTGATAAATCAGACGGAAGTTCACTTGTTGATAAACTTGATTCAGCATCTAAATTTTTATTTAAATATTTTGTTTCACCAGTTTCATATGAAATATCAAATGTCGGAAAGTCACCTGGAGATACAACTGGGCCTATCCATTCTATTAATTTAGAAGAAACAGGTTTCAACAGTTTTGATTCTGGTTCCATGCGTGGCCCAAACATGCTCACATTTATTCCGCACTTTATTGCTGCCATTGAAGTATATAATCCAGCACCACCTGCACAGAATTCAGTTCCACTATTCAAACGCAATGTATCGAGTGAAGCACCACCAATAATAAAGATATGAGGAATTCGTGACATTTATAATCCAGAAATAATTTGAATCGTTAAATTCACATTAGAAATTTCAGTCGCTCTTCTTATACATTCACTATATGCAATTAAATGATTATCAATATTCGGTTGAATTGTGTAGTAATCCAGTGCCGTTATTTTCATTTTTTTTAATTGAATACTTACTTTTTTAGCATGAGTCTCAACATCACTATCTAATAATAAATAGTCATAATATGGAATCATTGTAGAAGACTCTAATAATCCAAACTTCCCGGAAAGAATGGTGAATAAGTTATTTTGTTTTACGGCTAATTCGTATATTTCACCTATTCTTGTACTTTGATACCGTTTTAATGCCGGGATTAAACCAGATATGGAATCTTTTCCTGCCGAACAATAAGTGCAAATTGATTTCATAATTTTAATTCTATCTCTTAAATGAATTACTAATTTATCCTATGAATAATAAAAAAATAATTACAATTTTATCCTTTTTACTAATTACTATCTCTTGTGAAAAGTCAGTTGAGCCAGAAATATTAGCTGTTGTTGGGTCTCGAGTTGTTACTCGTTTCGATTATGCCGATTCATACTCAAAAAGTCTGATTAACACACAATTAATTGATTCTGATTTTGAACGAGAAAGGCATCTTCAAATGTTGATTCGTAATAAATTATTTTCTGAAGCTGCGCTACGAGATCAATTAATATTAGATTCAATCGCTCACAAATACATTTTACTTGATTCTATTCGATATCTGCGTGACGAACTTTATTATGAAATGATTGTTAATAATGAAATTGATGTTTCAGACGATTTAATGCGAAAACATTATACTTGGGCAAATCGTGAATGTCATTTTAAACATCTTTTTTTTACGAATAAAAGTGATGCTGATTCTTTTTTTATTATCTTATCTGCTGACCCTTCTCAATTCGATTCTATTGCTTTAAAAATATTCACTGATGAAAAATTAAAAAACTCAGGTGGTGATTTGGGCTGGGTTCGTTACAATGCAATGGACCCAAATTTAGAGGCTTATGGATTTGATATGGCTTTAGATGAGCTATCTCCCCCTATCCAATCTTCTTTTGGGTGGCATATTCTTAAGAAAAAAGATGAAAGAAATCAAATGATCACGGATGAATTTGAATTCCAAAATAATTTTGATGGTATCAAGCAAACAATTATTCAAAAGCAAAAACAAATTGAATCAGACCAATTTATAAACAAACTTATGTTGTCAAAACATATTCTTTTAGATGACCGTTTAATTCAAGATGTTACCAAAATCCTTTTTCAACTAGCACAACTTAATGGTAAACAAAAACCAATTAATGTTGAAAATAAAAGTGATATAATTAAAGGATTAATCTTGAATTTAAGAGAAGTTTCTCAAGTTCCCCTTGCACAATATGATAAAGGAAAATTTACAGTTCAAGATTATATAGATGGTATTCAAGCTCTACCTCCAGTTCAAACTAATTATTCACCAAAAACAACCTTTTATCACGCTTTACGAAATAAAATACTTTCAGAAGAAGGCGGTAAAAAAGGGTTAGGCAATCATCCAAATGTCCAATTTAAAATTCAAGATTCAAAAGACCGATTCCTAAGCCGAGCTTTTCTTTCTACCTTTTTTGACGGCAAAACTCAAGGAAGCTTTTCTAAAGCCAAACTGGATACTATTGCGGATAGTCTTCGTAAGAATATTCCTGTTAAACTCTATCCCGAGCACTTGGAACGATTGTTTGTAAAAAATTAACCCTACTTATTTTTTTTACCCACTGCTGCAAACTTCCCATTTTTTCAATCGTAATCGTATAAACACCAAAGGATTCTTCCACGATTCCACGGATGATGAATAAGGTTTCCCAATGGAGCATATCGCCACATTCACGAAACACTTCCGGGAATAGGACACATTCATAAATATCGGTTTCATCTTCCAATGTTAAAAATTCCATGGGCTCCGAATTCCCGGTGATGGTCTCCTTCCGTGTGATATACACCCCAATCAAATAAATAGATTGCCCCACATAGTTTGGGATATCTCTGGCATATTGGATGCGACGGCTCAGAATAGGACGATATTTTTCCAGAGGATGATTAGACAAAGGATAACCGAATGTTTCCAACTCCAATCGGTATTGGTCTTCCTCGGTTAATTCAGTATTCAGAGGCGATGCTGTAAGCGGTTTCCGCACACCATTTTGAAGATAGAATCCGGCCACGCGGTAAGCCAATTCCCGGTGGGTTAATTCCGGCGCCAAATTCTTAAAACATCCTGCGTTTGTCAAAACCATGGCATCTGCTAAATCCAAATCCACTCGAGATAAGAAATCATCCAACGAATCAAATTCCCCTGCTTTACGCTCATCCAAAATTCTATCCACTGCTTTTTTCTGGAGCCGTTTGATGCTCATGAATCCCATACGAATTTTATCTTTTTTCCCTCGCCATTCTGTAAAACTTCGATTTATGTCCGGTGGTAAAACTTGGATTCCAAACCTTCGTGCTTCGCTCATATAAGCGTAAGGTGAATAGAATCCGCCTTGGTTGGAAATGACGGATGCGAGAAATTCTGCTGGGAAGTGTGCCTTTAGGTATGCGCATGTAAACGATAACATTGCGTAAGATGCAGAATGTGGTTTGCAAAATGAATATCCCACAAAAGATGAAATCATATCCCATACATCTTTGATTATATTAGGGGAGTATCCTCGCCGAATTGATCCTTCTGTGAATTTTTTTTTCCATGAAAGAATGAGATGTTGCATAGAATCCCGACTCATAGTTTTCCGCAATGCTTCCGCTTCTGCATAGCCCAATCCTGCCAGAGTCATGGCCGCCATGGAAACTTGTTCTTCGTACACCATAATCCCATAACTCTCCGCCAGAAAATCCAAATCCGGATGAAGCAAGTCCCATTCTTCACCATGAATGCGTGCCAGCATCATATTAGTAAATCGGTTGGCCGCCGGACGAATGATGGATGAATAAATCACTACATGCTCAAAATCTACTACTCCAGCCTTAGCCAAAAGTTGTCGCGTAGCAGGACTCTCAATATAGAACACACCCATGGTTTTTCCTGATTTCATCAAATGTTCTGTTTTTTTATCACCTACAGGTTGAATTTGATGATAATTCAGATAGGTACTGCGAGATGCCACTTCGCCATAATTTAGATTCACCTGTCGGATTGTATCTCGCACTACCGCCAAACTCCTATTGCCTAATAGGTCTATCTTCAACAATCCCGAATCTTCCACCTGATCTTTTTCCCACTCCACGATTTGCACACCTTTTGGCGCAACAAGAACCGGAACATATTTTCGAATTTCATCTGGAACAATCACTACGCCACCGGGATGAACTGATGGATAACGAAATGTGCCCACTATTTTTTCGCTTTCTCGAAGGACACGAATTAATGTATCATCCAAATCCACATTAGCAAAACGGGGATCAGTTCGGACCCAATGTTCCAAATCCCTGCGGGATGCATACCATCCGATCCGCTTGGTGATACTCTTTATTTCTTCGTTAGATAGACCATGAACTTTACCCACTTCCCGAATGGCCGATCTTGGTTTCAAGAAAACTTGACTAGAAACCATGGCGGTTCGCTTGGTGCCATATTTCTTAAACACATAGTCCAAAATACCGTCTCGTTCATCCCAAGGAAAGTCCACGTCAATATCCGGCATATCTTCCCGTTCAGGGTGAATAAATCGCTCAAACTGAAGTGTGTATAATAATGGATCTACTTGCGTGATAAAGAGGCAATAGCTCACAATAGATGCCGCCGCCGATCCACGACCAATGGTGGCACGGGTTTGCGTCACAATATCCTGTACAATTAAAAAATAGGGCGCAAACCCTTTTTGAGTAATAAGATCCAATTCATATTCAATGCGAAACCGTATCGTTTCATCTACTTCGCCATACCGAATCCTAGCGCCAGCGTAAACCTTATCTTTCAATTTTCGATTAGACACATGCGTTTCTTTCAAAGATAATCCAGGAAATATTGTATTAATGAAAGACCAATCCCGTTTACACCGATCCGCCAAATAACGACTATTATTTATAGCATCCAAACTATTGGGAAAGAGATTCACCATTTCTGCTTCGCTCCGGAACCAATGCTGATCTGTTTTACATTCGGATATATTTAACTGATCCAACGTTGTATTATTCTCAATGGCTCGAAGTGTTACATGAGCATTATGATCGCTTTTAGATCTGAAATAAATGTCCCCAGTTACTACCATTTCCAACTTCAATTTTTTGGCCATTTTCTGCGAAAGGGACTCTTGAACTCCTGGACGTAACTCTATAAATAAATGCGTATTAGGGATTATATTAATCAATTTCTTCAATGTTGATTCCTTATGCGATAGAACGAAAAGTCCAGCCAATCGCTTCTCCAAAAGATCAACCACAGATTGCTTGGGATTATCATGAACAGCAGACACGATACGACACATATTCTCGTAGCCATATTGATTTTCAGCCAAAAGAATCACATCATCATTTTCTGTAATCAAATTGGTTCCAGCAATGGGGTAAATCCCCGCTTCCTTACAATGCTGAACAAACCGAATAAATCCCCACAATCCATTTACATCCGTGAGCGCCAATGTGTTCATACCATGAGACTTAGATAGATTCATTAAATCCGGGAGCGATAACAACCCCCGCATTGGAGAATAAACAGAGTGAGTATTTAAATGAATAAACATTCAGGCTCTCTTGTCGTCTCTTCCCAATACCTGAAATATATCAGCTGTTTGCAAACTTCGAACACCATATTTCAATCGGACTTTCTCCACAGCTTTGGATAGAGCCATATTCCGACTCTCTTTTGTCATAAATAAATCCGCCTGATCTACATAAGGCCTAAATTCACTGACATCTATTAAAACACTCCGAATGCGATTTCGACGTTTATTTGCTTTATTGAATAGTTTTCGACATACATGAATCACTGAACTATCATCAATCCCGTTTATTCGACCCGTCCTATCTCGCTGATGCCCATCGCTGTAGTGAACTTCCAATCTGATTTTATTAGCTACCTGGTGGCGTTTCCGGAGTTTGAATGCCACCTGTTCTGCCAAATCTTTCACAATAGCATGGAGCATATTTTCATCATTCGTATCTTCAGGCAAAACAGTCTGTTCTAAAATACAATCTCGAAGTTGAAATGGTTTTACAACGGATGAATCTTCGCCTTTTGCTTCTCGAGATAATTGTATCGCATACAACCCAAAAATAGTCCTGAACTCATTTGCTTGGCCTGCCATAGATTGAATATGGCTTACTTGTTCAACACATAAAAATCGTAGTAAACGATGAACCGACTTTTTTTTCACCGTTGGGAGAACCAGCGGTTTCAGCAGCGATAAAAATTGCGCTTCATTTCCTCCCTGAACTTCATGAATCATTTCGGGTACCACAGATGTGACGATTCGGCTTACCAATTTATTCACACTAATTCCCACCATCCCAGAGATGCTTGTCCGCGCCTGAATTCGCTGAATAATGGAAAGTCCTGTATTTTGGACATGCCCCCGTATAGCTCGCATCCCACTCATATCCATATAAAAGCCATCAACGCCATCAGGTTCTACAATGGGCGTAAACATGGAGACTGATTGATATACATAACGATTTACTCGGATATAGAGAGATTGATTGTAAGGCAAAAGTTGAACGCCATGACTCATTTTTCTAACAATAGAAACTTTCATCCCATGAAAGAGCCCTTCTTCTTTTGCTTCTGGAGACAAGGATACAATTGTACCATTGGGGTGCGATGATGAAATAATAGCAACCGGGCGTGTTTTTAACCCCGGATCCATAATCCGCTCTGCCTGAAGTTCTAATTCTTTCAGGCGTATATGAAAAATATCTTGATTGTTATTAAACACAAAGGGCACAAAGAACTCCAAGGCTCACATGACCATGCGTTTAATCCCATTTTTCACAAGCGGTACATTAAAATTGATTAAATACCCTAATCGTAAATTAGAGAATTGTAAATAATTAATTGAAGTAGCTCCTAAAAGAATAAAGAAGTACGCCGTTAATATGAAAATCATCTTCTGGATTAACTTTTATAACCGGAAAGTCAGGGTTTCTTGGATGAAGTTCAACACGGTCGGATTTGGGCACATAACATTTTAACGTTGCTTCACCATTAATGAGCGCAACCACAATTTGGCCCGAATGAGCTATTGCTGTCTTCTTGGCCACAATAAAATCACCATCATGGATATTCTCTTGGATCATAGAATCTCCTTTCACCTGAAGTACATAATTATCAGGATGCAGTAAAGACGGAGGCACGTCCACCATTTCGGGGTTCTCCAATGCTTCAATGGGCTCACCCGCAGCAATGAGGCCCAACAACGGCAAACAAGCCGGTGTTGTAGGTACGGCATACTCCTTGTGTATCAAGGTAAGCGCCCGTTTGCCGTTGGAACCTTTTATACGAGAAAGATGACCCTCATCTTCCAGGGTCTTTACATACCAGTTCACTGTCCCCAATGAACCAAATCCCAAACTGGCCATAATTTCTTCATAAGATGGAGATTGACCGTGAATCAGCGTAAATCGCTGAACAAATTCCAGAAATTTTTTCAACTTTGGGGACAGTGGTTTCATCACGAGGTAACGGATAAATATTGTGTTATAGATTTTCCATCCCAAACAACAGATTGAGCGGTTTTCTGATGGGCATAATTATTCAATCGAGCAATAGCTCGAATAACTGTTAATGATGCTTGTTTTTTTATTTTCTTTTTCATTTTGTCTCCTTTCTAACGCAAAGGCGCAAAGACGCCAAGTTATTTTTTCTAACTAAACTATAATCCATTAACAACACGGTGGATTCCATCTTTCAAATACTGTTTTCCAAAATTGAGTACAAGCCCCAACTTTAATTCAGTAAGGCGAAGATAGGTTAACACTTGTGATTCAAAAATAGAATGATGCTCGGATATGGCTTTACATTCCACAATGACTGATTCATCCACGATAAGATCGATTCGAAGTGGATTCCCAATTTTTTGACCTTTATAAACAATAGGTAATTCAGCTTGCCTACCCACCTTGTGGTTTTGTTTCAATTCCCAAGTCAGGGCTTCTTCATACACAGACTCCAACAAACCTGGGCCCCCTAAAGTTTTGTGAACTTCAATCGCACACCGGATAATACTTTTACTAATCAAATTTTCATTTTTCACTTTGCGACTCCGCGCCTTTGCGTTGATTCTTTAAATACTCGTAAGTTGCTCGTAAGTATATTACATAGAATTAAGTCTCATGTCAAGAATTAGAATAAATTTATATTAAAAAAAGAGTGGATTGGAGACAGCTTTTCTCAGTTTTATCTTTGAAATGCGATTTCAATCAACCTACAATATCGTATTACACTTCACTTCGTTATAAAGGATAATTTGATTATTCCAGTAGATGTGGGAAGTCACAACGAAGTGTATTAATCGATTAATTTCATTGTTTTTCGGCGGCTAACTTTTCCTGTTCTCGTCTCTACAAACTTTGGTATAAAATATATTTCTTTCGGCTTTTTATATTTTTCTAATGAGTCCAAAGAAATTTCCATCTCATCCCCTTCCACTACTAACACCACTTTTTCACCCAAAGATTCATCGGGAAATCCAACAATGAAGAAACGGCTGTTTGGTATAATTGATGCTAATTTTACTTCCACTACTTCCGGAATGATTTTCACTCCGCCCGAATTGATCACATTGTCAAATCGTCCTAACCAGCGAAAGGATTTTTCATCCACCAATTTTACCAAATCATTTGTTACTATTGGTTTTGGATTTAACATGGGTGCATGAATGACCAAACATCCCCGATCATCCTTCTCAAATCGAATCCCATCCAAGGCTTGAAATACATCAAATTTATTTGGATCATTTAATGGTTTAATGGCCACGTGAGTCAAAGTTTCTGTCATGCCGTATGTTTCAAAAATCTGCGTTTCTACGGATTGTAATTTTCCCACTAATTGTGGGTTTATCTGTCCCCCACCAACAATTAGGGTTTTTACTTTACCCAATTGATCTAGAGAATTTTCTAACTGCAACGGGACCATCGCAGCAAAATCAATTTTCTCATTAATTCTTTCTAATGGATTAGATGATGGTTCAAGCACTTTTAAATTCAACCCCAATTCCAAAGAACGGACTACCATCATTTTTCCCGCCACATATTTCATAGGCATACAGAGCAGAGCTGAATCGCCTTCCTTTAGTCCAAAAGTTTTTGCTGTGAAATTAGCGGAATTTTTCATCCATTCTTTTTTCACAGATATAGATTTTGGTTTTCCCGTTGAACCGGATGTTTGGAGAATCATTTCATCTTTTGGAGAATACCAATCAGAGATAAATTGATTTACATCTTCCCATATAGGTGAATTATCGGTTGATAGAAACCCCCGATCCACACTGAGTGGTGATGGAATATTATTCGTAAATAATTTTCCTGTTCCCAACCCTTGATATCCTTGCGGTTTCATTTTGGCTGTCCATTGGGCAATGGCGTTAAGGCCCATATTTGATTCCAAAGCTGAAGTAATCCACCAACCAATGTTTCGCTCTTTCGCTAATTCTATCCATTTCTCCGATTCTGAAAACCCACCCAATAAACTTGGTTTCAATACTAGATATTGTGGGTTTACTTTTTCCAACATTTCGATTCGATCTTTTTCATTAATCAACGAAATCAATTCTTCGTCCAACGCGATTGGGATAGGTGAATTTTTGCACAATTCAGAAAGCAAATCCCATTGTCCGGGTTGAATTGCTTGTTCAATAGAGTGTAAATCCAGTGACGCTAATTGCTCTAGTTTTTCATGGACATCATTTTTGGTGAAGGCGCCGTTGGCATCCACTCGCAATTCTAATTCATCTTTATTAAATTTTGATCTTATAGATTTTAAGATGTCCAATTCTTTATCAAAATCAATGGCACCAATTTTTATTTTAATACACTTCCATCCTTCTGATAATTTTTCTTCAACTTGTCGGACCATGAATTCTGGATCGCCCATCCAGATTAATCCATTTATATTAATAGAGTTGAAACTGCCACAATAATTTTGTCCACCACCATTTACCAAATCCAAATAGGCCATTTCTAATCCAAATCGAATGGAAGGAAAATCAGTTAATTGAGATAAATCATTTAAAAAGAATTCCGGTTTCTTGCAAATTTCTCCGAGCTTGGATTCAATTAAATCAAAATTATCCAAACTCAATCTAGGTAAAGGTGCGCATTCTCCTATTCCCGTTATCCCATCTTGGAATAAAGTAATATACCAAACATCTCGAGTCTTCATGATGCCGCGAGATGTGCCAGCGGGTTGCTTAAAGTGAAGTGTTCTTTTAGTCCAATTAGCTTTCATTGAAATTCACTTATAACCTATAATAATATTAGAAAGATTCTATACTGAAGTGTTTTAAGACTCGTAAGGCTCTCAAAGTATTCCACCTACTCGGCTTGCCAGCCATCTCCATATCGAAATGAACCTTGCCGGGATATTTTGCATTCAATTTCCAGGTATTATCTTTATTCCTTTTCTGCAATAAAATATCAATTGCTGGTTGCATTCTTTCATCATGTTCAGTGTTTGAATATTGTAAATAATCCAATGCCCTTAAATTATCATAATACCATCGACTTGGGTAAGGTAACTTTAAAAAAGAACTATTTATCGTAGCACCCGTTCGATGTGAACGAAAAAGTTGATGGTGTAGAATAAATTCGATTGAAGATTGCTTTGCTTCTAATAATTCTTCTAATCGATAATCATAGCCATTTTTTTCAAATTCTGTAATGCCTTCTAATACCGAAATTGTTGAGTGCACTGAACTATGGACGACGCCCTTTCTACTATTATATTCACAATTAAACCCGCCATCTGCCAATCTCTGCGATAAAATAAAATCAATAATAGACTCTAATTTTTCTATATCAGATTTAAAATACGAAGCATAATTCAAAAACATGCCATTAACACATACATCGCAAATTTGATAAGCGCCAATTGGTAATATTCCTCCATCATTCCCTTTTTCGTTAGACAATATCATATTTATAGTTTTGGAGATCTTTGTATTAATTGGGTGGATACAAAGATTGCGTAAATCAAGCAGCGTATAATGAGTAGATATCCACTTTGGTTGATAAAACTTTTTTCCCCAATGTCCATCTGAATTTTGTTTAGATAAAAACTGTAAACCCCATCCTTCTTCAGAAATTCTATATCTTAAAATATCACGTTCATCTGATAATAGATCTCGATGAACTTGGTATTGTATGGCAATATCACCTTCTAATAACCAATCGATTAATTTTTGTTTATTCATTTGTTATTGTAATTACTTTGAAAAATAAATTTTTCTCTTCTCATCATAAATTTATTCCCACAACAAAAATGATCGTGAATAGAAATGTTGCTATAGCTTGTTTCTTGAGATAAGGATCAAATGAATTGTGATCTTTATTTTTTAATAATTCTCGAGCTGGTTTAATGAATAATACAAATCCAAATAAAAATAACCAAATGGATTTAATATCTGGAATTGTGTAAACAATCATAAAAAGAATCCCCATAAAATTGAGTAAAAAATGGTATTTCTTTGCCCAAACTATCCCCATACGAACCACCAATGTATTCTTTCCGGTTTTAGCATCTTCTTCGTGATCCCGCATATTGTTGATATTGAGAACTGCTGTTGTAAAAAAACCAATGGCTGAAGCAGGGAGTAATAAATACCAATTCAGTGTATGAGTATGTAAAAAATAAGATCCTATCACCCCCAACCATCCAAAAAATAAAAAAACAAACACATCCCCAAATCCAGCATAGCCATAAGGATTTTTTCCCATAGTGTATTTTACGGCTGCGCCCATGGCTGTTAATCCAAGTATAGCAAACAAGCCCGCCTTTTTCAATTCTAAACCGATGGTGCCTTCATAAATAAGCCACACACCAAAAATGGAGCAGAACAATGCAATAACCCACATAGCCTTTATCATTTCATTTTTAGTAATGAGCCCAGATTGCATTGTACGGTACGGTCCTACTCGATCTTCATTGTCCGTCCCTTTTACAAAATCACCGTAATCATTGGCCAGATTAGATAAAATCTGCAAAAACAGTGTCGTTACCAATGCTAAAATAAAAACTATCAAATTAAATTGATTGTCCGCCATGGCTAATCCGCTCCCCATAATGATACAGGAAAAGGCTAATGGTAAAGTCCGTAAACGAAAAGCGTTAATCCATTTGTTTTTAGCCACAGAGATCACAGAGTATTAATTAAAGATTTGATATTCAAAAAATACTATCCGTGTTTAAATCCAACGGTAAAAAAGTTATATCCGTCATCATTTTTTCTCTGTGTACTCTGTGGCTCCGTGGCCATTTAAGGAAATTTAGGATATTTAGAAAAATCAGGTTTCCGTTTCTCCACAAAAGCATCCCGACCTTCTTTGGCTTCATCTGATAAATAATAAAGTAAAGTAGAATTCCCTGCCAACTCTTGAATTCCGACCTGGCCATCCAATTCAGCATTGAATGATGATTTTAACATCCGAATAGCTAATGGTGATTTTTCCCGAATCTTCTTTGCCCATTCAATAAATGTATCTTCCAATTTATCCAAGGGAACTACCGTATTTACCAAACCCATATCCAAAGCTTGTTCCGCGTTATATTGATCGCAAAGAAACCAAATTTCACGGGCTTTTTTCTGTCCTACGCTTCGCGCCAAATAAGATGCGCCAAATCCACCATCAAATGAGCCCACTTTCGGACCAGTTTGTCCAAACATAGCATTTTCCGCAGCAATGGTTAAATCGCAAACCACGTGAAGCACGTGTCCGCCACCGATAGACCAACCTGCCACTGCAGCTATTACCACTTTTGGAATGGAGCGAATTTGTTTCTGTAAATCAAGCACATTGAGTCTTGGCACTTCATCTTTTCCCACATAACCACCATGACCTCGAACGCCTTGGTCTCCACCACTACAAAATGCTTTTCCACCTTCACCCGTAAAAATAATCACTTCAATATTTTCATCATCTCGGCAAATATTCATAGCATCAATCATTTCTGTTACAGTTCTTGGTGTAAATGCATTATGTTTTTCTGGACGATTAATACTTATTTTGGCAATCCCTTCAAAGAAATCAAATTTGATTTCATCATATTCTCTGATGGTTTCCCAATTTTGTTTCCACTCCATAAATAACTCCTTTTTCCGCCATGAAGACTTAAAGCCACAAAGATAATTAAATATTTTCTTTGAGTCTTGGTGCCTTTGTGGCTAATTGATTAAAAACTTTTTTATTTATTTTCATATCTGTAAATATTTCCAAGATGCCAGACTCCCAGTAATGAATCTCTTCTAATGATGATGCAGTCGAATAGGCTAATCCGAATTCCAATGCTGTGAGTTCCGCCGTTCTTTCGTGCGGGGTTGTAAATAACGTTGATAATCCCCCTTGGTTAGATGGACCGGGAATCATACTAAAAATTCCGCCGCCCGAATCATTCAATATCACAATCTGTAAATTGGTGGGGAATTCATGATTTAACCATAGTCCATTCCGATCGTAGAAAAAAGAAAGATCACCCAAAATCAAAGTGTGTTTTCGTGAAGGTTCTGCCAAGGCATGACCCACCGCCGTGCTGACGACTCCGTCAATTCCTGATGTTCCCCGATTGCTCCAAACATCAATAGTCGAATCTTCAATCCCAATAAAATTAGCAATACGAACTGGCATACTGTTGCCCAAATGAAGTACGCTATTCTCCGGTAAATTTTGGATAACCTTTTGAACAGCACCAAAATAATTGAAATCTCTATTATTTATTTTTAAATCAAAATCTTCATCAACTTTCTTTTGAGCATCCGACAATAAAGTTAAATATTTATTATTTTTTGTGCCTTTTGTGATTATTTTATTTGACCATTCTTTGAAAAAATACAACGGCTGTGTCTCAATTATTTTCGTCAAACTTTTAAACGGGTTTCCAACCATACCCAAGCCTATATGCCAATGGTGTTTTGGTTTATGCTTTCGTAAATAGAGTTTAAGATTTTTTGATATTATAGATCGCCCAAATGTTATAAGAGCGTCCGGTGCCAACGAATCATCTTCTATGGTAAATATCAAATCAGGAGATTTTATAACGCTATTTAATCCATGTAGATTTGAAATCACACCCCCAACGATAGGAATCTCTAATTGATTGAGCAAAGTTTTCAATTCATGATTCGACACAGACTGTCCGCCCAAGACCATCACCTTTTTTGATGATTCTAAAATGGATACAAATTCGTCCCAAACCAATTCATTAATCTCATTTATAATACTTCTCTGCTCCCTTTGTGTCTCCGCGGCAAAAACAACTTCTCCCATACTTTCCGGGTAAAATGGTTCATCTATAGGGATATTTATATGAATTGGACCGGCAGGTGACTCTATTCCATCGCATAATGTTTCAATGGCTAAATCAATGCCATTTTTTTGAAAAGTGACGCTATTTTTTATGTGGGGTGCATACAAATTTTTCTGATGAATGGTCTGTCCATCCCACTGACCAATCCATTCCGGTGGGCGATCAGCGGTTAAAACGATAAGTGGGACCTGTTGGTAAAATGCTTCTGTAACAGCGGGAATAAAATTCTGGGCCGCTGTTCCTGAAGTGCAAACCAACACTACTGGTTTATTTGTTTGCTGTGCAATGCCCAATCCCACAAACCCAGCTGAACGTTCGTCTGTAATTGAAATTGTTTCAATATCCGGGTGTTTCCCAAAACCAATGAGTAATGGTGCGCACCGAGAACCAGGACAAACCACCGCTTTCTCCACACCGAATTCTGCGCAAAGATTCACTAAATCATATATATGTTGGGTGTTTTGTAAAGCTATAGTACTCAAAGATGTTTCCTTTTTTTATTTATCTTTATTTGGAGACCAAATCAGTCCAGCCCCAAAAGATCCAACAAAAAGTGGGTCCCCAAATGCTCCAGACGAGGCTGGTATCCAAATAAGTTCTGGTGTTAATTGCAAATAGATAGAATACCTACCTTTTAAAATATCAATATCTGTACCTATTGAAGTAAAAAATGAATTATTGTAATTAGGAGATACCCAAGAGTTACTAATACCAAAATATGGGTTAAATATTTTCCACTGTTTACTTATTGTAGTTGCAACCCCAAAAGCATAATTAGAATTTGAATCACTCTGATTATCATAATTAGGTAACCAAGAGCCACCATAAGAAAAACTATAATCAAAAAACGATATATTATGAAAATGATGCATTAAATCTGCTTCCCATCTTTCAAAAATAAGTGCTAATCTTGCTTCAGTGTTGTTTGTAACACCATATCTAATGTCTCCTGCAGCAGGCGCATTATAGGTTATTTTTAAATCACCACGACCCAATCCATGCGAACTTCTTAGAATTGGAATACACCCTTGCAATAATATTAAAGCTATTGTCATTGATAGTATTTTTACTTTCATTTTTACTCCAAATTATATTTTTCACTCTGTTTTTTCTGTGGCTAAATCCCCATTCATCACATCCAATAATGTCTGGCATTTCAACGCAGTTTCTTCCCATTCTTTTTCCGGAATAGAATCGTGGGTAATCCCTGCTCCAGCATAAAGAACAGCACGTTTCCGAAGAATTTGCATACACCGAAGATTAACATATAAGCGCGTATTCCCATCCATATTGACCGGACCTAAATAACCACTATAAAATTCCCGATTCAAATGTTCATAGGCCGTAATAAATCGTAACGCAGAAAATTTCGGCATTCCACAAACAGCCGATGTGGGATGAAGTAAATTCAGCATTACAGTCCCCAATTCAGGAAAATGAACTTCCATTAAATCCACATTGAATTCTGTTTTTAGGTGAATCATATTTCCAGCACGCACAGATCGGGGGCCTGTTTCCACAAATTCACGTAAACGAATAGTTTTGAATTGCTCTATAATGTAGCGACTCACCATTGCCTGTTCTTCAATCTCTTTCTGGTTCCATGCTGCATCGGATACGTGTTTATCCAATGGGAATGGTTGAGTTCCCGCTACAGATACTGTGCGAAAATGTTCGTTGGATGATTCAATCAAAAGCTCCGGTGTGGCTCCCATCCAAGTCCCACGGCCTGGAATAGAGACCAAACTCACAAACGCATCAGGGTATGCTTTTTCTAATCGATTGAATTGATCGATAATATCAAAATTGTCAGGCAAAGGTTCATCGTAGGTCCGGGCTGAAACGACTTTATCAAATTCTCCATCTTCAATGGCTTTGATACCATTTTCGACCATTTGAATAAAATGTGTTTTTTCGCCAGAAATTTCTGTATCAGGTCGTTTATTTAAATGATAATGTGTCTCCGTGTCTCCATGTCTCGATGACTCTCCATTTTCCATTTTCCATTTTAATTTCTCATCAGTGGACGCTAAAATATCAGGTTTTAAAAAAAGTGTTTCATTTCCTTCCGGGTTCATAAATGGACTTATAACAAACCCTGAGTCCGTTGTTTGAAGGTCAAGTCTACCTTTTGTAGGCGATCCTGAAAGATCTGCAAGGAAAAATGTTTTATCGCCATTCGGACAACGCCAAATTGCAACTGCACTATTTTTCGCCATAGCACTGGACCAAAGTGATTGTAGCGTTATATTTTTTTTCTGTACGTCTATGTCTCTATGGTTCATTTTTTATCAATCACGGCCAAAGTCAGCCGACTCACAGCTACCATCTTTTCATCATCATTTTTAATGTCAATATTCCATACATGAATATTTCGACCAACCTTAATGGGTGTTGCTTTTCCGTGAACCCAACCATTACGAACACTTCTTAAATGATTACAATTGATTTCAACGCCAACGACTGTTTTTGAATCATCATTTAATACCATACCACCTGCAATGCTCCCTAATGTTTCAGCCAACGCTGCTGATGCGCCACCATGCAATAATCCAAAAGGCTGGACTGTTCTATGATCAACGGGCATTTTTCCACAAATATAATCATCACCAAAATCTGTTATTTCAATGCCGATAGATTCAACCATCGTGTTATTTCCAAAGGCATTTATTTTTTTTAATGTTTTTGATTTATCCATTATTTTTGTCCTATATATAATGTGCAAACACCAAATGTGAGTGGAATTGCTTTACAATTTTTTAATCCTACCGATTCCATAATCATTAGAAATTCTCTTCGTGTAGGAAAATTCATAATCGAATCAGCAAGATATTCATAAGCTGCGGGATTTTTGGTAAACCACTTTGCTAGTTTTGGCAATACGCCATTGAGATAAAAGCTGTAAGTATTTCGCCAAAAACCAGGTTCGGGTGTTGTGAGTTCCAATACCATCAACTGTCCATTATCCACAATAACACGTTTCATTTCTGATAGTGCTTTTTCTTTATCAGGAATATTTCGAATTCCAAATGCAATTGCTGTTACATCAAATGTATTATCATCAAATTCGATTTGTGTAGCATCGCCCCACTTTAATTCTACACGATCATCTAATTTCTGGCTTGATACTTTTTCAATCCCTTTGTCTACCATATCCTGAACAAAATCCACACCTGTCACATTTACATCAGGATATGTATTTGCACAATCCAGAGCAAGATCGCCTGTTCCCGTAGCCACATCTAAAAATCGATATGTTTTGATGAAATCCATTTCGGAAACGGTTCGTTTTCTCCAAGCCACATCACGCCGTCCAGATAAGAACCGATTCAAAAAATCATACTTATCTGTAACGGAAGCAAAAATATCTTTTACAATTCCGATGCGTTGTTCATCATTCATCTCTTTGACTGATGGATATTCTTTATTTTGTAATTCTATCACTTAAATCCTTTTGAAAATAATTCCGTAATACTATTCACCCAATTGTCACGGTCTAATTGTTTGCCTTTTGATAATGTTTCATGATATTCTTTTAAAAATCGATTGAGCACAGCATCGAGAAAAAAAACCGATTGAGTCTTGTCTAATTTTGGATCCAATTCGTTTCTGTCCATAGCATCCTGCATAATATTTCCTAAATAATCTTCGGACATGGATTGAAGTTCTTTAACAATTTTTTTTCGATTAGGCGAATCTCCAGAATAAACCAAACGAAAATATATTCTGGCTAATCGTGGATGTTCTGTAATGAATTTCACTCCAGAATCAACAATTTCAGATAAACGTTCATTAAAAGGAAGATTCGCTGTTTCATCTCTAACTTTTCTAAGATAATCTTTCACTTCTCCCAGAGCTAATTTATAAATATGGTTATAAAGTATGTTTTTAGTTTTAAAATAATTGAATAGGGAGCCTTTAGATATTTTGGCTTGGCTCACGACCGAATTCATGGATGCGGATTCATAGTCCTTTTCTGAAAATTCAGAAATGGAAGCATTCACAATTCGTGACTGCTTTTCGTCTGATAATTGTTCAAATTTATTTGTACTTGAAATCATAATTAAATCAATATTGACCGGGTGGTCAATTTAGGAGTTAATCACGATTAAAACATAAATTTATTATATACTATAAAAATAAAAAAAGGAGAATAAAATCCTCCTTTTTTTTATTTTAAACATGTTACCAAAAAATTTAGATCATTGGTAATCCTTCCAGCTTTTTGAGGTTTTCAGCAACTTCTTCATCTGTCATAGCGTGATCTTCCAAAGTACCTGAAAGGAACTTAGTATAGGCAGCCATATCAAAATATCCATGTCCGGATAAATTAAATAGAATTACCTTTTCTTCTCCCGCTTCTTTAGCTTCAAGTGCATGCTTAACTGCGCCATGAACAGCATGACTTGACTCAGGTGCTGGCACGATCCCTTCTGCTTTTGCAAACTGAATTGACGATTCGAAGCAATCTACCTGTCCGTAGGCTTCTGCTTCAATAAGTCCATCTTTTACCAATTGAGAAAGAAGCGGTGAATCACCATGATATCTTAATCCACCCGCATGAATGGGTGGTGGAACAAATTGATGTCCGAGGGTGAACATCGGAGACAATGGTGTTAATTGAGCTGTATCACCAAAATCATAACGGAATTCACCTTTAGTCAAGGTTGGGCAAGATGCAGGTTCAGTGGCAATAAACCGTGTATCTTTTCCATTAACTTTATCGCGGATAAATGGAAATGCCAATCCGGCATAATTTGACCCACCTCCACAACAACCAATAATTGTATCTGGATATTCGCCTGCTATTTCCATCTGCTTCATCGCTTCTTGACCAATAATACTTTGATGAAGAAGTACATGGTTCAGTACTGACCCAAGCGCATAACGAGTATCTTCTCTTGATGCTGCATCTTCAACCGCTTCAGAAATTGCAATCCCAAGACTTCCCGGCGTATCGGGTGTTTTTTTGAGAACTGATCTTCCATAATTAGTGTCAATGGAAGGACTAGCAACAACTTGCGCACCATAAGTTTGCATTAACGCTTTGCGATATGGTTTTTGGTCAAAACTGATTCGAACCATATATACTTTAACTTCTTGACCAAATAGAGAGCCCGCAAATGCAAGAGAGCTACCCCATTGTCCAGCGCCTGTTTCAGTTGAAAGTCTCATAATACCTTCTACCTTATTATAATATGCTTGAGCTACGGCTGAATTTGGTTTATGACTTCCTGTCGGGCTTACACCTTCATATTTATAATAGATTTTTGCTGGGGTATCCAATACTTTTTCTAAACCAGTTGCCCGAATTAAAGGTGACGGCCGCCAAATTCGGAGTGCTTCTAGTACGGGTTCAGGAATATCCACAAACCTATCCTGGCAAACTTCTTGCATAATTAAACCCATTGGAAATAATGGAGCTAAATCTTCAGGCCCAATTGGTTGTCCTGTTCCAGGGTGTAAAATTGGGGGCGGTTGATTTGGCATATCGGCTACAATATTATACCATTGTTTTGGCATTTCATTTTCGGGTAAAAAAATCTTTTTCTGATTCATTTGGATTTCCTTTTTTTGGTTAAACTATTACTCTCAAGATTATAATCTATTGTAAATAAAAAATATGAACAAGATATTATTATAATTTTAAAAAAAGATAAAATAGAATCTCTATTTCTTTTCAAAGAGAATAAAAAATGGGCCGACTTGGTGCAGCATCTAAGCCCCAATTTGGAATTTGAATCTGTAGAAGTCCATCTCCATCCTTGACTGATTCAGGAATATATAGTAGCTCGGAAATAGTTTTTCCTTTTTTAAAAAATCGATGATGATTTCCTAATTGACCACCATCGTCTGCTTTATCAATAGATGGTAAATCGACCAATAGATGTTGAACTCCCATTTCTAGAATAAAATCAACTGCATCATGAGTTAGAAATGGTGCAGGATTTTTATCATAATTAAGGAATTTTTTATTTTCACTATTTGGAATTGTACGAATCACGAGTCCTTCTTTGAAGTTCCCGTTTAACTTTTCGGATATCAAATCTTGCGTAATAACTAAATCGTGTGATCCAAATGGTGAATGATATTTCTCAGTAGAATCAATAGCAGGAATTGGCTTTATGGTAACTAAGCATGTGTCAATAAATCCCTTTGGACAAACATCAGTAATAAATATTCCAGAATCATTAATATGTCCAATACATTCTGAATGAGTCCCAGTACAATGTATATTCACAGAAGCAATTTTGACATTGCAACTTCCACCCTGATTTACATCACCAATAAATTCACCGAATTCAACAGGCTTTATGGACGGCGAAGAAGCACCATAAAATACAGGGAGATTCCCGTTAAATCTATTTGGGATGGATAGGTCAATTCCAGAATCTAAATCAATGGAATACTCTCTCCCATTATGTTGAGTTTTAACAATCAAGTTAATTCAAATTTTCCCGAATCAATTTTTCAACTTCCCCATCTTCTGGAAATCTTTTCACTGCTTTCTTCGAAAAAATTAAGGTCTCATCCAAGATGACTTCAAAAACGCCACCGCCACTGGGAATCAATTCAATAGATACATTATCAAATTTTGATTTTATTTCTGCCTCCAAACTGGAAGCTCGAGGTAAATAGTTTCACATTGTACAATATTCAATAGATACTTTCATTACTGTTTTCCTATGTTTATTTTTTCAAATAAATTGAGAACATCTGTAGGGTGCGTGTTCAAATTCACTTCATCGATAATGTGTATTAAAATTCCATTCTCATCGATTAAAAATGTTTTTCTTGAAGCAAATAGGAATCGATTAACACCATATGCTTTTCCAATTTCTTTTTTAGAATCGGATAAAAAATTAAAGGGAATTCTATATTTTTCTTTAAAATCAATCAAAGATTCTTTGGAATCATAACTAATTCCCAAAACGGTTATACCTAATTTCTTAAATTTTTCAGATTCATCCCGGAATCCGCATGCTTGTTTTGTTCAGCCGGGGGTATCTGCTTTAGGGAAAAAATAAAGGACTAATTTATTTCCTTTATAATCTTTTAATGTATGAAGTTGACCACTTTGATCTTCAAGAGAAAAATCAGGAGCAACAATTCCAATTTCAGGCAATTTCCCAAATAATGGCATAATGAATATTCCAATAATTAATAGGTTTTTCATAAAATAAGATCAAGCACTGCCACATAATGGCTCGCGCATCCTCCTAAGACAAAAATATGCCAAATGGCATGATTGTAAGGTAATTTTTCCCATAGAAAAAAAATAATTCCAACCATATAGAATGCTCCGCCAACCCCAATAAATATTAAAGAAAAATCCGGAATTGTTTCAAGCATCTTATTAGTAGCAATTACACAAATCCACCCCATAATAACATATAAAAACAAAAATGGTTTTACCACTGTATCTCTAAAATATATTTTTAAAATTATACCAGAAATGGCTAACACCCAGACAAGACTGAAAATTGACCATCCCCACGGACCTCTCATACTTACCAAACAAAAAGGTGCATAAGATCCTGCTATTAATAAAAATATTGCAGATTGATCAATGGTTTGAAATAATGATTTCCATTTTGGATTTCGAATGGTGTGATATATGGTTGATGCAAGAAACACCATAAGCATTGTTATACCAAAAAGACCAAAACTTACCTGCTCCCAAATTGTACCGTATTGCACAGCAAAATATATTAAAAACCCAAGCCCCATTGCACTTGCAATTACACCAAACCCATGGGTAATTAAATTGGCAACTTCTTCTTTGTCCCAGTCTAAATGTCGATTTGTATTCATATTGAAGCAAAAAACCTAATTAGAGTAAGTCCAATATAATAATTATTTTTTATCAAATCTTTTTAAGCAAATTTTATTTTTATATTAGTTCAATCAATTCATTCTTTATATTAAAATTGTCTTCTTAAATTGAAGAAATGAATAAGCAATTATAAGGAAAATTATGCAACGATTATTTTTTAGTTTAATTTTAATCATCTTGATAGGGTGTGGCAATAAATCGCCTGTAAATATATATGAATCTGAAGGCTATAAGAATCTTTCAGCAAATGACATTAAAATCGGAGAATCAATTTGGGCAAGCACATGCTTCCGATGTCACATGTATGGATCCATGGGAGCAGTATCTGTAAATGATAAAAAACATTTTGACGAGTTAGCTGCAAAAGGGTTTGAACAATTATCCAAACGTGTTACTGACGGAATGGAAGGTGCACGGGGAGTGATGCCACCTAAAGGCTCATGTTATTCCTGTTCAAAAGATGAACTTGAGAAAGCAGTTTATTATATTTTCCATTTAGCACAAAAAGCGCATGAAATAGAAATAACAAAAAATGTTTCGAATGAAAAATAAACTTTATTAAGGTAAACTTGATCCTTCCATAGCTTCTTCTAATTTTCTGGCTACGGATAAAAAAGTAGTTACATCCATTTCTTTTAAAAATATTGCACCATGTGTTGCACGCAGATGTTGATTCTCATTTTGATACCAATAATCACGACCTAATATGAGTTGAAGGTTTTGATGCTGTTCCACCCATATTTTTTGTGATAAATCACAAAATGGACCATCCAATTCATAACTAGGGAATGATGCATCTCGTTGACTTAAATAGCATGATTTAAATGTTTCTCTTAATACAGCAAGTGAATTCAATGTAACTGGAACAATAATATCAGCTTCAGCAAGGTCGAAACGATACCAAACATTTCTATATCCCCAAATTCGTAAATTAGATAAATCTTTTTCTTTTTCCCAAAGCCTAACAGCATCTGCAATAGCTTGCAATACTTTATAATGTGTATCGGGTCCACTTCCTTCGGGGTCTAACGCCAATGATATAACTGTTGGATTGATTTCTCTTAACTGATTGAGAATTGGCATAACATCTCTGGAGCGATTTGGAGATTCAGTAAAAGTATCTCCAGTATAAAATCCTAGTCGTAAGTGATGAACATCTCTCACTCGAATCCCATAATTCGACCAAACTAATTCTTCTTCATATTCACGAATCATTCCTTTTAATTTTTGAATATTTACAGAATTTTTTTCTCCTTCGTAACATTCATTTAATTCTTGAATGATTGATTCTAACTTATTTCTTAAATCATTTTTATTTTTAATTTTATAAATTTCAATCAAAGCACGAATCACCCGGTGTGCCATCCCACGTGTTTGTTCATTCAGATTATTTTTTGCCAAATTATCCAGGTAATGAAATACATCTTTATCCCACTTCCTTTTGTATCCATCTTCAAAAAAATCAGGAAAATCGACCATTTGAATTTTACCATTTACCAGAAATGACAATGTTGATGATAAAAAATGTATAATAAATTTATTAGTAACAGATGTGAACCCAGACGTCATATTTGCAAAATGATGTTTGTTTTTAGGTGACCGAATTAAATGAATTATATGCGGTAGCATCCCTAATAAAATATCATCATGATGAGGACCTGTATGATAAAAAACCTGATTTTCTTCTTTTCGAATCCCTTTTTGCACTTTGGATTCAAGTTGTTGAATTATTTCAGGAATTGCATTTTCATTTAACTCTGGAAATGTTTTACAAATTGGGTCGTTTAACATATCTATTAATGAAACTTTCGGACCAAATTTATTTACATTTTTTGCAACTTGAAGTAAACAACGCTGTTTCTTTTCTTCATTCCAATTAGGTGACGCCCAATACGCATTTTGTGTATCCGTTAAAGATTTGGCAGCACCAAATGTTAAATAAAATCGACTATTATCTAATTTTTGTAATACAGATGCAGGATATTTTACATCGGGTTTACTTTCGATAGATTCTTTTACGATAGGAGCCTTTGCTTCCCCAGCTGCAGTTATAATTGCAACTGCATCTTCTTTAAAAGTGATTGTTCCTAAACCAATAGTAATTACAAGTCTGTTTCTACTGATTTCAATCCCACCTAAATCAGTAGCTGCAGCAGCTTGCGTTTCAAAATTAGTTTCTAAAAGTCGTGTTGTAGAATTATGATCAGACCCACGAACATTAAAAGCTATATGCCCATCTGGACCTATTCCTCCTAAGAAAAAACCTATTCCGCCTAAATCACGGATTTTATTTTCGAATTCTGAACACCATTGATCGATTAAATATATTGAATTTTGTTGAGTTTTTTCTAATTCAGATTTTGGATCTCTATTTCGCAGTAATAAATCAATGGTACCTGTAGGAAATATTTCTTCCCATTGTTTTCCATTTTCCAATGGAATTTTCGCACTATTAATTAATAGTGCATTCTCTTTTTTTATTCCAAATCCATCTAAATAATATTGATTAACATAATGATAAAAACTGTTATGCTGTGAAGGATTCATTGGATAAAATTCATCAATTTGAACAAATTTTAAACGTGATAGATCTGGTTTATTTTGAAGTACTAATCCATTATTTTCACGTAACTTTTCTAATTCAGGTAACGTCCAATTATTCAGTAAATGGTGAGTCCATTTTATAAAATATTCGGGAGTTTTTCCTGTGGGAAGGCTGATTACACCTTCTGGATTTTCCGAAACCCACTCTAAGAATCGAAGTGAAGTTAATAAACCTAAATTCGGGAAATTATCAACAAGGATATATGGAATATTACTAGTGGGACTTACCGTGTTTTGTCGTCCAAAATATTGTTTCTCAACAGAAGACCAATTTGGTACTAACATAAATAATTTATTCCTTTATCTATTTGGGATTTAGTTTATAAAACATCACACCATCAAATCGGGGTTCATCTTCATGAAAATAATATTCTAAAAAATCTACATTCATTGTTTTACCAAATTCGGACGAAGCATGAATTATATTCGCATTATCAATAAAATACCCTTCATGAGCTATAACAATTCCTAATTTAAAATACTTCCTTTTTACAAATGCGACTCCACAAACAGCTGGTAGCTTTTTTAACAATTTTTTATTTATCTTACTAGATGGTATAAAATGAATGATCTCTTTTGAAGACCAATCTAAATTTAAAAACTCTTCCCCATCTTGTTTTCGATTCAATTCAATTTCGATAGCTTCCAAATCATTTCGGGGTACAAGTAAAGATGTGATATTCTCAGTTCGCTCATGATTTAAAAGCCTATCTGAAGTATAATGCCAACGGGATTGATAAGTGGGTTTCTTTTCTCCATTTTCATCCATTTTATAATGGATATCCACCATGGCATCTCTTGCATTTTCCCAGGTAAAACTTTCTGCAAAAGCTAAAGTTGTAAGAACATGGACTGTACAATCAGAAGAATCATTTCGAATGATTGGGCCTGTATCTTTCCCCGCTTCTTCACCAAGGCAAAACATACCATAAGGTGTTCCCACGCGCCATAAATTTAATGCCTTTATCCGATCTTTATAATCGGGGAATCTCTCTTGAAATTTCGGTAGGTAAGTCTCAAACTCTGACTCACTCAATGTCCAAGGTTTTGGAATTGTATCCACCCATGAAAAGGAATCATTTTGATTTCCACATCCAACGGTTATAAAAACAATCATCAATAAATATTCAATAAGTTTTGTTTTAAATTGTAATAATTCGTTCATCTATTTAACAGGAAATTAAGTAATAAATTTGCCATTATACATTTAGAAAGAAGATTGATTTCATTATAATTTCTCGACAAATATTCTATTAAAAATTTGTTCTTAAAACTCTTTATTTTCCAATATGTCAATACATCCATTAAAAAACTTAATAAAAAACAAACCCTTATTTGAAAGTCTAGCATCAAAATACAGTACACCACTGTATATCTATTCTGAAGAACGATTACTTCATAATATTAATGTATTAGACCAAACCTTAAATGAAAATTTTGATTCATACCATATTTGTTATACTATTAAAGCAAATAGCAATCCTCATTTAATTACAACATTAAAAGCTGAAATCCCATCTCTTGGGGCAGATTGTGCAAGTCCAGGTGAAATTTATATCGCTGAAAAAGGTGGTATTAAAGGGAACGAATGTATTTATACCGGAAATTATGAATCTCCTGACGATTTAAAAGTTGCTCTTGAAAAAGGTACACATATCAATCTGGATGATATTTCATCATTTAATAGACTAAAAAAGATTGGTCTTCCTCAAGAAATCGCATTCCGACTAAATCCGGGATTTGGAAAAGGTGCCTTTTCTCAAATTGTAACTGGCGGTGAAAATTCAAAATTTGGTGTGCCACATTATGATATAGTAAAAGCATATCGCCTTGCCAAAGAATCAGGTGTTAAAAAATTTGGAATTCAATGTATGACTGGCTCTGGCGTTCAAGATCCTGCATATTATCCAAAACTAATAAAAGAAATATTAAAAACTGTTGAACTTCTCAAGGATGAATTAGATATAAATATGGCCTATATCAGTCTGGGGGGCGGTTATGGTATTCCATATAAAGACGATGAACCACCTATGGATTTCAATCAAGTATTTCAAAATGTTGCTAACAATTTTCATGCCTATTTTGATGAGCGGAATGAACAAAAACCAAGCTTATGGATTGAACCTGGAAAATCAGTTGTTGGAGATACAGGGATCTTGCTTACTCGAGTTACAGGATTGAAAAATAGCTACAAGTCATTTATTGGCATCGATGCTGGCATGGAGACTCTCATGAGGCCTGCTCTTTATGGTGCATATCATCGTATTTTTAAAGTGGGTGACCCAGATGCGCCTGCAAACAATAAAGTAGATATTACAGGCCGTATTTGTGAGAATACAGATCGACTTGCAATTGATAGAAACTTTCCAGATGTGAAAGAAGGTGATTTATTAGCCATCATGGATACAGGAGCATATTCCTACACAATGTCTCATCAATTTTGTACCCGCCCACGGGCTGCTGAAATTATGTTAGATGGAGATCAATCTACATTAATTCGAAAAAGAGAAACAATTGAAGATATTTTCAGTAATTGTTTCTAATTAATAATGTCAGTTCCTCACTCAGACCAAGGTAAGCTCCAACATAAATCTACTTTATACGGAAAATCAGTATTAAATAATAATCTTGATATTTTTCTTCCGAGCTCAAATAAATCAAATATTTTAATATTAGCAGGAATACATGGTGATGAACCAGAATCTATTGTTTTACTCTCTGAAGCATTACGATCTATTCCATCTGAAGATTTAAAAAACCCTGTTGTATTATGCGCTAACCCTGATGGAACATTACATGGTACTCGAGCCAACGCAAATGGCGTAGATCTAAATCGAAATTTCCCAACTAATGATTGGACAAATAAACCCGTTTTTTATCGCGTTAAAAGTGGTGAGCCACAAGATATAGAATTGAGTACAGGTGCCAAACCAGGGTCTGAACCTGAAACAAAAGCAATTATAAAAATTATTAATGAAATTAAACCCAGTTCTATCATCTCATTCCATTCGGCTCTCGATTGTATCGAAGACCCACAAAATACTGATTTAGGTAAATGGATTTCTACTAAGACAGGAATACCATTGGTAGATGATGTAGGATACCCAACGCCTGGTTCTTTTGGAACATGGGCAACAGAAAATGAATTTCCTTTAATCACATTTGAAGTTCCACCTAAACCATTAACGCAAATGATTACTGATTATGTTCCAACTTTAGTTCAACTTCTTTGTGATTTAGACTTACATTAACAAATAAAAGAATGCGCATTATCATTACAGATTCAGGATTAGGTGGATTATCTATTTGTGCAAACTTTGCACGACACATACAAAAATATAAGCCTGACCCTTATTTAAATGCCGATACCATTGCTGTAGAATTTGAAGTTGGTGAATCGGATACAGAACCTCCATCACCTCCAATACTTATTTCAATCCTTCAAGAAGGAAATGGATTCATTTTAAAATGGATTGGAAATACTGAAAATGATTTGGCGGGCTATCGGCTTTACTTCAGTTATGAAATGGACACATGGTTCAGCAACCACGATGAAACATATTTAACATCAACTGATACTCAATTTCAAGTTGGGTCATTTTTTAACAACACAGGGTTTTTCAGAATGACGGCTGTAGATAATGCGCCCGTTCCAAATGAAAGCGAACCATCGGATATATTTGTTTTTAGACGAAGTCAAGGTGGACAAAAACTCCTTTTTATAAATTCAACTCATCAACAAAGTAACACACCCAACTTACCATTTACCGGAAATGCTGGGTTACTTGCTGATAGCCACAATATTGGAATTGGGACATTGAATGATACAATCTTCTCAACCGACACTTCATTTATCATACCCGAAAACTATTTACCTATCGTCCTAACGGGAAATTCAACTAAACAGTTCCCCAATGACTTAATAGAGCAATTAGAGAATTCATCTTTTTGGATTATGGGATCTAAATCTAGTGAATCACTCACAATGTCAACCACTGGATCTAATTTTCTACAAAATTATCTCGGGGTGTATTTTACAGAATCCTTCCCTATTCCTTCAGAAACAATTGGTATTGGTGCACCATACGAAAATTTTGCGTCAACCTTGATTTTAACTGCTGGTATTGACAGTTTGAATAGTATTGGAAGCCCCTTGAATGAATCAATTGTACATCCTATCTTCACAGATTCTACCGGACTTATTTTGGGTGTGGGGATGATTACCCCTTCATCTCTATTATCATCGATTCCATTGGAAATCCTTAACGACGAAGACCAAATTGACTATTTTAATCGTGCTATAGAGTTTTTATTGGATACAACACTTACAACAAATAATGATATAATTCTTCCAACAAAACTAACTCTCACTTTTTACCCCAACCCATTTAATAGTCGTGGGCTTATCCAAATTAATGGAATACAAGGAAATTACTATTTAAATTTGTATAATATATTAGGACAATCAGTGTGGAATCATCAATTAATAAAATTGAACTCAACTCCAATAACTTTTAATCTTCCGAATAATATTTCAAAAGGATTAACATCAGGACCGTATTTCCTTCATCTTTCAATTGAAGGACAAAACACTATTACTCAAAAGATATTATATATTAAATAAAGATAGTATTCTATGCAAAAAAAATCCATCATGGTAATAGATCCCAGCATTGAGACACCTGAAATCTCATCTTTCAATCATATCGGATCCTTAACGTCTATTCAATGCACCTATCACCTTCCTGCACTTATTAAAAATAATAGTATGGAATTTGAATTCCCAAATACCCAGGGAATCATTATCATGGGAAGTGCGTCATCAGTTCACGATAATTTAATATGGCAGGCCGATATTCAAAAACTCCTTCTAAAATCAATTGAGAATAATATTCCAATTTTAGGAATTTGCTATGGGCACCAACTCATTGCCCATATGTTTGGTGGAAATGTTGATAACTTATGGGAAAATAAAAAAAAGAAAGGTACGCGAATTGTTACTCTCTTAAAGAATGAATTATGGACAAACTCTAAAACGGGTCAATTAATATACTCACATCGTGAAAGCGTAACATCTTGCCCAAATGATTTTGAAATATCGGCAAGAAGTGAAATGGTTTCAATTGAAGGCTTGATACATAAGAACAAACCTATTTGGACATTTCAACCCCATATTGAAGCAACATTTCCATTTGCTGAAAGAAATCTAATTTCAACCTCTGATTTTGAAATTTCTTTTCAATTTGGTACAACAATTTTAAAAAAATTTATACAACTTATCACCTCATAAAAAATGAAAAAAATAAAATTCTATTATTTAGCAATATTTATCGCGTTCTCCTGTTCACCGCCAAAAGTTTTACTAGATAATCCAGGTCTTTCATCCTTAAAAAAAGAGATTAATTCGCTCATCATAAAGTCTGACCTTGATATAAACATGAGCTTAAAAATAACGTCTCTTGAATCAAAAAAAACTCTTTATGCTCTCAATAGCCATAAAAAACTTATGCCCGCAAGTAATAATAAATTATATACAAGCGCGGCTGCATTAGTCCAACTAGGTGCCGATTATACATTTGAAACATCTATCTATCAGAATGGAACAAATATTTATCTTGTTGGAGGTGGCGATCCTGATTTTTCATTAGCGTCCTTAGATTCTCTAGCAAATATTATTTCTTCAAAAATCAAAACAGTTGATACCCTATTTGTGGATGAAAGTTTGATGGATACACTCCATTACGGCGAAGGCTGGATGTGGGATGAAGGACCTTGGTGGTATGCTGCACCTGTCAGTGCTCTTTCGTTAAACGATAATTGTGTGGATTTTTATTATCGTCCTGGAAAAACAGGTAAACCAGTACAGATTTCTACAAATCCTTCTACAAGTTATATCAAAATAGATAATCAATCCTTTACAGTAAATGATACGATTGATTTTGAAAAATTTAAAATCGAGCGGGATTGGGCTGGACGTACTAACAGTTTCAAAATAAGCGGCAAAATAATGAAATTTAATTCTGCGGATACGTTGATTAGAAATATTGTCCATCCACCCCTATTTGCTGGAACTGTATTAAAGGAAATGTTAACAAAGAATGGAACGAGTGTTGAAAATGTTTTAATTGGACAGGTCTCCAACAATTCCAAGTTTTTGACATCACATTTTTCCGATTCTCTTTTTTATTCAGCCAAAAACCTTATGAATGAAAGTGATAATCTCACTGCAGAACTTTTTATCAAAACATTGGGGATTAGCAATGATGCACCGGGGAATTGGAAATCCGGACTTAACATAGTAAAATCTTTTTTAGCTGATTCGGCAAAGATTGATACAACAACAATAAGAATCGTTGATGGTTCGGGAGTTTCTAGATACAATTTAACGAGTGCAGATCATTTTATTGATCTATTAACTTATATGTATCAAAGTCCTTACAATAATGATTTCCTTAAAATACTCCCGCATGGTGGCTCAAAAGGAACATTAAATAATCGTATTAAGACAAATGGGGAACGTATTCGAGCTAAAACAGGTCACTTATCAGGTGTAAGTTGTTTGTCAGGGTATGCGTTTTCTCCCACATACGGTCCTGTGGCATTTTCCATGCTCATGAATGGTTACATTGGTTCCTCCAAAAATTATCGAAAATTGCAGGATGACATCATAGAGATTTTAGTCCATGATTAAACCACCCGCTCTAAAACCAAACGCTACCATTGGCATTGTGAGTCCATCATCGTGGATGAAAAAATCTGACTTAAAAACAGCCATATCTGTTTTTGAAGACAAAGGCTATCATATTGTTATTGGTGAAAGTGTATATTTAAGAGAAAACACTTATGCGGGGAAGCCCCAAGAAAGAGCAAACGACATCAATACCATGTTTGCGAATGCGGAAATTGATGCTATTATTTGCGCCCGTGGTGGATATGGTGCTAATCGTATTTTACCCTTTCTCGATTATGATCTCATTAAAACAAATCCAAAAATATTTATGGGATATAGCGATATCACTGCTCTCCTAACATCAATGACACAACAGACTGGGCTTGTAACCTTCCATGGCCCAATGCTGACAACGTTCAAAAATGGTGATGTAGATTATAATTTTGATTTGATGGAAAAAACTTTATCAAGTAATGAAAACGTAGTGATTCAATCACCATCTGACTTGCCCATAAATATATTGAAATCAGGGAATGCTTCTGGTCCATTATGGGGTGGAAATTTATGCCTTTTAATTAATCGTTTAGGGACAAAGGATCAACTCAACACTGATGGATCCATATTATTTATCGAAGACATTGGTGAATATTTATATGCTTTTGATCGCATGATGGTTCATGCAAAAGAAGCCGGTATGTTTAACAAGATTAAAGGTCTGATCATTGGGGAGCTAGTTGATATGAAAGATCAAGATACACCCTTTGGAAAATCGACTGATGAAATAGTCATGGATGTGTGCAATAATTTGAATATTCCTATTATTTCTAATTTCCCTTGTGGACATGGAATCTATCAAGCGACGATGCCCATTTCTATCCCCGTTCGATTGGATACTTTATCCGCTTCTCCTACATTAACAATTTTAGATTAACCCGTAACATAAGGAAAAATAAATGCTGAATTATATTTGGTTTGGAATGATGTTCATTGGTGTTGTTGTTGGTACATATACCGGGAATATTGATGCTGTAACCCAAGCGGCCATTGACATGGCAAAAGTCGCTGTGAATTTAGCCATTGGCTTAATTGGTATAATGGCTCTTTGGTTAGGAATAATGAAAATTGCAGAAGAATCTGGACTCATTCGTATTATAGCAAAAGGATTACGGCCTTTAACTATTCGCCTATTTCCCGATGTACCAGAAGACCACCCTGCTATTGGGTCGATTGTCTTAAATATGGCTGCCAATATCTTAGGATTGGGAAATGCAGCCACACCTCTCGGTCTTAAAGCTATGGAAGAGCTCCAAGAATTAAACCCCAATAAAGAAACCGCCACCAATGCCATGGCTATGTTTTTGGCTCTCAACACTTCTAGTGTTCAGTTAATATTGCCCGCAACCGTTGTTGCACTTATGGGGTCTTACTCGAGCCAAATATTTATTACAACAATAATTGCCACAGCCATGTCCACCGTTGCGGCTGTAGTTGCTGTCAAATTTCTGGAAAAACGAAAACGTTTTACTATTATTGATGGGAGTCAATCATGATCGGTTTATTTGTGGGATCCTTTAATGAATTCTCAAAATACATAATTCCATTTTTATTGGTGGGCATACCTTTTTATGGATTAGTATTTAAAAAAGTGAAAGTGTATGAATCTTTTGTAGAAGGCGCCAAAGATGGATTTACAATTGCAGTTAGAATTATTCCTTATTTGGTTGCTATTTTAGTAGCCATTGGAATGTTCCGTGCATCCGGTGCATTAGATTTATCCCTTAATTTTTTATCACCTGTTTTAACATTGATTGGATTCCCGCCCGAGAATCTACCTTTGGCATTGATGCGACCCCTATCAGGAAGTGGTTCATTGGGACTCTTAACAGATTTAATCAATGTTCATGGTCCAGACTCATTAATTGCTAAAATTGGTGCAACCATGTTTGGTTCTACCGAAACAACATTTTATGTATTGGCTGTATATTTTGGATCTGTAGGCGTTCGAAAAACCCGTCATGCATTAGCCGCTGGATTATTTGCTGATGCGGTTGGCGTATTAAGTGCTGTATATATCTGCCAATTTATTTTTGGTTAAAATATGAAAAAAGTAGTATTTTTATTTATAGCTATTCTGTTAAGTGCTTGTAATTCTGCTCAATCTATTATTTCTAAAGAAATCATTTTAAAGCACGATTTAGTCAACATTCAAGAATTGGATCCCACGCTTTTGGTTGATTTAAAATATTCCACAACTGATAATTTTATGGAAACCGATGTATATGGTGAATTAGAAATATGTTACATGAGAAAAATTCCAGGTAAAATGCTCGTAAAAGCACATGATTTATTAAAGAAAAATCATCCGGATCTTCGATTATTAATTTATGATGGACTACGACCTCGGTCCATTCAATGGATACTATGGAATACCTTGATTGATGTCCCAGAATCAGAACGATCAAATTTTGTAGCAAATCCGAAATCTGGTTCTATTCATAATTTTGGTGCTGCAATTGATTTAACCGTGACAACCAAAGATGGAATTCCTTTAGATATGGGAACACATTATGACTATTTTGGAAAGTTGGCATTTCCCCGCTTAGAAGATTCACTGTTGGTTGTGGGAGATTTAACTCTAGAACAAGTATCTAATCGAGATATTTTAAGAGACGCTATGACTGGAGCGGGATTTGGAACCATTTCTACAGAATGGTGGCATTTTAATGCATTCCCCTATAAAATAACTAAACAGATGTTTTCCATTATCGAATAAAATATGAAATATTTATTTATTTTTTTCATCACAAGTTTCGCTTTAGTGTTTCCCGAAAATAAGCCGCAAAGACTTACACCCGGTGATACAATATTGTTTGTCGCTCCTTCAGGATATTTAAAACAAGATCGTATGGCACTAGCCAAAACACGATTAGAAGAGCAAGGTTATGTTACGTTGCAAGCCGAAGATATTTTTCGACAACACGGTTATTTAGGTGGAACAGATAAACGACGTGCTGATGAGTTTATGGCTGGGTGGTCTGATCCAAGGATCAAAGCAATTTTCCCTGGGACAGGCGGGTATGGTACAACACGAATTTTAGATCAATTAGATTATGACATTATTAAAAATAATCCAAAGATCCTTATAGGGTTTAGTGATATAACCGGTTTACATCTCGCCATCAATAAAATGACTGGACTTACTACATTTCATACCCCAAGTCCCATGTATGGTTTAGGGAGTAAAAATAACCTTTCACCTATTTCAGATCATTTTTTCTGGCAGGCCATTGCAAAAAACAATCCAAATGGATATATCATTGATGTAAAACAATTTGACTTAGATGAATCTATGATTACACTTCATGGCGGAAAAGGAATCGGTAAACTCATTGGTGGAAATTTATCTTTAATAAATACACTTATGGGCACTCCATATGAAATTGAAACAAATGGTAAAATTCTTTTTATAGAAGATGTAGGCGAAGCACCTTATCGTATTGATCGATATTTTTCTCAATTAAAATTAGCGGGAAAATTTGACCATGTCACAGGGATCATACTTGGAAAATTCACACGACGTGCATCTGAACCACCCGATGATGAAAATAGTTTCACCATGATGGAAATTTTAGAACAATACTTTTCTCATTTAGGAATACCAGTTCTAGCTAATTTCCCAATCGGCCATTATAAAAATAATATCTCATTTCCAATCGGAATTATGGCAGAATTAGATGCCGATAAACAAATAATTCGAATTTTAGAAAACCCCACAAAATAAGAATATTATGAGCGAATATAAAAGAGACTTAGGTCTAAAAGAATCTGTTGCAATTGTAATTAGCCGAATCATTGGATCGGGTATTTTTAGAACACCTGCACCCATTATGGCATTGGTCGGTTGTACATCCCTGTTTGGATTGGTATGGGTTATTGGTGGTATAATCACCATTTTTGGAGCTGTCATTTATGCTGAATTGACAGCAATGCTTCCTAAAGCTGGAGGCCCATATATTTTCTTAAAAGAAGCTTATGGACCTTACATTGCTTTTATACGTGGATGGGCAATGTTTTTTGTATCGGAGACAGCATCCATTGTTGCTGTGGCATTAGTTTTTACCGAATACTTAAATGCCATTTGGGAAATCACAATGGGGACCCAGTTTAATCTTCCTGTCACATTCGTCATCTCTCTAATAACGATTTGGGGATTAACTGGCATCAATTTATTTGGTGTAAGCATGAGTGGCAAGTTTCAAGTTATTTTCAGTACGATAAAGGTCGGTGCTGTAGGCGCAATAATAGGAATGACACTTACATCTTTTTCCACGGGAAATGTTGAAAATTTCACAAATCAATTTTGGCCCGAAACATTTGGTTGGGAGACAGTGCTTGCAATTGGGGCAGCCTTACGATATTCCTTTTTTGCTTTTAGCGGTTGGGAAGGTGCCACCTATATGGCTGAAGAAGTTAAAGACCCGCAAAGGACACTCCCCTTATCTCTTTTTCTTGGAATTGGAGGTGTGACATTACTTTATATTGGAACAAATCTAGGGTACTTATATCAATTAAATGTTCAAGAAATTATTAAAAATAAATGGGTTGCGACTGCTGCCATGAAAGTTGTTCTTGGCGCTACTGGTGGTGTACTTATTTCTGTCGCTGTGGCTATTAATGCATTTGGAAATATTAGCACTCAGATTCTTTGCAAAGGACGTACATGGCATGCCATGGCAAGGGATGGTCTCTTTTTTGATAAATTTAAAGTGCTGCATCCAGTTTTCAAATCTCCTAATAATGCCTTAATTGGGCAAGGAGTATGGGCAACTATATTGCTAATATTTTCGGTTATTGCGACCTACCTGCAATCCGGTGTAAGTGGCTCCAATGCCTACGAAATCATGATTGATTTCTTTTCTGCAACCAGCACCATATTCAATTTACTTACCTTTGGTGCAATTTATGTCTTACGAAAAAAGTGGCCTCATAAAAATCGCCCGTATAAAGCACTTTTATACCCTTGGAGTATGATTATCGTTTTAATTCTATATTCTTCTTTTTTAGTTATTACCTTAATTACTGCATTTATTCCATCTATAGTTGGATTATTACTCACATTTAGTGGCACTTTTTATTACTTCATAAAAATAAAAGCAAAAAAATGATTCAGCCTCTAATATATGGTTTAATAACAGCTTCATTCATTGTATTAGCATCATGTGGAGATAGAGATTTAGGATCACCAATCACTGAAATTGACGATACTTTTATTGATTCACTTTTCATCGATTATAATAACGAAGATTCTCCCGGTGCTGCTTTAATGATTATTAAAGACGGAAAATCTGTATTTTCCAAAGGGTACGGGTTAGCCAATTTAGAAGATGACCTTCATGTTGAAAATGAAACAAACTTCCGATTAGCTTCTGTTACAAAGCAATTCACTGCAATGTGTGTCATGATTTTAATAAATCGTGATGAATTAAGTTTTGAATCGAGTTTAACTGATATCTTTTCAAATTTTCCAGCCTATGGAAATACGATAACAATTCGTCAAATATTGAACCATACTTCAGGACTTTTAGATTATGAGTCATTAATTCCAACTAATGTCATTGAACAAGTAACTGATCAAGATGTATATTTTTTGATGTTAGAACAAAACTCAACCTATTTCATCCCTGGAACAGATTATCGCTATAGTAATACTGGCTATGCACTTTTGGCGATGATCATTGAAAATATATCTAAAAAATCATTTGCTCAGTTTTTAGAAGATAATATATTTTCAACCCTCGGAATGAATGAAAGTATTGCCTATCAAAACGGAATTTCAATAGTATCAGATCGTGCTTATGGGTATTCCAAAAATGGAAATGTTTATAATCGAGATGATCAAAGTCTAACTAGTGCAGTATTAGGTGATGGTGGTATATATACATCTTTGCATGACATGTTCTATTGGGATCAGAACTTATATACAAATCAATTGGTTGAGTTTGAATTATTAAATGAAGCGTTTACTTCCGGTAAATTATCTAATGGAAATAGTACCGGATATGGATTTGGATGGCGAATTGATACATATTTATTTAGAAAACGATTTCATCATACAGGGAGTACGAGAGGATTTAGAAATGTATTTATGAAATTCCCTGACCAACAAATTAGTATTCTAATTCTTACCAACCGAAATTCTGGAACTCCATTTAATATTGCAGAAAAAATTGCGGATTATATGTTTGATGCTAAATAAATTTCACTATATGAATAAACTTTTACCCATTATTATTATTCTTCTATCATTCATATTTGGACAATCTGAGTCAAAATGTGGAATAATTCCTGATAATGAATTATACGCATCACGTGACAATCAAAACTGGGGCTATAGCTATGATAGTTTATTAGTTGATTTAAACCGTTGGGGACAAAACCCATTTGTCATAATTGATTCATTAGGAGCTTCAGTTCAAAATAGAGCGCTGTGGGAACTCACCATAACAAATCACCCAGAATCGACAACTTTACCTAGAATTTATATCCATACCCGAACACATCCTGGAGAAGAAGAATCGTTTTGGGTTGTTAATGAAATAATAAATATTCTACTTTCTGATGATCCATATGCAAATTTTATTCGTGATAATACGATTTTTCACATTATTCCAATGTATAATCCAGACGGTGTAGAACTAGGGTTTCCGAGAGAAAATGCTAATGGAATAGATATTGAAAGCGGGTGGGATGATAACCCTTTGGAGCCAGAAGTAGCTGTATTACAAAATCGATTTAGCGAACTCATGTTTATAAATAATCCTATTAAAGTTGCGCTCAATATGCATGCAGCTTATGCGTGCTATCGATATTTCGTTTACCATGATTCTTTCGGATCGTCTGAAAATTATTCGATTTTAGAACAAAATTATATTAATAAAGTCCAGAGTTATTTTATGTCTGGTATTGAACCCTGGAGCCATTATATAAGTTGGACGAATGGTACGCCAGATCAATATCCTGAAAGTTGGTGGTGGGCGAATTTTGGTGAAAATGTATTAGCACTTACCTATGAAGATATGAATTCGTGTGAGAATTCCGGATTATATGATTCAACCGCTAATGCAATTGTTCGTGGAACCTTAGATTACTTAGGAATAGAGCTCACTGAAATTGAAAAATATATAATTAGCCCTATTCATATTGAATTAATATCCGCTTTCCCCAATCCGTTTAACCCGGCTACGACTATTCAATTTAACTTTAAGGGCAACACAAAAAGGACAATATACCTACAGGTTTATAACATTAATGGGCAAATGGTAGAATCACTATTATATAAAAATCTTGCACCTGGAGAGCACCAAATTAATTGGAATGCATCTAATAATCCTAGCGGAGTATATTTTGTCCTACTTAGTGATGGAACTCAAACAAAAACTCTTAAACTAGTTTTAATGAAATAAAACACATCACCCAATTATATTTTCTCGCTCAATTTCTTTAAAATAATTAACGGTACCTACTTTTAACTCATCCGTTGCATCATCATCTGCCACAATAATTCCGTGAGGATGAAGCTGAAGCATACTTATTGTCCACATATGATTTACACTGCCTTCTATTGCTTTAGCCAAAGCACGAGCTTTTTGATGGCCTGTCACTATGATTACAACTTCGCCTGCATCCATTACAGTCTTCACACCAACAGTTAAAGCTGTCGCGGGAACTTTAGATAAATCATTTTCAAAAAAGCGTGAATTGGCAATGATAGTATCTTTTGTGAGCGTCTTTATTCTTGTTTGAGATGACAAAGATGAACCGGGTTCATTAAATGCAATATGGCCGTCACTTCCTATGCCGCCCAAAAACAAATGAATACCGCCAACTGACATAATTTTTTTTTCGAACCTATTGCACTCACCTTCTAAATCAGAAGCATTTCCATCTAGAATATTGATTTGGTTTTTAGGAATATCAATATGGTTAAATAAATTTTTATACATGAAGGCTGTATAACTTTCTGGATGATTTTTTGACAAACCCACATATTCATCCATATTAAAAGTAATCACATGTTTAAAAGATATTTCACCTTTTTCATAAAGCTTCACCAATGCCTTATATGTACCAATAGGCGATGAACCTGTGGGAAGTCCCAATATAAATGGATTTTCTTCAGATGGCTGAAATTTCTTAATTCTATTTTTAATATAATGTGCGGTCCAAAAACTGACATTATCATAATTGTTTTGAATAATTAGTCGCATCGTTTAAATCTTTTTATAAAAATCCTTCTATTGTATTAATTGAGATATTTCATTGTCATTTAACTTTCGTCTTAAAATAGAAAATTTACCAGGATTTTTTTCAACAGGAATTGCAAACCTTCCCGTCCCTCCATGAGCAACTTCTACTTTTTGATATTTTGAATTAATAATTTCTTTAATTTCAAATTCTTCTACAGAAGACGGAGAAATCAGCTCAATATCATTATTAATTTCTAGCCTGTTTTTTATATCAAACCAGAGTAATCCATTCTTTTCATCCCACTCACAATTCATACCAGCCGCTTTTTTAAATCGTTCAGATGATCGACTAGAATGAATATTTTCACCAAACTCCCTTGGATTTCTTGTATAAAATCCAGTGGTGTACCCACGATTAGATAAGGCTAATAAATCTTTTAACACGTCCGAGTTAAATGGTTTACCCGATTTCATATCATCAATGGCTTTCCTATAGGATCTTGCAGACATTGCAGCATAATATTCTGATTTTGTTCGACCTTCAATTTTAAAGCTACTAACTCCTGCCGATTGAAGTTGTTCTAGAAGTTCAACAGAGCATAAATCCTTAGCATTAAATAAATAAGTTCCACTTTCATCTTCTTCTATTGGGTATTTTTCATCTTTTCGTTCTTTCTCTTTCACATAATATTCCCCTGCCGGTCTATCATAATTTCTATCTTGTATGGATGAATGTTGATGCGATTCATTTTCTAATAAAGAATCTGATTCTTCACCCAATTCATAATTCCAACGACATGAATTTGTACACGTCCCCTGATTTGCATCTCGATGGTTCATATAATTTGTAATTAAACATCGCCCAGAATAGGCAATACAAATTGCACCATGAACAAAACATTCTAATTCGATATCAGAAACTTTTTCATGAATTTCTGAAATTTCTTTCAAACGTAATTCCCTTGAAAGAATAATCCGTTCCACTCCTAAATCTTTCCAAAATTCAACTGTAGTCCAATTGGTTGCATTTGCTTGAGTTGATAAATGTACCGGAATTTGTGGCACACGTTTAATAGCTTGATTAATTAATCCCGGATCGGCCATTATGAGTCCATCGGGTTTCCATTCGGCTACTTTTTCCAATTCGCGAATGAAACCATCCACTTTCGTATTATGGGCATAAATATTTAGAGTCAAATAAATTTTCTTCCCTAAGTCATGAGCATATTTAATTCCTTCAATGAGCGTTTCTTCTTTGAATTCATTTTCTCGTGTACGTAGAGAAAATCGTGGCACACCAGCATAAACTGCATCTGCACCATAAGCAAACGCATATTTTAATTTGGATAAATTTCCAGCAGGAGAAAGTAGTTCTAAATTATTTTTCACGGCTTAACCATATTCCCAAGTACGACTTCTTTTGTTGCGCCGGTGACCGAAGGAATATTTCCGAAAATATTTTTTACATGGGCCACTGCAAGAAGCGCAAAACCAATCGCTTCTTTTCCATCAACAGAGAATCCATATTCATCAGCCCTTTTTAAAGAAACGGGATATAGTAATCGACCTAAGTGGAAAAAAATTTGTTCATGATGGCTTCCTCCGCCTGAAATAACGCATTCAGATACATTCCATTTATCTAGAAATGAATAACACCCATGAATAATAGATCGAGCTGTAAAATAAGCAAGATTTGCTAATCGATCTTCGAAAGAGATGGAGTCTAATTCGTTACGATGCTCTGTAATCCAAGAGTGACCATAATTATCTCGACCAGTTGATTTTGGTGGTATTTTTTGAATAAATGAATCATTCATCCAATCATTAACCAAAGCTTTATTAATCCTACCCTTTTTTGCAACTTTCCCCGATATATCATACCCTTCAATAAAATGAGACCGATATATTTCATCCAACATTGCCATGCCAGGCCCTGTATCAAATCCAAGAATTTTTCCTTTTTCTTTAGGTGGCATCAAAGTAACATTCGCTATCCCACCAATATTTACACACATGACAGCAGACTTTTTTCGTTGAAATATCCATTCGTCAATTTTGGGAATCAAAGGCGCACCAGTACCACCAACATTAATATCTGCTGAACGAAAATCATAAATAACTGGAATATTAAATGTATTAACTAAATATTTCGGATTACCAACTTGAATGCTTTTTACCCCGCTCTCATGAAAAACTGTCTGTCCATGTATACCAATTAATTCAATATTTGAAATATTATTATTATTAACATATTCAAATGCTACATCTGCTATCCATCTCCCTAAGGTATCATCCAAAGACTTATATAAAGATTTATTACCAGAGACAGCTAATGATATTTGTTTTTTTAATTTTCCGGGGAATGGAATTGTGTGGGATATCACATTACTTGGTACCGGATAACCATTTTTTATGACAATATCCACAACGGCTAAATCTAGACCATCCATTGAAGTCCCAGTCATGAGCCCCATGGTTCTAATTGGATTATTTGAAGTAAATTGCTTCAACTTATTCTAATGCTATAAATATTTTACAAATCGTAAAAATCGTTCAGTTACAATTGTTATACCCATATTTACAGCAACTGAAACAAGAATAAACCAAGTCCATGCTAGTCCGACTTCCTTTAAATAGAATACAATTAAACAACTCGAGATTAAACCAAAAATCAAGCTTATTGGCTGAAAGGATTGGTCCAGTTTGCTTAAAAGGAATAAACCTAATAATCCGCCATAGGTAAATGATGCGATGGTAAGCCCCATGATTACAATAGCTGAATCTCCTTCATCAAATATAAGTGCAATTCCTATTAAAACAATTGCCCATAATCCACTAACAATCCTAGACATTTTTAAATCAGCGCTACCTTTAAACCAATCGTTGATTGTTGATGATGCTAAAGAATTTATAGATGAACTCAATGTTGACATGGCTGCCGATAATATTCCTGCCAATAGCAAACCTTTCACTCCAATAGGTAAATGATCTATGATAAATGTTGAGAATTCACGATCTTTTTCTAATTCCATTCCACCCAAATAAATATAAATTAATGATCCAGCCAATAAGAAGATTCCGAATTGAAGAAACACAAAGAGTCCACTTCCAATCATTGCTTTTCTTCCAGATTCAAGGTCTTTGGTTCCCAATACACGTTGAACCATCATATAATCAGCGCCATGAGAAGCAAAAGATAAAAACATACCACCCACAACAGCACTTAACATAAACCATGGATCTTTTAAAAAGTTTTCCGTACCAAATGATAAAAAATCAAGTTTACCTAGTTGATTCAATTCTGAAATTTCTTCACTAGCAGAAGGTGCCATATTAAATAATATATAAAAAATAGAAATAAGTCCGCCAACTAAATAAAGTACAAATTGGAAGCTATCGATCCAAACAATTGTGCGAATTCCACCTAGAAGAGAATATACCAAAGTTACACTTCCTATGACTATTACCGCCATCGGTAACGACCATCCTGTTACAACTTGAACGATAACTGCAGTCGCTAAATATCGAATTCCATCGGCAAGAATTCGAGTAATAAGAAATACACCTGATGCAACTTTTTGAATTTCTGGGCCAAATTTTTCTCCCAAGACTTCATATATAGACGTGACGCCTGAACTGAAATATTTTGGAAGTAAAAAAATGCTCACTAGAATTCTTCCAAAGATATAACCTATCGCCAATTGAAGAAAAAACCAATTTCCACGATACGCAATTCCGGGTATACTAATAAAAGTTAAAACCGATGTTTCTGTAGCAACAATCGAAAACATTGCGACGACCCATGGAATATTCTTACCACCTAAAAAATAATCAGCCGATGATTTATTTAATCGACTTTGCCACCAACCAAATCCCATAAGTCCGAATAAAAATAATATTATAATCGATGTATCTATCCAATGCATTTATTGCTCCAAATCTTGTAAAAAACAGATTATTTTAAAAGAATCATTCGTCTCACTATATTTATTTCCTTTGATACTAAAGAATAAATATAAACACCCGAAGATACCAACTCACCATGTCGATTTGTCCCGTCCCATAATAAATCATGAGTACCGCTATTAAAAGTTGAATTTGTTAATTCTTTTATTTGATTACCTAACAAATCAAAAATAGTGATTTTTACTTGACGGGTTTGACCCAATTGAAATTTTATTTTAGTGGATGGATTAAAAGGGTTCGGGTAGTTTCCGAACAATAACAGTTCATCAGGGATTATTTCTTTATCAACTGATAATTCGTATTCGTCAACAATTCGAAAATCATCAATATATATTTCCCCAAACTGGGATTGCCCTTCCGAATAAGATAATTGAAAACTATCAAATCTCATTACTCCATCTAATTCACCATCTCCGATCCATTCACCTGTTCCATCTTCATCCATATTCCATGAAACTAATTTCCATCCAATCCAATCTAAAATGTACCAAGGGCTCACTTCATGCCCCGCATTATTGGAATTAATATTATCATCAACACAAAACCTAAATTTGTTATTTGATCCATCTCCAAAAACATAAGCTTGCATTGTTTTTGAGCTGTTAAATGTGATTTGTCTTGGTGCACCACCAGATAAATACAATCTCAGAAGCCAATCGCTCCCTGAGAGATTCCAACCATAAGATATTTCCATGGAATAGTCACTTTCATAAAGAAGATTTGTTATAAATGTATTTGAATTCATAAATGTACTATCAGCAATAACTCCTGTTGTACTTCCTGAGCTCAATGGTCCCCACCAATTATCTGTTATATTCGATTCAAGGTTATCAATAATTGTTATTTCATAATCAATATTACCCGTCTGAAAACTAAAGCCACGATTACTAATAATTGGATTTAAAAACTCATCCATTAATCCCGAATAGAGTCGGGTAACATACACTTCATTTTCAAAGAGATTACTTTCTGGAAAAAAACAAATGGAGCTTTTATTTTTTATCGGGTAATATACAAATTGACCAATAGTTTCAGAATTATTTTGAAACCTTTCTAATTTAAAATGAGATGCCAAATCCATATCTGTATTTAGTAATTCATCAAATTGAATATTAATAATTGGTCGTAATTCGATATTTGTCCCATTTCCAATTGGGTAAATACTTATAATCTCTGGTGGACTCATATCCATGGGTCCTGTCCTAAATGTTAATTCAAAACTCCCACCAGATTCTCCATCTCCATCTCCATCTAAATTGTGACCATAAACATCAAAAATACTATCCAAAAGAATTAATGAATAATCCGTTTCAAACTCAAAACTGTCTGGAGAAATAGTCAGCATTCTATTCTCGTTTCCCCAATTTGAAGAAAAACTAATTTCAGGATCAAAGATTATTGATGATTCAATAGATTCTAGACTTATTGGCCTGCTAAAGTATATTTCTACATTATCCCAAGCAGGAAATAATGTATCACCTTCTATTGGATTTGTTTCAACAATGATAGGGGGTTCATCTGATAAGAGTTGAACATTTTGAAACGTAATAAATGATGAATTAATAATTACACTAACTGTATCGCTATAATATCCTGGTGCTGTTACAATCATTTCATACGTAGAATCTGCCAACCCTTCCATCCAATAAAATCCATTTCTTAATTCAGTTTGATTTGAAGAGTAATTATGAAATAATGATTCATATGTATCTGTTGTATAGGTGGAATTCCCCACTGAAATTGTTGCTCCATTAATTGGGAGTTGTGATTCAGTATCCATTATTATCCCTGCAAGTTGACCAACAAATGGTCGATCAATCTCATGGTATTCCAATATGGACCAATATAATAAATATGAGACCATTCTTTTATACTCATTATTCATCATTAATTGATTTTGTTCAGGGTTTGTATGATGCCCTTCTTCACTTAATTCGGATGGCATATTCGTATTTCGATTTACATATAAATAAGGTCCACCTGAATTTGCACAATAATCACTCCATGTATAAAAACTACAATCACCATAAGAGCCTGAAGATTGTATTTGCATCCCTTCAGTTAAAAAATCGATCATATAACTACTCATCGCTTCTCCACCCGGTGGTGGGTCAGGATTTCCATTATTTAATTGTCCCCAAAGCATAAGTGTTTTATTCGTATTTGAATTACTACTCGCATCACTATGAATAGAATGATACCATGATGCACCGACTGAATTAGCATAATTTGTTCTTTGATATAAAGATACATCTTGGGTATGATTTGTACGAGAAATAAAGACAGTATCAATATCAGTTTGATTTTCTAAAATTTGTTTTAAATGTAATCCAACACCGAGCGATTCTTCTGCTTCAGAATATCCATTAATTCCCATGTTTTGGGTTTGACTATGGCCTGGGTCAATAAAAAGATCCCAACCATTTAAGCCCGTAACTTGCGCTTGAGAAAGAGAAAAAATAAGTAATAAAAAATAAACAGAAAATTTTATCATTGGACCGTACCAATTAGTAATGTGCCTTCGGGATAAATCGTAGCAGAAATATATTTGCCATCAGTTGAGATAGATGGATTCATTTCAATTTGGTTTTCTGAATAGGTTAGTTGTGAAATTTGATCAGCCTTCTTATCCCATATATAAATTTCACCTTTTGTTAGCTGGTATCCATCATCTTCTAACACCATGAACAAAATAAAAAAACCATTGGGCGAAATTGCGGGTGCATTTCCTGGACCAATCTCTTTAAGAAATTTAGTTGATGGATCCATAACCCACAAATTTCCACCATATTCTTCAAATGCAATTAAGCTTGATGAGTAAGATGTAGAAAGATTTAAAATAACAGTGGCTGTTTCTCTTAATAATTCTACAGATGATAAATTCACTTTTCTAAATAACTTATTTCCTATGGCATAACTGATAGGAAACTGCCATTCAATTTTATTTTTATTAATTGAAACAGAATTCAACTCATTATTTAACAGATAATGTATTGACTGTAATCCTGACCAACCAACTGGATTAATTTTATCTAAAGTAAAGTCAATAATAGTTTTAATCAGCTCTCCATACCGATTAACAACGATTAAGGAATTAAATCTTCTTTTATTCTTAAATTTAATTTGAAGTGTTAAGGCTTGGCTACCGTCAGGAGACCATTTTGTTCCAAATGTATTCATATTGGGGATTGGGCTCGAAATCACTTTTTCTGTATAAATATCTAGTATATGGAAAGTAGTATTGTTTCCATTTGATAGAAATAACTCAGATTGCATTGGAATCCATTCAGCATTTAAATGAGATGATTCTAGTGGTACTTTCCTCCAATCCACACTCATATTATTTTGTGCAAATAAAGGTATAAAAAGAAAAATAATTATTTGAAAGATTGATGTTTTTTTCATAAAAAAAATTAATATATAATATTTATGTTAGTAAAAATTAGTAGAGACATGTCTTAAATTACCTGCATATTTTTCAATCCAATAATCAATTTTAAATAAACTTTTATGATTAAGAAAATTTTACATATTCTCATCTTTTCAATTACAGTATCTTCGTTAGATGCATTGCCAAGTGAAAAAGAGTTTCGAGCCACGTGGGTTATTACTTGGGAATATATTGGACCATCCTTTTCTGCTGAAACAATTATGGAGAAAATTGATGAAATAATGGATAACCATGCAGATGCTAATATGACATCAGTTCTATTTCAAGTTAGACAAGGTGGTACTGCATATTATAATTCATCCTATGAACCATGGGGATATTATTCAAATTATCAAAATCCAGGTTTTGATCCCTTAGAATATGCCGTAGAAGCGGCACATAGTCGAGGATTAGAACTTCATGCATGGTTTAATACTTTTCAAACATCGAGTTTACAAGAAGGAGCACCGGCACAAGTTCACCCCGAATGGATATGTCGAGATAGAGATGGTAATCCAATGTCATCGTATAGAGCATTATCACCGGGGTTAATTGATGTTAGAAACTATACCGTAGATGTTGCAATGGAAATTGTAAATAATTATGATATTGATGGTCTTCATTTAGATTATGTAAGATGGAATGAACATTCAAGTTCAATGAACCAAACAGGAACTACTCACGAAGATGAACTCAATAGATTAGATGGAATAATTTCACCAGACGAATTAAATATCCTTCAACAAAGAACAGGACGATATTTATATGACGCGGAACATACATATCAATCTGGCGTTCCGAGCGGATTTTCATCTTGGGAAGAATGGTGGAGATTTGGTGTAACAGAATTAGTTCATTCACTTCATGATAGCATTCAAGTCGTCAAGCCTTTCGTAAGACTCTCTACGGCAGTTTTAGGGCGATATAACTGGGGAGGGTGGCAAGGATATGGCACGGTCTATCAAGATGCCGCATTATGGTTTAATGAAGGATACATAGATCAATTGACCCCTATGCACTACCACTGGACATCTCCAGCTTCCTTTGTCCAAATGTTACAAGGTTCAAATCAAAGTTGGGGTCCCTATATTCAAGATGGAATACAAAACGGTCGTTTATTTTCTGTGGGACCTGGTTCTTATATTTTAGCTGAAAACAATGTTTGGAACAACCATTCCGGAATTGTAGATGATGTCCGAGATGTAGGATATATCGATGGTTTTCAATTTTTCAGTTATGGCTCATGGGACGATTATTTATATTGGGAAGAAGCTGGTGAAACATTTTTTAAAAATAAAACGATTGTTCGATCTATTCCATACAATGATTCTACAACAACACATCCTCCAATTCCAAATTTATCTCTCATTCAAAATAGTGAGCTAGATTACCAAATTGAGATTGACCCAAATACAAATGAAAACCAGCCTGTTTGGACTGTTATCAGTATTCGTCCCACAGATAGTACTGAAACATCAACCCTTATTTATAAAATCTTTTTTGAATCAGAAAATTTCACAGTTCCACTCTCTTTTAATGGACTACAACCCTATCAAGGATCCTATATAATATCTGTTCAAAATTTCAACAGGTTTTGGGTTGGGTCTGAACAATTTTCAAGTGTAGAAACTGAAATTATTCCTGCCTTCCCGCCTACAATAACTAATATAAATATAATGAACGGTGATACTCTTCCTGTCAATCAGGTAATAGAAATAGAATTTTCAAAAAAAATAAATCAAAATTCATTTCTCACGGCTCTCAATTTAATTCCAAATCCTACTTCCATGGAAATAAATTGGTCAAACCATTGGGATGCAAATGGTAAACATGTATCAATCTCCTTCCCTGAATTATTAGAATTTGACCAAAACTATGAATTAACAATTACGGCAGATTTAACGGATATGATTGGGCTAACATTTGATGGAAATATGGACGGTATTGGTGGTGATGGAATTGTATTTCAGCTCTATACTGAATCAACGGATTTGACCGGACCACAAATCACAGAGTTTTATCCGCCTGTAGAAAATTATTTTGATATTGATGGTATTTTCAATTTCACCTTAGATGAAATAATTGATACAGAATCAATTAACGAATCAAGCATTCAAATATTTTCTAATGCTCAACCACTTACAATTGACTTCGTAGAAAACACGATAAATGAGATAACCACAATTTCTTTAAAATCATTTGCACCTCTTTTAAATAATACTAATTGTGAAATTGTGATTAACTCAATCACAGACACACTTGGAAATGATATACCAAGTCCTATTTCTTTTTCTTACAATACCGCATCTCATTATTACTCAAATAAGAATTATATTGATCGTTTTAACTCTGGTGCTGGATGGTGGCAACCCGATGGAAGTGGTTCCACAACAGGAATTTTAGGAAACCAAACTCAGTTCAGTTATAGTAATGCACTTTTTGTCCCTGGAATCAGTATGAATTCAAACGAGAGAAAATCAGGTTCACTAGAATATGCTTGGAATACAAATGAATCAACCCACTTTCTACGGTTACATAATGGTGGATCGCCATCTGATATTTCATTAGATACATCTAATGTCATTCAGATTTATTTATATGGAGATGGTAGTCGAAACCTATTTAG